>CANDCW010000072.1 GCA_947383275.1 uncultured Bacillota bacterium
GAGCTATTAACTTAATCATACTACATGCCGATAAAAAAGTACAGAGTATTTTTGCGTTCATTTTCAATAAAAAACCATTGGAATACAGATATGAAACGGAAGGAGCGATCAATATGGCCTCTTTAAACGGAGTTAGCAGCAGCAATACCATAAGCAGCTTGTATAACAGCGCCAATACCATCAGCGGCCTGGCCAGCGGCCTGGATACGGAAGGCATGATCGAAAATCTGGTAAAGGGCTACCAGACCAAGATCAACCAGCTGAACCAGAAGATTACCAAAACCGAGTGGAAGCAGGACTCATACCGCAGCATCATCAACAAGCTGGTGGGCTTCGGCAGCAAGTACACCTCCTACAGCTCGTCCACCAACCTGCTGTCACCCAACTTCTTTCACGGCGCCGTCAATGTGACCACGCAGGGCATCTTCGGCGACCGGGTGAGCGCCAGCGGGAAGACCAGCAGCGACGTCTCCCTGGATGCGGTGAAGCAGCTGGCCAAGGCGGCCCAGTACCGCACCGCCGGCAACCTGAAAACCGGGGACGGCAGCAGCATTGAGGCGGCCAAGGGCCTGGACCTGAACGGCAAGGTCACCTTGGGTGCCCTCAGCGGCAGCTTGACTGTCACCTACGGCGGCAACAACATCACCCTGAATTTCGACGAGGTGGCCGACAAGGAGGCCCTGGAGGAGATCAAGGCCGCGAACGGCGGCAAGGCCATGTCCGAGGGCGAGGCCCTGGCCGCGCTCATCAACCGGAAGCTGGAGGGGCAGACCATCACGTTCAGCAACGGCTCCGGCACGGCCAAGGCGGAGGACCGCATTGAGGTGCGGGCCAGCGGCAACCAGATCACCTTTAAAGATAAGTCCTCCGGCGGCAACGCCGTCTACATCTCCAAGGCCAGCGGCAACGTAGCCAAGACCCTGGGGCTGGAGAAGGAGCTGGAAAACGCCAAGGAGACCAAGCCCTCCACCATCAAGCTGGGGAGCAATTTCAAAACCATCAGGGAGGAAGACACGGCCGCTTATCTGTCCGGGAAGACCATGACCTTGAGCGTGGATGGCAGCAGTAAGACCATTACCATGCCCAAGATCACCGAAAGCAACGGCAAGTACAAGCTGTGGGACAGCAAAGAGAGCAAGTGGCTGGATTATAACGCCGAGAATTACACCAAGTTGCTGGGAGACAGCTTGCAGACCGCGTTCAAGGGCAAGGTGAACGTGAGCAACGAAGGGGAAAACGGCGAGCTGAAGCTGCGGTTTGAGGTGCAGGAGGGCTCCAACCTGGTGGTCAACACCGACGTGGGCGAGGCCCTTGGCATCGGGCGGGCGGCCACCAGCTACCTGAACACCGGCAAGACACTGAAGGACCTGCTGGGTTCGGATGGGTTGAGCGGCCTGACCCCGGCCAGGGACGATGACGGCAAGTTGATGACCGACAGCAAGGGCAAGCCCATGTACGCCCTGACCATCAACGGCGAGCAGATTGGCGCTTACTCCGAGAACAGCACCCTGGCCGAGATTATGGACGATATCAACAAAAACAAAGATGCCGGCGTGAAGGTCAGCTATTCTCAGACTACCAAGAACTTCCTGTTCAGCGCCACCGACACCGGCGCCGAGAGCCGGATTGACATGGGCGCGGGCCTGGCGCAGAAGCTGTTTGGAAGCACGGCGGACGCGGGTAAATTGCCTGGCAGAACCCCCAATGCCCATTTGCAGGATATCCTGGGCGGAAATGTGCAGATTCAGGGCAGCCAGTTCTCTGTAAATGTGGACGGGAAAGATGTTTCCTTTGAGTTCGTTGGGAACAATCCAACTGTTGAAAATGTCAGAAAGAAGCTGGAGGATACCCTCAACGCGGCAAGGCCGGCGGATGACACGGAGGACTATAAGGTTTCCCTGACGGAAAACGGTACGCTGAGCGTGACAAAAGGCGGAAAAGAGTCGGATATCAGCTATAATAACGGCATCGCCAAGGATTTGTTCGAGATTAAGAGCACCTTTACTGCCGGCCAGGACGCCGAGTTTACCGTTACCGTTAACGGCGAGACCATTAACATGAAGCGCAGCAGCAACACCGTGAACATCGACGGGCTGTCCATCACCATGAAGGACACCTTCAACGGCGCCGAGGACGCCGACGGCAAGGCCGCTGTAGACAGCGCGGGCCGGCCGAGAAACTCCGTTACCTTTAAGAGCACCACCGACTCCGACAAGATTGTGGATGCCATCAAGGCCATGATCGAGGACTACAACGCCATGATGTCGGAGATCAAGTCGGCCTACTCCACCATGCCCTACCAGAAGTCCAACGGTACCTTCGCCAACTACGAGCCCCTGACCGATGATGAGCGGGAGGGCATGTCCGAGAGCGCCATTGAGCGCTACGAGGAGAAGGCCAAGCAGGGCATCCTCTTCGGCGACCGGACCCTGTCCAGCATGTATGACCGGATGCGGGATATCTTCTCCCCCGCGGGCAACGACGGCGGGTTGCTCCGGGCCATGGGCATCACCACCAGCTACTCCGACGGCCTTCAGACCATTTCCTTGGACGAGGGCAAGCTGCGCTCCATGCTGGAAAGCGACCCTGAGGCGGTGGCCGATGTGTTTACCCGGACCAACGGCGGCGTGATGCAGAACCTGAAGAACCAGCTGGACAACTACGCCAGGACCACCGGCGAGCCCAAGGGCATTCTCATTCAGCAGGCCGGTAGCCCCCTGAGCTCCCTGTCGCTGATGAGCAACACCTGGCAGAAACAGATCGACAACTACAACACCCAGATCGAGAAGTGGCAGGATAAGCTGTCCAGTCAGGTGGACCGCTACACCCAGCAGTTCTCCCGTCTGGAGCAGCTCATCAACCAGATGAACTCCCAGAGCTCCGCCCTGGCGGGCCTGATGGGCGGCTGATTTTTGGAGAAAGGATAATCCTACATGGACGCAAGAGGGTATCAGAACTATAAACAGCAGTCCATCAACTCCATGACGTCAGGGGAGCTGCTTTTGCTGCTCTATGACGAGCTGGTCAAACGGAGCACGCTGGCCTCCATCGCTCTGGATAAGCAGGACTGGCCGGCCTTTGAAGCGGCCTTGGACCGGTGCATTGACATCGTCGATTACCTGGACGAGACCTTGGACCGCCAGTACCCCATCAGCCATGACCTGGCCCGGATGTACGACTACTTTACCTATGAAATGGGCCGCATCAAGCTAGGGCGGAATAAGAAGGAGCTGGACCGGCTGCGCCCCATGCTGGTTGACATGCGAGACGCGTTCCGCACCGCCGAAAAGAACAGCGGGGAAAAACAGGCATGACGAAGGGCGATTGGCTGGACCTGACGGTGCTGGAGCGGAAAAAGTACAACTGCCTCTCCGAGGTATCAGACCTGACCCGGCAGATAGGCGAGGCGATGGACCGCAACGACAATGTGTCGGTTCGGATGCTGGTAGCTATGCGGCAGGAGCCGCTGCTCCAGCTGGAGGAGCTGAAGCAGGCTGTTGAAGCCAAAGAGGGGAGCCTGCCCCCGGAGGACCGGGAGCGGGTGTCCGCGCTACGGAAAGGGGCCTCCCCTCAGGGGGAGGAGGAGGCCGCCTTCCACAGCCAGGCGGGGGCTGCCCGCCGTCTGCTGGAACGGATTGTGGAGCTGGACGAGCGGCTGAACCGCCGCCTGGCCGGCGGAAATTCCTTCTATGCGCAGAGAAAATAGAAGAATCCCCCCTGCGCCGCAGGGGGGATTCCTTTATGAGGAAAGCCAGGGGGAGATGGCCCAGAGGGGCCCGCCGCTGCTGCGGTTGGGGGAAAGCTCCTCTAAAATTAAATCCAGGTCCCAGGTGGTCAGGCTGCGGTCGGAGCTGGCCGGGTCGGCAACGAGGATGCTGCCGTCCAGGGTGATCCCCCGCAGGATGATGAAATGCCCGCCGTTGGTGAAGTGGCCCGGACCCACCAGCGCCACCAGCAGCTGCCCGGTGGACAGGAAGCGGATGATGGTTTCGCTGTCAGTTTCCTCCGGCGGGAGAGAGGTGCAGGACAGGCCGAAATCCTCCGCTACGCCGGGGACAATGGACCAGTAAGAACCGTGCCTGCTGGCCCAATAGCCTTGTTCCACGCAGTGGCGGGCCATTTGCACCGGGTCCATGGGGGTATCAGTGAGGGAGGACACCACCATGGCCATGGCCACCGGTCCGCAGCCATAGCGGCCGATGACGTCGGAGCCGTAGGGCTCTTCTGCCCAGGCCGGGTCGGTCTGGTTGTAGTAGACCAGCTCCATGCTGCCCCCGATGAGGTACTGCATTCCGTTTCGGGCGGCCAGGGCGGTGACGGAGTAGGCGGCGCGGGCCCTGGGCGGCGGCACGACGGCTTCGTCGTCTACCAGCTGGACCTCCTCGGACGGCCCACCGGGCTCCTCCGGCTCGGGCTGGCGGGAGAGGTATTCATCCAGCCGCCGCAGGCCCTCCTGAACCTGGGAGACGCTGCTGGCCACCGCCGCGTTGGTGCGCTGCTGCAGGGAGGCCCAGATCAGCTCGCCCGCTTCGCCCGCCCGCTGTACTGCCGCCCGGACGGGCGCGGTGATGGCGGCGTAGACGTCGGGCGCCTGAAAAGAGCAGACCCACAGCTCCACTGCCCCGATGCAGGCTGCCGCCAGCAGCAGGGCGGGGAGGATATATCGCTTCCACTTTCCTGGCCTCTCAAAATTTTTCACGGCGACCCCCTAAAAAATCAAGATTCGCTCTTTTCAAGTGCTTCAAAAACGATTATACTACAAGAAGTGATTTTTTTGAACTATAATTTATGGCACATCGTCATAACTGCCGAGGAGCCGTGGTGAAATGCCGGAAATACGCGTGGAAAAAGCTTCAAAGATTTATAAGGATGAGGATAAACGCAAGCACTATGCAGTGCGCGAGGTGGATTTTACCGTGCAGCAGGGAGAATTTGTATTCCTTATCGGCAGCAGCGGAGCGGGAAAGACCACCATGCTCAAGCTGATCGGAGGTGAGATTGCCCCGGACGAGGGGGCTGTGTACGTAGACAACGCCAATATTGCCCGGTTCTTTGGCCCCTGGCGGGTGCGGCTGGCCCGTACCTTTGGGATCGTCAGCCAGCAGACCCTGCTGATTCGAAAGCGCACCATTATGGAAAACCTGATGGTGGCCGCCCGGGCCAGCGGGATGCAGCGCAAAAGCAAGGCCGCGGCCGAAAAGGCGTTGAGCCTGGTGGGCCTTCCCAAGGTTGGGGATTGCTTTCCCGCCCAGCTGTCCATCGGCGAGGTTCGCAGGGTGGAACTGGCCCGGGCCCTAATCAGCAGCCCCCCGGTGCTGCTGCTGGACGAGCTTACAGCCAATCTGGACGACGATACCATTTGGGATGTGATACACCTGCTCACCGAGCTGAATAACCGGGGCACCACCATTGTTATGGCAACCCACGCCAGCCAGTATGTCAACATCATGCGCCGCAGGGTAGTTACGCTGGTGGACGGCAGGGTTGCCGGCGACGTGCAGCACGGAAAATACGGAGATATTGTCTAAAATTCACGGGAAATTCCAGGCGTTTTTTCCGGCTTTTTTTCGAAAACAGAACGTTTGAGAAAAATGGCCAAAAATCTTGACTTTTTCTTGCGTCCCAAGGAAAAGCGGTGTATAATACAATCTAAGAGGCCCACGCCGCGCGTGCGCGGGAATAAAATGGGAGGAATGCAGCATGAACTTCAAGAATATGTCCATTAAGAAAAGCTTAATTGTAGGCTTCGGTACAACAATCCTGATTTCCGCCATAATCATCATTACCTCGTTGCTTATGATGAGTTCGCAAAAGCGTGCCTATCAGGATATTATCGAACACTATGTAAGGACCAATACGCTGGTTGCCAACTGCCGGATTGACTACAATATTGCCGCCCGCTACTTGCGGGATGTGGCCCTGTCCGGCGATGTGAGCAAGCTCGCCACGGTTACCACTAAGCTGGATGAGCTCAGCGCGGGAGTGCAGGATATGCAGGATGCCTACCCTGAGGAAGTGAAGGACCGTACCCTGCTCAACGATTTTACCAATACCCTGAACAGTTGGTCCAAAGAGGCCAATGAGATTGCTACTGTTGTGCGTACGGATCGAAACAAGGCTGCGGAGATGATCGTCAGCACGTGCGCCCCTGCGCTGGATAAGGCTGCCGCTGCCGGCACCAAGCTGGCGGAGGATCTGCAGGCCAGACAGGACGATATCATTGTGGAGCAGAACCGGACCTCTACTATTGGCATTGCCATTATTGTCGGTGTTATGGTGGTTGCTACGCTGGTGGTATTGATGATGGCCACCAAGATCATCCGGAGCATTGTAGAGCCCAGTACCCAGGTCCGCAATGCGCTGGTGGGCTTCAGCCAGGGCAATCTGGCAGTGCCTGTGGACTACACCGGCAAGAACGAACTGGGCGAGATGTGCGACGCCCTGCGTACCAGCCAGAACGTCCTGGGCGGGGTGATTAGCGACACCTGCCGGCTGCTGGAAGAGATGGGCGCGGGCAATTTCAACGTACGTACCAAGGATGAGAAAATGTATGTGGGGGCCCTGAGCAAGATCCTGACCTCTATGAGGGAGATTAACCGTAGCATGAGCGACGACCTGATTCAGATCAGCCAGTCTGCAGACCAGGTGGCCGCAGGCTCCGACCAGGTGTCCAACAGCGCCCAGTCCCTGGCGCAGGGCGCCACCGAGCAGGCCAGTTCTGTTCAGGAGCTGTCCGCCACCATTACCGATATTTCCGAGAACGCCAAGAAGACAGCCAAGGCCGCCGAAGAAGCAGGCCAGTCCGTCCACGAGGCTGGAAGCCAGCTGGCGACCAGCGTGGAGTATGTCAAGCAGCTGAATGTTGCAATGGATAACATCTCCAGCTCCTCTCAGGAGATCGGAAAGATCATTGCTACCATTGAGAACATTGCTTTCCAGACTAATATTCTGGCCCTGAACGCCGCCGTTGAGGCCGCCCGTGCCGGTTCTGCGGGCAAGGGCTTCGCCGTGGTCGCCGATGAGGTGCGCAACTTGGCTACCAAGTCTGATGAAGCGGCCAAGGCTACGAAGGATCTGATTGACGGCTCCATTAACGCGGTCCGCGAGGGCACTGAGGCGGTTGGTAAGGTCACTGACTCCCTGCAGCGCACCAACGAGCTGACCGCCGGCGTCACCGGCATGATGGTGACCGTAGTAGAGGCCGTGGAGAATCAGACCCAGGCCATTATACAGGTGACCGAGGGCATCGACCAGATCTCCGCCGTGGTTCAGACTAACTCCGCCACCAGCGAGGAGTCCGCTGCCGCCAGCGAAGAGCTGTCCAGCCAGGCTGCGCTGATGAAGGAACTGCTGTCCCGGTTCAAGCTGCGTCAGGATGGCTACAGCTACAAACCCCAGGCGTCTTCCGCCCCTGTTTCCAGCTGGAGCGGCGACGATGACGACAGCTACGTCGGTTCTGATTCCTTCTCCAGCGCCAAGTATTAAACGAAGCGGGCGCCGCAGACGCGTGCCGTAATGGATATGGCGCCCCGGTTCGGGGCGCCATATTCGTGATTCACGACCATGGGAGGTGCAGCTGGATGGTGAAAAGAAAGCCCCAGGACAGCGGCCTGATTTTTGCTCTGGACATCGGGACCCGCAGCATCATTGGAGTGGCGGGCCGGGTAGTGGATGAGCGCTTTCAGGTTTTAGCGATTGAAAAGGAAGAACATGGCAAGCGCGCCATGCTGGATGGCCAGATTGAGGACATCGCCCAAGTGGCCAAGGTAGCGCGCCGGGTGACAGACCGCATGGAGGAAAAACTGGACTGTGCCCTGGAACGGGTATGTGTGGCTGCGGCCGGCCGCGCCCTGCGTACCGAGCAGGGCAGCTACACCATGGAATTTCCTGAAGTCACCCGTGTGACCAACGATACCATCGGCAGGCTTGAGAGCGGCGCGGTAGCGGAGGCTGAGGCGATGCTGGGGCAGGTCCAGGAGGGCGAACGGCGATTTTACCTGGTGGGTTATACCGTGGCCGGTTACCACTTGGACCACTATCCTATGTCCACACTGCGCAACCACAACGGGCGGGAGTTGGAGGCTACAGTGGTGGCTACCTTCCTCCCGAGGGAGGTGGTGGAGAGTCTGTACGCTGTGATGGAGGCGTCAGGGCTGGAAGTAGCCAGCCTGACGCTGGAGCCCATTGCCGCGCTCAACGCGGCTATCCCCGCTGATTTGCGCCTGCTGAACCTGGTGCTGGCCGACATCGGAGCGGGCACTTCGGACATTGCGGTGTGCCGGGATGGCGCCGTAGTAGGTTACACGATGGCTACCATTGCTGGCGATGAGATTACCGAAGAGCTGATGCGGCGTTTTTTAGTCCCCTTTGCCACAGCGGAACGAATGAAAACCCAGATGGGGGCGGCGAATATTACCTACCGGGATGTCTTGGGGCTGGAGCAGTCTATCCCCGGAGAACTGGTGCGGGAAACCGTCCGTCAGCCGGCTCAGATGTTGGCGCAGGAAATTGCCCAGCGGGTGACTGCCCTCAACGGCGGCGCCCCCTCGGCCCTGTTTCTGGCGGGGGGCGGCAGCAAGCTGGAGGGTCTTCGGGATCTGGTGGCGGAGGCGCTGGAGATGGAGGAAAACCGGGTGGCTCTGGCGGGCAACAATTATGAAATGACCGCATTCTCCGACAGCTATGAACTGAACGATCCCGAACTGGCCACACCCCTGGGCATTGCGGTGTCTGCGGGGTTGGGGCTGATTAGCGACAGCTACCGGATCATGCTCAACGGCAAGCCTGCCAAGCTCTTCCGCAGCGGTGCGCTTACCGTGTTGGAACTGCTGATGATGAACGGGTACAGCTCGATTGACTTGCTGGGGCGGACGGGAAAGAGCCTGAGCGTTACAGTGGATGGGCAGCGGATGCTGTTCCGGGGTGAACCGGCGTCACCGTGTGTTCTGCTGCTCAACGGGACAGAGGCCGTCCCTTCCGCAGTGGTCTATGCCGGGGACAGCATTGAGTTTACTCCGGCAGTGTCCGGGGTGCCCGCGCAAAAAACGGTGAAAGATTTGCTGGGAGCGGATTTTACCGGGGGCGTCACCGTGAACGGGCGGCTGGTAGACCTGGATACCCGGCTGAGCACTGGTGACCAGATTGTCACATCAACACGGCCTGTCCGTCCGGCCCATAGGCCGGAGTACCCCAAAGCGGAGCCGCAGCGTCAAACCGTCCCCCCGGCCGTCCGGCCTGAACGGGAGGCTCCCAAGGCAGAATCTCCCCTTTCTCCCAACGTAAAGCCCGCCGAGGCTTTCGCTGTTCCGCTGGAGGCCCCACGGATAGCGCCAACCCCGGCGGAAGTACACCCGGCCCAGTCTGATTTTCGGGAGAAAACAGCGCCTCCGGCTGATCGGGAAAGCAAAACCGGACCCTCGCTGCAAGTAATGCTGAATGGGAAGGCCCTTATTCTTCCGGGAAAACCGGAAGGGGTTCCCTACTATGTGATGGATCTGTTGGAACACTCCGAGATCGATTTTGAACACCTGGACCGGGGCGTAGAGCTGCAGGTCAACGGGCAGGAGTGTGCGTTCAGTCAGGAGCTGCGCGCCCAGGATAACGTTGTTATCCAATATTTGGAATAATGATGGAGTGATCTGTTTTGAAAAGAAGGAAGAAGACAAAAGCGGAGAATGTTGAAAACGGTGAAGCCACCGGGAAGAAGAAAAAGGGCGGCAAGAAAAAGCTGCTCCTGATTCCTATTGCGCTGGTGCTGGTGGCCGCCATTGCGGCGGTAGTTGTCATGTTTGTATTGCCCCGCTTCGGAATCAACCTGATTGGCGGAGGCGATGACAGCGAACAGCTGGAGGAACCCCTGCCCAAAAAGGGGGTAGAGGCTTACACTGTGGGGGAGGACACCACAGTTTCTCTGGATACGATTCTGGAGGAGGGCGATGGGGAATTGCTGGCCATGCGCAGTCCGGGAAAGGCAGAGGAAGATGTGGACACCAGATTTACCTACATTTATGAGCTGAATACCTTTGCTGATGTAGTGAATCGGTACGTGGATGTGCTGATGGACAGCGAGCAGGGGTTTTACCTCACCGACGAGGCGTACGTGATCCAAGAGGAGCGCCCGGAGTTCCAGGATGCCGAGGGGGCGTTGATTCTGGCGCGTCCCGCTGTTGAGGAGGGGCATGTATTCCAGCTGGTTATTGGCTGGTCCCAGGCCAGCAATAACCTTGCGGTCCGCGTCTCCGCGCCTGAGGGCAGCGTCACCCATCCGAAGAAAGAGGAGGGCCCAAGCCAACCCGAACCCTCCAACGTCAGTATCCAGATGGAGCAGCTCCGGACTATGACGCCCGCCCAGCTGGGGCTGCCGGGGGCCTCGATGGACGACTATACGGTTTTCCCCATTGACGGCTTTGTAAAGGTGGACAACATAGAGTGCCGCCGCTTTAACGTCTATGAGAAGGGGAGCACAGGCTCCATCGCGGGGACCTATCTGATTAGCACGGACTCCCAACATGTTTATGTCCTTGATCCCAATACCAATCAGGTAAGCACAATTCGCTGACCGGCAAAAGTCACACTTAAGAAACGGGCCAGTCCTGCCGATATTCTGATTGGAGCGACAACCCTATACTGCATAGAAGGGAGAGAACGTCTATGGTAGAGGATATTATGGGCATGAAAATGGCTCAGCTGCAGACCAATTACAGCTATGGCCTGCTGAAGCGGTCCATGGACGATGCCGAGAGTCAGGCCATATCCCTGATTAACGACATGGTGGCTGCCGTGCCTGCCCCCGCCCAGTATGGCTTTGACACATGGGCATAACACGGACTGAATCGTTCCAAAACCAGAAAGCGGCGTGAGGGCATCCCTCGCGCCGCTTTTTGCAGCATCAAAAGGGGAATAGGGACATGCGTGAATATGAGTTGCTGTTTACGGGCTGGGACGCGCCGATGCTGAGGGCCTGCCTTCAGGGGTGCATGGGCCGGGTAACTGCCTGGGGAGGGGAGAGCGCCCTGGCCTCCATTGGAGATTTTTGCTTCCTCGGGGGGAGGCCTGTTCCAGAGCTGGTCAAGCGGGCGGAGGCGCCCATTTTGGTCCCCTGTGGTGAGGGATGGGGGGAACAGATCATTGCTGTCCTTGGGGAGGGAGCGGCCCCCTTTACCCGATACGCCGCCCGGTGTACGCCGGAGTGTTTCAATTCTAGCAAGCTCTTTCACTTTACAAATGCTGTTCCCCATGGATTTTCTGTGAGAGAAATTAACAAGGCGATGTACTTTACACTGATGGAACAGAAGTGGTCCAGGGATCTGTGTGGCTGTTTCGAGGATGAGGAGGACTTTCTGAAACGGGGACTGGGTTTTGTGGCCACGCAGGGCGGCATGCCAGTGGCGGGGGCGGCCTCCTACGCCGTCTGCGATGGCGCGATTGAGATTGAAATCGATACCCGGCCGGATTTCCGACGTATGGGGCTGGCTGCCGCCTGCGGGGCAAAGCTGATTCTGGAATGCCGAAAACGGGGCCTATACCCCGGCTGGGACGCCCACGACCGGCGGTCCCTGTCCCTGGCGGAAAAACTGGGATACCAGCTGGAGCGGCCCTACACGGCCTATTGGGTAAGGCGGCAGGCATAAAAAAGTGTTCCAGGGGAAATTTATGCTTGACAAGGAGAAAGAATTGTCCTATGATAGATATACCCCACCCCGGGGGGGGTGGCAACCGAGACCGGTAAAGTTGGTGATTGATATGTTGAAGCAAAAATTTAATGTTACGGGAATGACCTGTTCCGCCTGCTCCGCCCACGTGGAGAAGGCCGTGCGCAAGCTGGAGGGCATCACGGCGGCGGATGTCAGCCTGATGACAAATTCCATGACGGCGGAGTACGACGAAGCCGTCCTATCCGCTGAGGATATTATCAATGCGGTAATGCAGTCTGGATACGGGGCCTCGTTGCCTGAGAAAGCAGGGGAAAAGACTGTCGCGGCCCGGGAGGACACAATGGCCCAGGAGCTTGCCTCCATGAAGCGGAGGCTCATCTGGTCCTTTGCGTTCCTCATTCCGTTGTTCTACATCTCTATGGGGCATATGATGGGCGCGCCCCTGCCTGCCGTCCTGCTGGGCAGGGAAAACGCGGTTGCCTTTGGCCTGACCCAGCTTCTGCTCACGCTGCCCATCATGTATATCAACGACAAGTATTATAAAGTGGGTTTCAAAACTTTGTGGAATCGCGCGCCCAACATGGATTCCCTGATCGCCGTGGGCTCCGCCGCGGCTGTCATCTACGGCGTATTTGCCGTTTATCAAATGGGCTATGGCCTGGGCCACGGCGATATGGATCGGGTAAATAAGTACCACATGGACTTGTATTTCGAATCTGCGGGCATGATCCTCACTCTGATTACGCTGGGCAAATTCCTGGAGACCCGGTCCAAGGGAAAGACCGGCGAGGCCATCACCCGTCTGATGGACCTGGCCCCCAAGACAGCCGCCGTCATCCGGGATGGGACGGAGGTGGAGATCCCGGTGGAGGATGTCCAGGTGGGCGACCGGGTGGTAGTCCGGCCTGGACAGTCCATCCCGGTGGACGGGACAATTGTGGAAGGGCAGTCCGCTGTGGACGAGTCCGCCCTCACCGGCGAGTCCCTCCCGGTGGACAAGGGGCCGGGGGACAAGGTGGCGGCAGCGTCCATCAACAAGTCGGGCTTTTTCACCTTTGAGGCCAGCCGGGTGGGGGAGGATACCACCCTGGCCCAGATGATCCGCCTGGTGGAGGAGGC
>CANDCW010000073.1 GCA_947383275.1 uncultured Bacillota bacterium
CCGTAAGTACAACCTTTTCTCAAAAAATTCAGCGTTTTTACCAAAAAAACAGAGGCATTCTTACCTTTTGAGGCTGCCACGCCCGTGTCACGCTTCTTGCATGGGGCACAGGGTTGCAAAAAGCGGTGGAAAGGCTGAAAAAACCGCCGCCTCTGACGTAAAAAAGTGAAAGCGGTAGACATTCGGTAGACGTCCTAAAAACTGGAAAAGCCGCCGGCCCCTGCGGCGCAGGCGGCTGGCGGCTTTTTTGGTAGACGGCTGGTAGACGGGGCTGCAAAACCTCCGGACGGGGTGAGGGCTGAAATAGCAGCAGGTCCGGCAGACACGAAATTGTCCATATTAAGATGGCGAGGTGTTCATCAATACATGATTGGGTGTTGGAAATTTAGGCATTCGACTGTGTCTGCCTATTGAATCGGGTTTATGTTCCCGCTAAAATCAATATTAAATTAGCACTCCGGCAGCATAGAATCAGTTGCTGAATGGGTTTAGGAGGAATGATTCATGGCAAAACAAGACCGCAAAAAACGGGTTGCCGCCTTGGTGTTGGCCGGGCTGATGGCGGGCACATGCTGGCTGCCCGTGTCCGCCGACTCTATTGACGACGGGGTTGCCTCCACTTACGACGAGGCATATTACGCGACCTTGGATTATTACGGAAACCTGCTGGAGGGCAGCGTGGTAAAGAGCTATGCCCTCAACGGCGTCAATCAGGTGACCGACTACGGAGCCTACGACCAGGTGGTCAACCTTACAGACGCCACCCCTGGCACAACAGACGCGGGGTGCACCACCTTCCAGTTCAGCCAGGCCCCCAGCCATTTTTATTTTGAGGGCAAGACAAGCCAGCCCTTCCAGGACCTGCCCTGGACGATCACCCTTCGGTATACCCTCAATGGCGTGCCCGCCAAGGCGGAGGACCTGGCCGGAAAGACGGGAGTTGTGGAGATCCTGCTGGACATCGTGCCAAATGAACATGCCAGCGACTACGCCCGGTACAACTACACGCTGGAGGCTATGGCCCTGTTCAATGAGGACGACATTCTCTCCCTGGAGGCCGAGGGGGCCCAGGTGCAGCTGGTGGGCAACCTGCGCACAGTACTGTTCATGTGCCTGCCCGGGGAAGAACAGCACTTTACCATCCGGGTGGGCAGTAACGACTTCTCCTTCAGCGGGCTGACCATTCTTATGGTGCCCGCCACGCTGGCTCAGCTGGAGGAGATTGCCAAACTGAGCCAGCGCAAGGATGACCTGGAGGAGGATTACCGGAACCTGTCCGGCAGCCTGGATGCTCTTTTGGATGCTATGTACGAGATTCAGGACGGATTGTACGCTTCGGCCAAGGGGCTGGATCAGTTGGACGTGGCCCGGGGGACCATCTCTGCAGGCAAAGGGCAGCTCTACGATGACGCGGGCGTGCTGCGGGGCGATTTGTCCAACATCGCCGATCTGCTGGAGCCGGTGGAGCAGCGCACCCTGCTTCTGAGCCAGACCATCACCAGCTCCAAGACTGTGCTGGGGGCAATGACCGATACAGCGGTGTCCCTTCAGGACCAGCTCATTGAGCTGGAAGAGGCCCTGGCCGGTATGGAAGAGGGCGCCGGAGATGTGCGCCGGGTGATCCGCACCCTGGCCGACATGAAGAGCAGCCTGCGCTCCCTTCAGCGGGCGCTGGGAAGCACCTCCATCAGCACCGGCAGCAGCAATGGGAGCCGAAACGACCTGAAACAGCAGGTGGATAAGGTCAAGGCTGTGGGTAGCGCCTATGAGGAGGACGACCAGACCGCTTTCTTTGAAAAGATGCTCACCCTCAATGGCGACCAGAATGCAAAGGAGACTGCCGCCAGCATGAGCGGTGCGCTGGAGCTTTACGACAAGACCCTGGAGGAGGAAACTGCAAAATATCTGGGGAACACAGACCCTGATTCACCTGAGGCGGAGGCAATCAGGAAGGCGGTAAAGGAGAGCGTTGACAAGCAGTTTGAGGCTCAGCCCGGCTGGAAGGAGACCCAGCAGATGGACGCCCTCCACACAGCCAAGGATAAGCTCAGCTTCCAGCAATTTGCCGGCCAGCTGCCCGGTGTGGACAGCCAGACGGCCAAGACCATGAGCGACCTGTGGACCGTTTACAACAGCGGAAAGCTGGACAAAACCTCCGCCCAGGCTCAGCCCGAAGCCCAGGCTCAGCCCGAAGCCCAGGCTCAGCCCGAAACCCAGGCTCAGCCCGAAACCCAGGCTCAGCCCGAAGCCCAGGCTCAGCCCGAAGCCCAGGCTCAGCCCGAAGCCCAGGCTCAGCCCGAAGAGCAGGCAGAGCCCGAAGCGCTGGGTATAGCCGAGCCCGGACCGGGGGAGGACCCGGGCCCCATGGCCAGAATGGCCCGCTCTGTTCCGGAACCCGATGGCGGCTCCGCTGCGGGCAGCTCGGATCCCGGCAGCAGTTCCGCCGGCTCTGAAAGCGCTGGGTCCGGTGAGAGCAATACCGTGGGCGGCGCGGCGGTGGACCTGATTGTGAATGGCCTGGACAAGGCCAACGAGCGGATCAATGAAATCCAGGGCGATTTGAACCGCAGCCTCAACCGCATCACCCGGCCCACCGGCGTGGTGGTGGGCGAACTGGCCGGCCTGTGCGACCAGGTGGAGGAGCTCATTGACCTGGTGGACAGCGCCGAGGATGCCGCCGCCGCCCTGCGGGAGTCCTCCGGAAAGATCCGGAATATCCTGGCCGAGGTAAATGTCCTGCGCAATATTCTAAATGAGTATGAGCCCACCCTCCAGGAGGGCGTCGCCAACGTGGGTAGCCTGAGCACCTCCGCTACCGCCGCCCTGCGGGACCTGGAGACCATGCTGGCCGACACCGAGTCGCTGGCGCAGACCTCAGGCAATCAGCTGGATGCCGGTACCCGACAGTCCCTTCGGGGGCTGGCCTCCACCCTGCGCCAGACCGCCAAGGCCATGGAGGCCACCGGCGATGTGAAGCAGGCCAAGCTTACCATCAACGACATCATTGAGGATACCTGGCACGAATACACCGGCGACATCAACAATATCCTGCTGATGGACGCCGAGGCGGAGGCCGTCTCCCTCACCGACAGCCGCAATCCCGCTCCCTCCAGCGTTCAGGTCCTGATCCGTACCCAGGAGATCAAGACGGAGGAGCCGGAGCAGGACGCGGAGCAGACAGCGGCCAAGGCGGAGACAACCTTCTGGGGCCGCGTGGCCCAGATGTTTAAGGACTTCTGGAACGCCATTACCGGCATCTTCCACTGAAAGGAGGGCGCGTCCCATGGTGGAAAAAATCGCCCATAAGCTGACCCGCAAGCCAAAGCTGGTGGCGGTCATTGCCCTTCTGATGCTGATTCCCGCCATACTGGGCTACATCGGCACCCGGATTAATTATGACATCCTCTCTTATTTGCCTCAGGATCTGCCCTCCTCCCAGGGGGAACAGCTGCTGGAGGAGCCCTTCAAAATGGCGGCAACCAGCATGCTGATTGTGGAGAACATGCCCGCGGGCTACACCAACCGGCTGATTCAGGACATCAAAGACGTACCCGGCGTGTCCAGCGCCATTTGGATCAGCAATCTGGTGGGCATTCAGGTGCCTGTGGACATGATTCCCGCCAATTTTCGGGATATGTTTTTCTCGGGGCAGGCTACTATGATGCTCATCCAGTACGACCACGCCGGAGCCTCCGATGAGACGATGGAGGCCATTGAGCAGGTGCGCTCTGTGTGCAATGAGAACTGCTTCCTGGCCGGCTTTTCCGTGGTGGTTAAAGACACCCGGGATGTGATGGACAGCGAGCTGCCAATTTTCGTGGGCCTGGCTGTGCTGCTGGCCCTGGCGGCTATGTCCGTGACGCTGGAATCCACGGTGCTCCCCTTTGTCTACCTGGCCAGCATCGGCATCGCGGTGGTCTACAACTTCGGCAGCAATATCTTCTTGGGGGAGATCTCCTACATCACCAAGGCCATCGCCGCCGTCCTCCAGCTGGGTGTGACAATGGACTACTCCATCTTCCTCTACCACCGGTACGAGGAGGAGCGGGAGCACTACGATGACAAGCGGGACGCCATGACCCAGGCCATCGTGGCGGCGTTCCGCTCCCTGTCCGGCTCCAGCCTGACCACCATTGCCGGCTTTCTGGCCCTGTGCTTTATGCGTCTGACTCTGGGGCGGGATATCGGCATCGTTATGGCCAAGGGCGTGATGCTCGGGGTGGCGACCGTCATTCTGGTGCTGCCCGCCCTGGTGCTGATTTTTGACAAGCAGATCGGGAAGCATAAGCACAAAACACTGATTCCATCCTTTGAAAAGGTAAACGGCTTTATCGTCCGGCACAAGGTTCCCATAACGGTTTTCACCCTGCTGCTGTTCCTGCCCGCCGCCTACGCCCAGCGCCACGCGGAAATTTACTACAAGCTGGACGACTCCCTGCCCCGAGATCTGCCCTCCATTGTTAGCAATGAGAAGCTAAAAAACGATTTCGATATGGCGACCTCCCACTTTGTGGTCCTGAGGGACGATATTTCCCCAGCGGATATGGGCGAGCTGGAGGCGCGGATGGAAGAGCTGGCTGGCATCACCTCGGTGGTGTCCTACCACAGCATGCTGGGCACGGGCATCCCAGACTTCTTTGTCCCCAGCGACGTGAAGGATATGCTTCGTCAGGATGGATATCAGCTGATGATGATCAATTCTTCCTATTCCCCGGCCACCAGCCAGGTGGCGCGCCAGCTGGACGAGATGACCGCGATCCTCAACGATTACGACCCGGGCGCCATGATTACCGGCGAGGGCGCCATGTACCGGGACCTGATCGATACCTCATCGGTGGACTTCCAGGTCACGAACTATATCTCCATCGCCGCCATTTTCCTGATTATTGCCTTTGTTTTCCGGTCTATCACCGTTCCTCTGGTGCTGGTGGCCACCATTGAGCTGGCCATCTTCATTAATCAGGGCTGCTGCTATTTCCTGGGCACGGAGATTCCCTTCATCGCCCCTACCATTATCAGCTGCGTTCAGCTGGGCGCCACGGTGGACTACGCCATTCTTATGACATCCCGCTTCCAGGAGGAGCTGCGCGCCGGGAAGGAGCGGGAGGAGGCCATCCGCATCGCGGCCTCATCCTCCGATGCCTCCATCGTCACCAGCGCCCTGGTGCTCTTCTGCGCCACGCTGGGTGTGTCCTTTGTCTCTTCCATCGACCTGATCGGCTCCATCTGCGTCATGCTGTCCCGGGGTGCGCTCGTTTCCGCCCTGGTGAGCATCTTCCTGATGCCGGCGGTGCTCTATGTCTGCGAGCCTGTGTTCAACAAAACCAGCCTGAGCTGGCGGGTGGCTCCGCCGCCTAGGGAGCGCAAATTCCACAAGAAGGATAAACAGGCTGCTCCCCCTGCGGCCAAGGCGTCCTGACAGACAGCCGCCCCCGTGCTCCGGTGATGGGCACGGGGGCGTTTCCCCTCTATTCGCCTGAGGCCCGGCGGAGGACTTCCCCCTCCCAGCCCCGTTTGAGCTGATAAATGCGACGGAAATAGGCGGATATGTCGTCTTGCATCCCACCGTTCAGCCAATCGATGACGTTGCCGAAGACCTCGCACTTGTGGTAGCGGATGATGATCTCCTTGTCCCGGGGGTCCACGGGGCGGCCGGAAAAATCTGTCTCCACGTAGGTTTTGACGACGTAGAGGCAGGCGTCCATCAAATAGCGCTCAAAGACGTCCCGGCTGATGGAGTTGTAGATATGGAGGACCGCACGGCGCTTTTCCAGCACGAACTCAGCCGCAGCCTCCACGCAGTCCTCCAGGGAATCCACGGTGGGGTGGCTTTGGATCAGCCGCTGCACCTGTTCGGCGATGATCTCCTCCAGCAGGGCGGGTAGGTCCTCGAAGTGGTAGTAAAAGGAATTGCGGTTGATCCCGCAGGCTTCCACAATGTCTTTGACCGTAATCCGGTTTAAAGGCCGCTCGTCCAGCAGCGCAATAAAGGTATCTTTTATGGCTTTTTTTGTGAAATTTGGCATAGACAGTACCTCCTTCTGCTTGTTACAGTCAAATGACGTGGGGCAGGCAGTATTTGATGGTAAAAGCCTGTTTTGATCTATATTGTCGGCAGGCGGTTAATATGCGGCTATAAAAAAGACGTAGCTGTCTGTACAGACAGCCGCGCCTTGTAAGACAAAGGATTTGGTCTGATTAGCCTCCCTGATAGGCACGGATCGCTCCGGCGGTCTGCGCGTAATCCGATTCTACCTTGGGGAGCAGTTCGAGGGCCAAATCATAATTTTTTGTCCTGAGCGCCTCCGTAATCTCGTGGCTGGACTGGTACAGCCTGGTAAAGCTAAGGTTCTGGGTTACGCCTTTCAGCGTGTGGGCGGCGCGGAACGCCTCGTCATAGCTTTCCGCCTTAAGGGCGTCTTCCAGGAGCTGGAAGGATTGGTCGGAGAGGAATTTGCCCACAAAGCGCTGTACCAGCGCATCGCTGTACAGCCGGCCCAGCACCTCCTGATAGTCGCCCTCCAGGGCGGCGTAGCACTCTTGAATGGTCATTGGATTTCCTCCTTTTCCTCGCGTTTTTCCACTTTGCCGATGGCCCCGGTATACTGGGGGGGGTCCTCAGAGGACCACATTGCCCGGCCCGTAATGTGGATGGGCTGCATCCTGCCGCCGAGCTGGATGGAACAGTCAAATTCTACCATGGGCTCCTCGGGGGTCGTGCTCTGCAGCAGCTGCGCCAGCTCAGCCAGCCGGTCCAGGTCGATAAGCTCCCGCGTCCGCTTGTTGTGGTAGGGGTCCACAGTGGTCTCCTCCACGCCGAAATACCGGGCGCCCGGCGGGGAGAGCGTAAGAATGGAGGGGGTAGAAGTGTACTCAAACAGGATCTGTTCGGACATGGAGAAGAAGAAATGGTGGATGACCCGCTCCTGCTCCAGAATATGTAGGGTGCGTTCGGTGGTTGACAAATCCTCGTACTGCATCATTTCTGCCGCAGTATTCTCCATCACCCGCTGGTCGCCCCGGGTGATGGTATCCACCGCCATCTCCCGCTGGATAATCTCGCTGTTCTCTACCAGGCACTCCAGCAGGAGGGGCTGGAAGGAGCCGCACTCACCGTTGAGAATCATGGACAGCGCCTTTTCGTGGGGGTGGGCGGGCTTGTAAACGCGGACGCTGGTCAGGGCGTCGTAGACATCGGCCAACGCGACAACCTGGGCGGAGATAGGGATGTCCTCGCCCTTCAGCCCGTCGGGGTAGCCCCTGCCGTCATAGCGCTCGTGATGCCAGCGGCAGATCTCATAGGCATACCTGACCAGCGGCTCGTCCTGGAAAGGGACTCCCTTCATCATGTCCGCGCCCATCTGGGAGTGCTGCTTCATGATGGCAAACTCCTCGTTGGTGAACCGGCCGGGCTTGTTGAGAATTTCGCTGGGAATGCAGATCTTGCCCACGTCGTGGAGGGTGGAGGCGTTGCTGATCAGGTTGATGGTCTCCCGGTCCAGCTTATACTGGTTCGTCTTCCGGGCCAGGCTCTTCAGCAGGATCTCAGTCATGGTCTGGATGTGGAGAACGTGCAGGCCGCTCTCCTCGTTGCGGAACTCCACAATGTGGCTGAGGATAGAGATCATCAGGTTGTTGACCTTTTCCTTCTGGTAGATCTGCTCATTAACCATCCCCTGGAGACGGCGCTGCTTGGCGTAAAGCATGATGGTGTTGATGACCCGGCGGCGGACTACCATCATGTCGAAGGGGCGGCTGATGTAGTCGGTAACGCCCATGTCATAGGCCCGCTCGATAAAGGTATGGGTGCTCTCCGCCGAGATCATGATGACAGGCACGCTGTCGATCCAGTTGTACTGGTTCATAGCGGACAGAACGCCGAATCCGTCCATGTTAGGCATGACAATGTCCAATAGGACAAGGGAAATCTCCTGCTCCTTCTGCTGGAGGATGGCCACGGCCTGAATGCCGTCCTCCGCTTCAATGATGTCGTAGGACTCTTCCAGCATGGAGCGCAGAATGGAACGGTTCATTTCCGAGTCGTCAGCTACCAGGATGGTATACCGCTGTTCTCTCTTTAGAGCCAAAGTGCTCACTCCTCTTTGATTGGTTTCGTGCTGCGGGCGTGGTCACGCTCGGACATCAGTTTGGTCAGGGTGGTACACAACTGTTCGATGTTGATGGGCTTGGCCAAGTGGGCGTCCATGCCCGCCTGGGTGGTGCGGGTGATATCTTCCGCGAAGGCGTTGGCCGTTAGGGCGATGATGGGTACGGTTTTGGCGTCCGGACGACCCAGCGCCCGGATGGCCCGGGTGGACTGGCAGCCGTCCATTTCAGGCATCTGCATGTCCATCAGCACCGCATCGAAGAAGTGGGGCGGGGAAGCCTGAAACGCCTCAAAAGCTTTTCGGCCGTCCTCCGCAGGGGTGATGTTGGCGCCCCGCATTTTCAACAGCTCCGTGGCAATTTCCATATTCAGGAGATTGTCCTCGGCCAGGAGGATATTCCGGCCCTCCAGCTGAGCCGGGTTCTGAGGCGCAACCTGAGGCTCGGGGGCGGAGACCTCGCTGGCATCGAAGGGGATGGTTACAGAGAAGGTGGTCCCCTTGCCCAACACGCTGCTTACGGCAATCTGCCCGCCCATGCGGGTGACCAGGTTTTTTACAATCGGCATGCCCAGCCCGGTGCCCATAACCTCCTTGGCCCCAAAGCGTACTTCACGTTCATAGGGGTCGAAGAGCTTGGGCAGGAATTCCTCGGACATGCCTGCGCCGGTATCCTCCACAACAAAGAGGTAGTTGCTCCGTTTGCCCTCGTCTATCTGCCGCAGGGTGACGGACAGCTCGTCCCCCGGTCCGGTGAATTTCATGGCGTTGGACACCAGGTTGTTGATGATCTGACCCAGCCGGGCGGGATCACCCTTTATCATACGGTCCTTCACATCAATGGATACGCGGAAAATTTTGCGCTGGGACTTGGCCTGGGCGTGGAAGGGGGACAGGCAGGTCTCCAGGCTGTCCACCAGGTCGAAGGGCTTGATTTCCATAGAGACATTGCCCTGCTCCAGCCGGGAGATCTCTAGAATATCGTTAATCAGGGCCAGGAGCTGCTGGCTGGCGGCGCCGATCTTGTTCAGATAGCCCTCTATCTGCGCGCGGCTGCAGCTTGACTGGAGGGCTAGGTTGGTCATGCCGATGATGATATTCAGGGGGGTGCGCATGTCGTGGCTCATAACGGAGAAGAACTGTTTCTGGGACTTCTCGCTCTGTTCCGCGGAGGCCAAGGCGCCCTTCAGCAGGCGGACCTGCTGCTGCTGCTCCTCCTTCTCTTTTTCCACGTCCCGGAAACAGAGCACCGCCTCGTTGGGGATGCGCTCCGGGTCTGTAAGGAGGCGGACGCTGATCCAGCGCTGCTCACTGCCAAATTGACGGAGAAACTCACCGCCGAAGTCCCGGACCTGCTGGTCTACCTGCTTTTTGATGTTCTCCAGGGAGAAGCTGTTGGAAAATTCCTCTCCGGTCCAATCGTCCAGGCTGGAGGTGATAACCCGCAGCAGATCATTGTAGTCGCCGGGCTTCTCGCCCAGCTCCTGGATGGCAAAGTCGGAGCCTTTGGTTATCTCATAGATGCCGGTATTCACATTGACGCGGTATATGGCATAGTACATGTTGCCAAGTACCTGCACCGTCTCGGCGGTCCGCTGCGCCGCCCGGCTGAGCCGGCGGTCCCGCAGCCACATAAAAGCGGCTACAACCAGAAATAGGGCACAGCCCGCGCTGTACAGCAGCAGGATATTCTGCACGCCATGAAGCAGGGTGTCGTAGGGAACGGTGAGGATGCACAGCCAGCCATTTTCCGTGTTTTGGTAGTACAGCCCCCGCTGGAGCCCCTGCATTCCGATGATGGAGTTGTTCTTGCCGTCCAGTTCCCCCCGGTTGACCCGGTCGAACAGGTCCTTTACATAGACCTGAAGTTCATCAATATGCGCGGTAAAGGGAATGCTGTAATACAGAAGATTGCCTGCGTGGTCGCAGATGTAATAGGCGCCTCCGGCCGGCAGGTCCTGGGTGCTGTGGTGCTTCTGGAACAGGCCGGAGGGCAGGATAACGGCGATGGCATTGCCGGTGCCGGGATCGGCGGAGGCAACCGCAATCACCGGTTCGTTGTAGACGGTGCTGAAGTAGGTGTCGGTAAAAATGACTTCTCCCTGGCGCTCTATAGCCTGCTGATACCAGAACCGGTCCCCCACGTTCTCCTGGGAAAAGCCGTCGCTGGAAATCAGGCGGCCTTGCACTACCACGCACACATGGGCGTGGCTAATGTCCAGCAGCCCGCCGTTTTTATTAAAGTAGTCCTCTATCCAGGCGGCGATCTCATTGATGCCGGCGCCGTCGGCGCTCAGGTCGCTGAGATAGGCCATGCCCAAGGATACCATATTTTTGTATTCATTCAGGCTGCGATCCTCGTCCTTGGAATAGCTGGTTACCAGATCCTTCCCCATTGCTCTGGCATTATCCAGCAGCAGCTGCTGGCTGATAAATATTCCCGACGCGGTCACCACGGCCAGCAGGGCCAGAACCCAGAGGATCTGCCAGCTGCTGAGAGAGCCGCGCCCCTTGTTGTGTTGCACCACTGTTCACCTCTCTTCGGCCAGGCCCTTGTCCGGCCGGCGAAGCTCTTCCCTGCAAAAAGGGAGCGGATAATTATTCAAGCTATAGTATACCACATGAAAACCGGGTTGTCAAAGTTTAACCGCTAAGATTCCGCATCGAAAATAAACCTTCCCGCGCTACTTGCCAAGCGGGAAAAAAGGCATTATAATAGGTGAGTCTGAGACAGGGTTTGCCCGGCAGCGCCGGGAGAACCAAGGATTTTGCACGATTTGGAGAGGATTACATGGAACGAACCACCATTGCCGCCATTTTTGCCGGCCAAGAGCGCCTGAGCGGACAGGCTGTTACCGTGATGGGCTGGGCCCGGACCATCCGCGATATGAAGACGTTTGGCTTTATCGAGCTCAACGACGGCTCCTGCTTTAAAAACCTCCAGGTTGTTCTGGACGCCGGCGCCCTGGACAACTACAAGGAGATCACCGGACAGAATGTGGGTGCGGCCCTCATAGTACGGGGTGAGGTGGTGCTCACTCCCCAGGCGAAGCAGCCCCTGGAGGTGAAAGCCGCCTCTGTGGCGGTGGAGGGGCCCTCCGCCCCCGACTACCCCCTGCAAAAAAAGCGCCACGGCGTGGAGTTCCTGCGCACCATCCAGCACCTGCGGCCCCGGACCAACCTGTTCTCCGCTGCGTTTCGGGTGCGCTCTGCGGCCGCCCACGCCATCCACTGCTTCTTCCAGGACCGGGGCTTCGTCTACGTCCACACCCCCATCATCACCGGCAGCGACTGCGAGGGAGCCGGAGAGATGTTCCAGGTGACGACCCTGGACATGGAAAACCCGCCCCGGACCCAGGACGGCCAGGTGGACTGGTCCAAGGACTTTTTTGGGAAAAAGACCAGCCTGACGGTCTCCGGCCAGCTCAACGCAGAGAACTTCGCCATGGCCTTTGGAAATGTCTACACCTTCGGCCCCACTTTCCGGGCGGAGAACTCCAACACCCAGCGCCATGCCGCCGAGTTCTGGATGATCGAGCCCGAGATGGCGTTCGCCGACCTGGCCGATTATATGGACACCGCCGAGGCCATGATTAAGCATATCATCAGCACTGTGCTGGAGCGCTGCCCGGATGAAATCGCTTTCTTCAACTCCTTTGTGGACAAGGGCCTGAAGGAGCGGCTGGAACATGTGGCCTCCTCTGACTTCGCCAGAGTGAGCTACACCGAGGCCGTGGAAATTATGAAAAAAAACAACGACAGCTTCGATTTTAAGGTGGATTGGGGCGCCGATCTGCAAACCGAGCACGAGCGCTACCTTACCGAGCAGGTGTTTAAACGGCCTGTTTTCGTTACAGACTACCCGAAAGAGATCAAGGCTTTCTATATGCGCCTTAACGACGATGGAAAGACCGTGGCCGCCGCTGACTGCCTGGTTCCAGGCATCGGGGAGATCATCGGCGGAAGCCAGCGCGAGGAGCGGCTGGAGGTTCTGGAGGGCCGCATCAGGGAGCTGGGGATGAATCCGGAGGATTATTGGTGGTACTGCGACCTGCGGCGGTACGGGTCCTGCCGCCACGCCGGCTACGGCCTGGGCTTTGAGCGCATGGTGATGTACCTCACCGGCATCAACAACATCCGCGACACCCTGCCCCACCCCCGCACCGTGGGCAA
>CANDCW010000074.1 GCA_947383275.1 uncultured Bacillota bacterium
TGGTCATCCACGACACCGGCGCCCACGGCCACGCCATGGGCTACCAGTACAACGGGCGGCTGCGCTCGGCCGAGGTTTTGCTCCAGGAGGACGGCTCCACCCGCCTCATCCGCCGGGCAGAGACCCCTGAGGACTACTTTGCCACGGCGGTCTGGGATTAACGCGTTAAGGCGTTCAGCTCCCGGGCGAGGCCCAGCGCCGCCTGGAAAAGATATTCATTTTTGACGCTTTCCCGGAAGCTCATTTCATCAATCAGGCAGCTCAGTTCCCTTTGCCGCTCCGCGTCCGGGCACTTCAGGATGCGTTCCTGCTGTAATTTTATGCTGTGGCTATACTCTTCGTATTCCTTATCCGCATACAAGCTCCCCAAACGGCGGGCGCACACAAACTCATACAAGCATCTCGTCAGGTCATCCATTGTGATACCTCCAATCGTGTCCCGAACGGGACTTGTCAAGAGGGTAAATGAAAAATGTTAAAGTTATCTGAACGGCTTCAAGCTTTGCGAAAAGAGCATCATCTCTCTCAAGAGAAATTTGCTGTCGAAGTGGGGATCGGTTTTACCACCTATCGCCGGTATGAGAACGGGAAGCGGGAACCCACTGCCTCTGTTTTGGTTCAAATCGCGGACTTTTACGGCGTATCCCTGGACTATCTGGTGGGGCGGTCGGGGCATCGCGAGGTGATCCTATGAACATCATGGCGGAAGCGGCCATCATCTTTGGCGTCTGCCTGGCCTCAGAGGGACTGGCGGCCCTGATTCCGGTAGCCTTCCCGGCAAGTGTTATCGCTTTACTGCTATTGGTGCTGCTGCTTTTTACCAGAGTTGTCAAGCCGGAGCACATTCAGCGGCTCAGCGGCTTTCTGGTGGCCAACATGGCGTTCTTTTTCCTGCCCTCCTGCGTGGGGCTGATCGAGCACGCCCCGGTCATCCTGGGGCAGCTCCTTCCCTTTCTGCTTATCAGCTTCCTGACCACGCCGCTGGTCTATTTTGTTACCGCCCGGTGCGTCCAATGGCTCATCCGGAGAAAGAAGGCCCGTCGCCATGGTTGATGTAATCCTCACCTCCCCCTTTTTCGGCCTAACTCTCTCCGCTGCCGCCTGGTGCGCCGGCTGCTGGCTGCAAAAAAAATCGGGCCTGCTGCTTTGCAACCCCCTGCTCATCGCCGTGGCGCTGATTATCGCCGTGCTGGCCGTCTTTCGCATTCCCTACGCTTCCTACTCCGCCGGCGGCGATTTGATCAAAATCATGCTGGGCCCCGTCACCGCAGTGCTGGCCCTGAACATCTACAACCAGCGCGCCACCCTGAAGGAGAACTTCCTCCCGGTGCTGGCCGGCTGTCTGGCGGGCTGCCTCACCAGCGTGGGCAGCACTTTGGCCCTGTGCAGGCTGTTCCATGTGGACGAAGCCCTTACCGCCTCCCTGATGCCCAAGAGCGTCACTACCGCCATCGCCATGGGCATTGCCGAGAGCCACGGCGGTGTAGCCGGCATCGCGGCCGCGGCCGTCATGGTGGCCGGCATCACCGGCGCGGTATTCGCCCCCCTGTTTGCCAAACTGTTCCACATCGCCGAGCCCGTGGCCGAGGGGCTGGCCATTGGCGCGTGCAGCCACGCCCTGGGCACCACCCGCGCCATCGAAATCGGCCCCGTCCAGGGGGCCATGAGCTCCATTGCCATCTGCGTCTGCGGGATTATAACATCAATCCTGGCCCTGTTTCTATAAAAAAGCCGCACAGAGGCAGATCCCTGTGCGGCTTTTTGGCGGTTGACCCCGCGCTCCGGCGCGTCACCGCTTTCGTTTTTCAAAAAACGCGTTTATCTTTTCCTTGATCTCCTCCGGCTTGAGGTACTTCAGCAGGTAGCCCGCCGGCCTGAGGGCCAGCAGCCTTTTTACAAGCTCCGGGTCGCTCCGTCCGGTGAGGAAAACCACCGGAATATCGGCAAAGGACTTTTCAGAGCGGAGCATCTCCAAGGTCTGCTGCCCGTTGCAGACGGGCATCTCGTAGTCCAGCAAAACAAGATCGGGCCGGTTCAGGGTGATGGAACGGATTGCGGCAACGCCGGACTCCGCCAGGGAGACCTGATAATCCTCACCCAGCAAATGATTCATGCTCTGCCGTATGGTCATGGAGTCATCCACAACGAGAATTTTAGGACGGCTGTCGGCCTCCTCCTCCGCCTCCTGCTCCTTCCGGCTGGCCAGGTACTTCTCCACCTCGGTCATGGCATTTTCGGGCTCGATGGGAACTCCAATTCCCTTTTGCAGCAGATGGGGCGCAAAGACACAATAGGCAAAATAGCCCGCGCCCCCCGTGTTGAACAGCAGGCTGACCTGCAGCCTTTCCCGCTCAAATACTTTGCTGAACTGCTGGTAGGACAGGAGGTTTTCTTCCTTCAGCTCGTATTCGCCGTCGGTTTGGAACTGCTCCATGACGCGCCCTACAAACTGCTTGGCCGTAAAGCGGGCGGCGTTTACCAGCATAGTGTCCAGCTTGTTCGTCTTAAAGCCCAGGATTTTCCCCACCGTATTAATCAGCAGCTTTTCCTCAAATATCAGAATGATCTCCTGCCGCTTCTCATCCTGATTCGAGCCGTAAATCAGGCGGTAATATACGCCGTTCCCAAACTTCTCCCCGCCATAGACGTCGCTGATCACGGTGGATTCCAGGCGGAACATACCAAACAGCGTCTGAACGATGATTTTTTTCATCGCCGTCACTTCTTCGCCCGACAGCAGGCCCGTCCACAGGCTTTCATGCCCCTTCGTAATGGCCTGATCCTCCGTCAGCGTGTGCCCGATCAGCCACCCGGTACAGACCCCCAGGAAGTGCTCCACGGCATCCGGCGCATAATTTGTCCGCTCCAGCTCCTGTTCCAGCGCCGGAAGCGTGTTTTCCTGAAAGCTTCTGTGAATGCGCTGATGCCGCTTCAGTCCCTCGTAGCCAATGGAAGCCATGTACGCTTCTTCATCAGTGAAGTGCTTAACCGTGTGCCCCCTGAAATACTTGATGCCCTCCTGGCACGTCCACTGGCTGTCCTTCTCCTCTTGCCTGAAACGAAACAGCTTATTAACAATCCTGAACAGCCGTTGATGCTCCGAATCAATGCTGTCCACCCCGATGTTAAATTCGTCCTTCCATTCTATCTGGGCCTCCATATGCACTCCTCCTCTTCCGCCTGCGGACGTATGCCCCCCGCCGCTCCGGCGCCTTGATTCTCCTTCCATCGATTATATAAGATTGTCCGGGAAAACGCAAGGGCATCTTACAGTATTTTACCGCCCGCTCTTCCGCCAGGATCGCTTTTCCTTCTCAACGCAGCGGGCGCTATCCCGGTCTCTGGGGGCGGTGCAGATGCGGATAAAGGGCCCGGAATAAAGAGGAGGTCATCATGGCGCCTACCGCCAGCGACGCGGCCATTCCAAAGGTATGGAGCAGGGTGTCCAGAAACATCTGGATGTCTCCCGCGACACAGTAGCTCATGGCGTAATAGATGCCTCCGCCGGGCACCAGGGGCAGCAGCGCCACCAATAGGTATCCGGTAACCGGGCAGCGGCGCAGGCGGGCCATCACCTCGGAAAACACCCCAATTGCCGCGGCAGACAGAAAGGCCGCGAAAATGGTACTCCCCCCCAGCAGATAAACCAGCCAGCCCAGAGCCCCGCCCACCCCGCAAATCAGCTTACCCACGCCATGGATGTTAAACACCAGAGTAAAGCCCACGCAGGCCAGGAACGCACACAGGCAGGGCAGCATATAGTTGGACCAAATCGCACTCATAAGGCGCCTCCCTCAAAGAATCCCGCCGATGGCCAGCCCCACAGCCGAACCGATGGCAATGGCGGCCGCCGTCAGAATAGAATCGGCGGCCCGACTCAGGCCGGAGACAATATCCCCGGCCATAATTTCCCGCATGGCGTTGGTCAGGGCCACGCCGGGAACCAGCACCATAAGTACGCTGATGGTCACGGTGTCCACACTCTGCCCCAGGCCCAGCCGCACCTGCATCAACGACAGGAGAGAGGCCACAGCGCTGCAAATGGCGGTCCGGAAAAAGCTGTTGGTGCCAATGATCCTGCGCCCATACAGCAGGCAAACGCCCACCCCCAGGCCGCCAACCAGGGCGCTGAGCATGTCCGCAGCCCCGCCGCCAAACAGAGGGGCGAAAAAAGCGGGGGCGATTCCGTAACCCAGGAGCACCTGCCAGGGGGTGTACTGCCGCGTTTGGTCCGACAGGGCGGACAGCGCCGCCTGGGCCTCTTCCACAAGCGGGGGGCGGACGCAGAGCTGGCGGCACAGCTCGTTGCACCGCTCCAGCAGCTCAATGTCCGTGCCGTGGCTCCCGATCCTGCGCATCCTGGTAACAGGGTGTCCCTCCGGGGTTGTAATACTTACAATGACACAGTTTGGAATGGCGAATACCTCCGGGGATTCCAGACCGTAAGCCTGGAGCAGCCGGCGCACCGACTCCTCCACCCGGTAAATTTCCGCGCCGCTGGACATCAGTTTGCACCCCAGCTCTACGGAGATATTCAGCAGCTTATCGTAATCCATCACGGCATGCTCCTTATTTCGGTGTGACGGCGCCCTATAAGCGCCGGCCTATTTTAACATATACCGCCGGCTTTTGTCCAGCGGTGCCCTGTCGCTTTTCCGCCAATTCCCCATACGCGATAAAAGTAACCCGTCCGTATAAAATCTATTTGCCTTAACCAACACTCTCTGGTAAAATATAAGCAAAGGAAAATAGCCCCTCAGCGCAGAGAAAGGAGTGCAGTATGGAATTCAAAAACTCGTTCTTGTCCTGGCTGTTTGGCGCGAGGTCTGACGAACCTGAAGAAATAGAGGAGCAGCTTTCCGCTCAGTCTCAGGAGCAGCCGGAAGCGCAGCCGCCCGACTGCCCTCCTCTGTACTCGCTGGATCTGGCGCAAAGCCACGCCATCTTTAAGCTGTGGACAGTCTACAGCGAGCAGACGGGCTGGAAACCCAAGCCGAAGCTGGCCTTTGAGGGGATCCCCGACCTGCTCATGGACGACGTGACGGCCAAGGCGGAGCTGCTCCGCCTGCAAATGGTTGTCAACTCCACGGCTAACGGGCGTTTTGAACAGCTCCGAAAAGTGGAAAAGCGGGGGGAAGAACAGTCCTCTCTGCCCGACCTGGACGCCCAGGTGGCCGTCTTCCTGTCCAAAGACAACCTGACCGCCTGGCTGCTGGCCTATCCGCCGGTGGGAGATGGCAGGGAGCTGGACCGGGAAGCGCTGGACCGGGAGCTTGCCAAACAGCAAGTGCGCTTTGGCATAGATGAGGAGCTGCTGGAGGCTCTGCCCCAAAATCCGGAGCGCTACTTCCGGCTTTTCCTGGCGGCTCAGGGAAGAGCCGCTGTCAATGGAGTTGACGGGCGGGTGATAGACCTATTTCCCCGCACCGAGGAGCGGAAGCTGACGGTAGATGAAAATAACCGTGTGGACTACACCAATCTGGACTTCATCCACAACGTAGAAAAGGGCGGCGTGATCTGCCGCATCGTCCCGCCCACACAGGGAGAACCGGGCAGAACGGTCCAGGATCAAGCGGTTCCGGCCAAAGCCGGCAAGCCCGCCTCCGTCCCGAAAGGGCGCAATACCGCCGTCTCTGAGGACGGGCAGTCTCTGGTGTCCACCATCACCGGGCATGTGGAGTTCAGCGGCCGCACGTTTCAGGTCAAGCCCGTGCTGGATATTCCGGGGAATGTGGACTTCTCTGTGGGGAACATCAATTTTTTGGGCGACGTCTGCATCCACGGCGACATTTGCAGCGGGTTTACCGTCCGGGCCATGGGCAACATCACCGTGCAGGGCGTAGTGGAGGCTTGCACGGTAGAGGCGGGGCGGGACCTGGTAGTCGCCAGGGGCGTCCAGGGGGACAACCAAGCTGTCATCCGCGCCCAGCGGAGCGTCTTTGCCAAATATCTGGAAAACAGCTGCGTCTACGCCAAGATGGACCTGGAATCAGAATGCATCATCAACTGCGACGTATACTGCGGCGGAGGCGTAACGGTGCGGTCAGGCCACAGTAAGATCATCGGCGGAAAGATCCACGCCGCCCACGAGGTCAAGGCGGGCGTGGTAGGCTCCAGGGTCGGCAACCGGACAGATATCGTCCTGGGCGGCCAGCCCTGCGAGGAATTTGATTTTGACCTGCTGACCAAGGAGGTCCAGGAGCTGGAAAGGACCCTGGAGCGGATAGACCGCCAGCCGGACAGCCCCTCCAAAATCAGCCGCATGGCCAAGCTGCGGATGCAGTTGACGCTGAACAAGGGCAAACTGGAGGAGATACGCAAGGACCGGGAGCAGCGGGTTGAGGAGCTCCAGGACCCGGGCGTGCGCCGCATGGAGTGCAGTACCGTCTTCCCTGGTACGGTACTGACCATCGGCGACGCAGTACACTGCTTTGATGACAAAGTTTCACCTTGCTCCGCCACACTGGCGGACGACGGAATCCATCTGATCTAAGTTATAACGCGCCCCAAGCGCAACCCATGTTTAAAAGGAGGGAATCCATTGAACAAAGTGATGTCTCAGCTGGAGCTGGAGGAAATGCTGGACCGGGCTGTCCGGGAGGTGACGCAGCAGGCGGCGGGGGTGCAGCTTTTCCCCAGTGGAGAGTCCCCGGGGGAAGATCTGTGCACTGTACATATTACCTTCACCCAAGGGGTCCACACCAGCTTATCCCTGTGCGCAGACACCGCCCTGCTCTCCCGCATGGCCAGAAACGCTTTCGGGGAGGAAAAACTCACCCGTCAGGATCTGGAAGACTTCTGCAAGGAGTATTTCAACATCCTATGCGGAAAAATTGCCGCCGTCCTGTTCCGGACCACCAGCGTTCCCGCCCGTTTCAGCGTACCTGTCTTTTACCCTGGGCGCTATACCCCCAAAGACCAACGGCTCCAGTTCATGCTCACCTACGCCGATGAACAGCTGGAATCCGCCCAGTTGATGCACCACGTTCCGCAGCTCTGAGAGAGCGCGGCTCATAAAATTTCAATTTGAAAGAAAGAGGCGACATTAAAATGGCAAAACGCGTTATGGTAGTGGATGACTCCAGAATGATCTGCGTACAGATGAAAAAGCTGCTGGAAGGGACGGACTACGAGGTGACGGCCTATTGCCGGGATGGCGAGGAGGCCGTAGCGCAGTATGGCCAGGTCAAACCGGACATCGTGACGATGGACATCATTATGCCCGGTATGGATGGGCTGGAAGCGGCTCAAGCTATTTTAGAGGAGCATCCGGACGCCAGAATTATCATGGTATCCTCCTTGGCCTATGACGACACCTTTGAGGAATCCCAAAGCATCGGGGCCAAGGGATTTATCGACAAGCCCTTCGAACAGGAGCGCCTGCTGGAAGCCCTGAACCAGGCCATGATGGCATAAACTTGGGCGGACTACTGACAAAATAAAGTAGGAGACTAGCAAAAAAAGCCGAAAAAATTCAAAAACAGTCTTCCTATTTGGAAGGAGATTTGATATAATACTCCGCAAGATTGCCTGCCCCCTGCTTCACAGCGCGGGCAGTAAGGAGAAGAGATATGGAACATCAGGAAAAAATTCTGGTTATCGACGACAGCTCGGTTCAAGCCGACATGCTTCGCTCTATCCTTGAGGATGATTATGACATTACCGTGGCCCACGCCGCCGAGGAAGGGCTGCGCTATGCCAAGGACGGAAATTTTTCCCTGGTCCTGCTGGATGTCATCATGCCGGGGATGGACGGCTTCGACCTGCTGCGCAAGCTGCAGGAGGAGGTGGTCACCAAGCGCATCCCGGTTATCCTCATCACCAGCCTGCGGGACACCGAGCATGAAGAACGTGGGCTGGTTCTTGGGGCAGTAGATTACATCACCAAGCCCTACCATCCGCCTATTGTCCGGGCCCGGGTGAACACCCATGTCAAGCTCTACCGCTACCGCTCCCAGGTGGAATATCAGTCCATGATAGACCCCATGACCGGGGTCCCCAACCGGCGCAGCTACGACGCCAACTGCCGGGGCAAGTGGCAGGAGGCTATCCGGTTTCAGCAGCCGATCTCCTTGTGCATGTTCGACATTGACAGATTTAAGACATATAACGACACCTTTGGCCATCCTGCCGGAGACAAGGTGATCTGCTCCGTAGCTCAGACAGCCAGCTCCCTCCTTCGGCGAAGCACCGACTTTTTTGCTCGCTACGGCGGAGAGGAATTTGTAGCCATCCTGATCGGCAGTGATGCCAACGAAGCCTTCAATCAGATGAAAAAGGTTCGCAATGCAGTGGAGCAGCTGCACATTCCCCACACTCCAGAAGCATCCCCGTGGGTCACCGTCAGCATCGGCGGCGTAACTGTGATGCCCGAGCGGGAGGATTCCTTTGAAACTTACCTTAAAATTGCGGATACCATGCTGTACGACGCCAAGCGCTTTGGCCGCAACCAGGTGGTTTGGTCCACCTCAAAGATGGAACAGCTTCGAGAGAAATAAAGGAGCGGATACAGATGGGACTATTTGACGCGTTCCGAAAAAAACCGTGGGAAAAACGGGCGGATGAGGCCTATAAGCGGGCTATGCGCGAGGATCTGGAGGTCTATTCCGGCATGCGGGTAGAGGTTACCAGCAGCGACGGCCGAATTTTTCTGGTGGCCAGGCTGTTGGAGCTGCGGGGCGACCGCGCCCAGCTGGAGCCGGGCGCCAACGGCAGCCTCATGACTCGGTCGGACGACCCGTTGAACGTGATCCTGCGGGGATACAGCAGCAAAGAGAACCGGACCGTGCTCCTGGAAGGAACCATACGGGCGGGGGCCGGCAAGCTGTGGCAGGTAGAGCATCTGTCGTTACTTGAGCAACGGGATGAGCACCGTGCCCATATCCGTGTGGAGACCAATATGGAGGGCAGTTTCACCCTGCCCGACCGTCCCGGCGTCCCGGAGGAGCGCTGTGAGATCAAGAACATGAGCATGGGAGGTATATGTATTGGCTCCCGCGCCCGCCGGGATGTGGGAGATAAGTTCCTGCTCCGGATCGACCAGCTCTTTGAGCTGAAGGATACTGCGCTGAACTGCCAGATTTTGCGCATCAGCGACCGGAAGCCCGGTTATTTTGAATACGGCTGCCGCTTTACAAACTTGAACGACGAGGAGGAGCGCCGCCTCTTCCGGGCCATGTATGCCCTATATCACGGCCTATACAGCTAAGTGCAAGCAGAAAAAACCACCCGCTTATAATGGGCGGTGACGTAAGAAAACATTTTAAGCGCGGGCCGGCGTAGCGGCCCTCTCCCGCCAGGAGATCTCCCGCTCCCCGGAGTGCATCCGCTGCGTACAGTGCGTGGACGCCTGCCCGGAAAAATGTCTGCACTTCTCCGATAAAGGCCGTTCCAGGTATAAACTGGAGGAATCACAGCCATCCTAACTCCAGCGAGGTGATAGGATGGACTCCATATGGACAAAAACGGCACAGCTGCCCCAATTTGAACCCCTCCGGTCAGACCTGAACACCGATGTCCTTATCATCGGCGGCGGGCTGGCCGGAGTTTTGTGCGCTTATAAACTGGCCCAGGCAGGGGTGGACTACGCCCTGGTGGAGGCGGACCGCATCTGTAGCGGTATCACCAAAAACACCACGGCGAAAATCACCTCCCAGCACGGGCTGATCTATGACAAGCTGATCCGGGAATTTGGCGTGGAGCGGGCCCGGCTCTACCTGGAGGCCAACCAGGGGGCGCTGGAGGAGTACCGCGCCCTATGCCGCGATATCGACTGTTACTTCGAGGAGAAGGACGCCTTCGTCTACTCTATCGACAAACGGTGGAAGCTTGAGCGTGAGCTGAAAGCCTTGGACCGGCTGGGCTTCCGGGCGGAATTTGTGGAACAAATCCCTATCCCCTTCCCCACGGCGGGGGCTGTAAAATTTCCCCGTCAGGCCCAGTTTCATCCCCTGAAATTTCTCGCCGCCATCGTCAAGAATTTACGGATCCTTGAGCGCACCAAAGTCCTGGAGCTGGGCCCCGGCAAAGCGGTCACAAGCGGCGGGACTATCTCGGCGGACAGGATCATCGTCGCCACCCACTTCCCCCTGCTTAACAAGCACGGCGGCTACTTCCTGAAGCTGTACCAGCACCGTTCCTACGTGCTTGCTCTGGAAAACGCCCTGGACGTCCACGGGATGTATATTGACGAAAACGAAAAAGGGCTGTCCTTCCGAAATTGTAGCGGCCTTCTACTCCTGGGCGGCGGCAGCCACCGGACGGGCAAGGGGGGTGGCGGCTGGCAGGAGCTGGAGCGCTTCGCCCGGCGGGACTACCCCGACGCCCGGATCACCGCCCGCTGGGCCACCCAAGACTGTATGACTTTGGACGGCGTGCCCTATATTGGGCCCTACTCCAAGGGCACAGCCGGCCTCTACGTGGCCACCGGCTTCAACAAGTGGGGGATGACCTCCTCCATGGCGGCGGCATCCCTTTTGACGGACCTGGTGCTGGGACGGAAAAATCCCTACGCGGAGCTGTTCTCCCCCTCCCGGACAGTGCTCCGCCCCCAGCTGGCGGCGAACGGTCTGGAGTCCGTCCTGGGACTGCTGGCCCCCACCGCGCCCCGCTGCCCTCACATGGGCTGCGCCCTGAAGTACAACGCCGCCGAGCACAGTTGGGACTGTCCCTGCCACGGCTCCCGCTTCGGGGAGGATGGGACCCTCATTGACAACCCGGCCACCGACGACAAGCAGAGGATGTGATGCTGATCTCCAGCTCTGCGGCAATCTTGACCGGGGAAGCGTTGTACCGCCACGTCAATTCAATTTTCCTGCGGTCCTTCAGGGTCAAAGTCCTCACTTAATCGCCCCTTTTCCCGTTCCGCCTCCATTTTGGTGAAAAAATAATGCAGAAAAAGGTCAAATAACTTTTTCTGCATTTAACCTACTAAATCAGCCTTAAGCAAAAAACTTGAAAAAACCGTTGACAAATTTCTTTTAAGAACGTATAATTAGCTAACAGTCTAAAAATGACTGTGCTTTGCGGCTGTGCTGGAATTGGTAGACTGGCAAGCTTGAGGTGCTTGTGTCCGGATGGGCGTACGGGTTCGACTCCCGTCAGCCGCACCAACCTGTGATGATAAAAAAGATGCAGGCGAGAAACACCACATAAAAGTGTGGTGTTGATAAAGAACATTTCTTTATCAAAAGATTTACCGCATGATGTGAAAACGTCATGCGGTTGTCTTTTGCCGAAATTTACTGTACTCCGGGGAAAGGTCGATTTCTCCAATATAGTTATGGTGGAGGAAATTTTTTCGAGGAATTGATATATTGCTAATTGGGCCTGTCATGGACAAGATTCCCTCCATGTGGTATGATAGCCCGCAGAAAGGAGGCGTCCGCTATGCTCACACTGGAGGATTATCTGTTTCAATTTACGGTTTCCCTGATCTCCCACGCCGTCCTGGTGGTCTATCTGTTTGTGATTATGGATGCGCGAGGCCGGCGGGTGGTAAGAAAGCTGCCCGCCCTGCTGCTCTCCCCGCTACTGGCCACCCTGCTGGATGCGGTTTTGTATGCGCGCTTTCCCGACCACT
>CANDCW010000075.1 GCA_947383275.1 uncultured Bacillota bacterium
ACCGGATTATTAACGCACTATCCCGCCTTAAATTTCATACCCCCGCAAACTATGTATGGGGCGCCGCGGGGTGGCGGCGCCGCTTCCTTCTTTGCAAGCTTACGCGATTCCAAAGGTCACATTCTCTCAGGACAGACGTTCTCCTCCAAACGCCGGAGAAGAATTTCCAACCGCTTCCAGTCCTCAGCGGAGATATGAGCGGCCAGGGTTTGCTGAAATTGTTCCGACGCGCGGTCAATCACCCGGATCATGTCACAGCCCGCCTCCGTCAAAAACAATTTATATTGGCGGCGGTTTTCTGGCGTCACAACCCGTTCAATATGCCCCAGATCCTCCAGGCGCCTGGCATCACGCGCCACACTTGCTTTGTCCAGCGCATAGAAGCAGGTAATCTCCTCCTGGCTGCTGCCGGGATGGCGGCTGACGTATAGGACGATCAAATGCATAACCCCCACGTACTGGTAGGGCGCTAAAGCACATTTCAGGGCCCTCCTGCGGTGGCGGTTGATCCGCAGCAGGCTGGACAGTACAGATTGCTCCATGGTATTCACCCTCCTTCAGCGCGGCCAGCCGCCTGGATTCGTTTCAGAACCCTGTGAATCAGGGGCAGCGCAAGGAATAGAGAGAGGATGTCCGCAGCTGCCTGGACAGCGGCTGCGCCGGTGGCCCCCCACAGCCAGGACATGGGGTACACGATGGGCAGGAAGCAGGTCCCCTGGCGGGCCGTGGACAGCAGCAGCGCCCCCTTGGCATTGCCCAGCCCCGCGCAGAGCATATTCACCACAGCCACCCAGCCGTGGATAGGCAGCGCCAGGCACTGCAGCCTGATGCACAACGCGCCAATCTCCCGCATTTCCCGGGCGTGCCCGGCCTTTGCGAACAGGCCGATGAGCGGCTGGGCAAATATTGCCAGAAGCAGGCCCATCACCGCGGCGCCGAGGATGGCGGTCCGGGCGGCAAAACGGTAGCTCTCCTGCACTCGGTCATACCGCTTGGCGCCCCAGTTGAAGCCGGCTACTGGCTGGAATCCCGTGCCAAACCCCAGAATAATGCCAAAGGGGAACATCATGATTTTGTTGGACACGCCGATTCCGGCCAGGACCGCATCGGAGATCCCCCCGGCGATGTTGTTGAGGACGATGGCGGAAACCACCGCCAGGCCGGAGCGGAACATGGAAGAGGAACCGACCGTGACAATTTGAACGATGATATCCCGGTCGAATCGGAAACAGCGGGGCGAGAGCCGGAGCACGCTGCGGCGGGCCGCGTAGGGGAAAACCAGAATGGCGAAGCTGACCAGCTTGGAAATGGCGGTGGCCATAGACGCGCCGGCCACGCCCATGTCCATACCGAAGATGAAAACAGGGTCCAGGAAGCAGTTCAAAATGCCGCCGAACCCCATGCCCAGCATAGAGCGCATCGGACTTCCCTCCGCCCGCAGGCACTGATTCATTACAAAGGTCGCGGCCATGAAGGGGGCAACCAGCAGCACATAGGTGGCGTATTCAATGGCATATTGCTCACAGGTATCGGTGGCGCCCAGAAGGCGTACCATAGGCTCCATAAAGGCGGTTCCCAGAGTGGTCACGGCCAGGCCAAAGGCAAACGCCAGAAAAAAAGCGGTGGAGAGCACCTGGTCCGCCTTCTCTTTGCTGCGGGCGCCCAGAAGCCGGGATACGTAGCTGGCCGCGCCCACTGCCAGCATGGAGCCCGCCATCATGATGATCTGGTCCAGCGAGGCGTTGACGCTCACCGCCGCCGTAGCGCTCTCTCCCAGCCCGCTGACAAAAAAGGTGTCCGCCAGGTTGTAGATCGAGGTAATCAGGAAGGCGACGATGGAAGGGACCGCCATTTTTGTGATGACCCGTGGCAGGGGTTCCAGCAGCATCATCTGTTCCCGCTGGGTCTGATGACCGTTCGTGCCGCCCGGCATAGGCGCTCATCTCCCATTTGTATTATATAAAACTGTTTCATATAAAACTATTTTACACCACTACGCCATTTCTGTCAATCCCCGCCGGTAAAATGCCCAGGCGGGGCGAATTTCCTCTTGCTACCTTTTCCGACTTGTGGTACAATAATTTGCCAAACACGAAAAAACTGCAAGGGAGTGGGCCTTTTGTCAAACTATGAGGCTGAAATCAAGCGCCGGCGGACCTTTGCCATTATCTCCCACCCGGACGCGGGCAAAACCACCTTGACGGAAAAGTTTCTGCTCTACGGCGGAGCCATTGCCCAGGCGGGACAGGTGAAAGGCAAAAAAAATACCCGGGCCGCCACCTCCGACTGGATGGAGATTGAAAAGCAGAGGGGCATTTCGGTGACTTCCTCGGTGATGCAGTTCCAATACGAGGGCTTCTGCATCAACATTTTGGACACTCCCGGCCACCAGGACTTCTCCGAGGACACCTACCGCACCCTCATGGCCGCCGACTCCGCCGTGATGGTCATCGACGGGGCCAAAGGCGTGGAGGCCCAGACCAGGAAGCTGTTCAAGGTGTGCGCCATGCGGGACATCCCTATCTTCACCTTTATCAACAAGATGGACCGGGAGGCCCGGGACCCCTTTGAGTTGTGCCAGGAGCTGGAACACGAGCTGGGCATCGACACCTACGCCATGAACTGGCCCATCGGCTGCGGCAAGGAGTTTATGGGCGTATACGACCGGCAGAACCGAAAGGTGGTCCACTTTACCTCCAACACCAACGCCCGTGCGGCCACCGCCACCCAGATCGAGCCCGACGACCCCGCCCTGGCGGAGCTCATTGGCGCGGCCAAGCGGGATCAGCTGGTGGACGAGATCGAACTGCTGGACGGCGCGTCCTGTGACTTCGACCTGGACCGGGTGCGCCACGGCAAGCTGTCGCCGGTATTTTTCGGCTCCGCTTTGACCAACTTTGGTGTGGAGCCCTTCCTGGAGGAATTTCTGCGCATGACCACCGCCCCTCTGGCTCGGAAGGCCGGAGATGAGGTCATCGACGCCTTTGACAGCGACTTTTCCGCCTTTGTCTTTAAAATCCAGGCCAATATGAACAAGGCCCACCGGGACCGCATCGCCTTTATGCGGGTGGTCTCCGGCAAGTTTGAGGCAGATAAGGAGGTCTACCACCTCCAGGGGAACAAAAAAATCCGCTTGTCCCGGCCCCAGCAGCTTATGGCCGCCGAACGGGAGATCATCGAGGAGGCCTACGCTGGGGACATCATCGGCGTTTTTGACCCAGGCATCTTCTCCATTGGGGACACCCTATGCGCCCCGGGGAAAAAATTCGCGTTCGACCCTATTCCTACCTTTGCCCCCGAGCACTTTGAGCGCATCCGCTCCATAGACACCATGAAACGCAAACAGTTCCTCAAGGGCGTGGAGCAGATTGCCCAGGAAGGGGCCATTCAAATCTTTAAAACCCCTTACTCCGGTATGGAAGAGGTCATCGTGGGCGTCGTCGGCACGCTGCAATTTGATGTGCTGGAATACCGCCTGCGCTCCGAGTACAACGTGGAGCTGTACAAGGAGGGCCTGCCCTTTGAATATTTGCGGTGGATCATCCGGGAGGAGGAGGACTCCGCCCCCTACAAGGAGGAGGACCTGCTGCTGCCCAACGACGCCAAGCTGGTGGAGGATTACAAGGGCAACCAGCTGCTGCTGTTCGCCTCTCAGTGGTCCATCCAGTGGGTTTCCGACCGGAACAAGGGCCTGAAATTGGCCGAGTTCGGCGGAGCAAAATTTTAACAGTTCTCAATATGCAAAAGCGTCCCCCTGACGAGATTTGCGCTCTGTCAGGGGGACGCTTTTGTGACAGCATACCTATATCTCTTTTTCCAGCTCTAAAAATTTCTTCTCTAACCGGGCAAATTCACGTTTTGCGCTCTCAAAAGCATCCACCTTATCCAAAAGCTCCTGTGTAATGGGAATAACCTCGTCCCCCTCATGCCGGTCTACAATCTCTTGCAGCTTCGCCCGGTTGCCCTCCACCTCCAGCCCTACCAAATATAAAGCTGAACCCAAGGCTAAAAGTTCTTGCTTTTTCGACAATTTCATACCAAACACCTCCGCTTTTATTCAATTATATCAAAATATACAGTAACAATCGATCTTTATATTAAAGTATTAATAAATTTATTTTTTGTGATCCATTGCATATCCTTGAGTATTAAGGAGGGTTGCAGATGGAGTATAGGTATAAACTTGACTATTCGTTTATTGCAAGACGAGTCAAAGAAGCCAGAGACGCCGCAAATCTTACCCAAGCAGAACTTGCGGAAAGAATTGATATATCGACAAATGCCGTTGCACAATTGGAAACAGACCGCATGCACCCGAAACTCCAAACACTTCTTAACATTGCAAATGTATTACAGCTTGATGTAAACTATTTTTTGCGAAATACCTCAGAGGATATCTCACATAAGGAAATCGAAGTGGACCGGCTATTAAAGGGCTGGATCAATGATCTAACTTTCAAAGACAAGATTTTTCTTCTCCATATCATCGAAGGCTTGAAAAGATATAACGCAAATCCTTAATTCCACCCCTGAAATTCGCTCTTTCCTTTTTTCATGATTTGTGATATACTGCCCTCTAACGTCAAAAACCGGACGCGCCCCCGCGAACGGAGCGGGGGCGCAGAATTGATTGGAGGAACGCAGCTTTGTCCCAGTCCCACAGAAGCGAGGAGGCGCTGGCCAACGCCCCCGTCGGCCCGCTGATGGTAAAGCTGGCCCTGCCAGCGGTAGCGGCCCAGCTGATTAACATGCTGTACAACATTGTGGACCGCATCTACATCGGCCACATTGAGGAGGTGGGCCGCACCGCCCTCACCGGCCTGGGGGTGACCTTTCCAATCCTGATGCTCATCTCGGCCTTCACAGCCTTCGCGGGGATGGGCGGCGCCCCTCTTGCCTCCATCCGGCTGGGGGCGGGGGATCGGGAGGGGGCGGAAAAAATTTTAGGCAATTCCACCACCCTGCTGCTGATCCTGGCCGCCGTGCTTACCACCGTATTTTCCATCATCAAAGAGCCGGTGCTCATGGCCTTCGGCGCTTCGGAGGACACAATCGGCTACGCCCTGGACTACATCTCCATCTACCTGGCGGGCACTGTATTTGTCCAGCTGGCCCTGGGGCTCAACGCCTACATTACCGCTCAGGGCCAGGCCCTGGTAGCCATGTGCTCGGTGCTCATCGGGGCCGTGCTGAACATCCTCCTGGACCCGCTGTTTATCTTCAAGCTGCGCATGGGGGTAAAAGGAGCGGCCCTGGCCACCGTTATCTCCCAGGGGGTAAGCGCCTGCTGGGTGGTGGGCTTTCTGTGTTCCGGACGGTCCGGCCTGCGCATCCGGCCTAAAAATATGCGGCCGGAGGGAGCCGTGGTTGGAAAAATCGCCGCCCTTGGGGTGGCCCCCTTTATCATGCAGTCCACTGAGAGCCTGGTGACGGTGGTGCTCAATACCGGCCTGCAATTTTACGGCGGGGACCTTTATGTGACCACCGTTACGGTCATGCAGAGCGTCATGCAGATGGTGGTCATGCCCGTCCAGGGGATCACCCAGGGCGTCCAGCCTATTATGAGCTACAACTTCGGGGCCGGGAATTACCGGCGCGTGCGGCAGGTTTTCCGCCTGCTTCTGCGCACCACCCTTACCGTGACCATCGCCGCCTGCGCGATAACGGCCCTCTTCCCCAAGCCGCTGGCTTTGATCTTTAACGATGACCGGGAGCTGGTGGAGCTGGTGGGGAAGGTCATGCCCATTTTCTTCGGCGGCATCTGGGCATTCGGGGCGCAGATGGCCTGCCAGTCCGCCTTTATGTCCATGGGCCAGGCCAAAACCAGCCTGTTTCTGGCCCTGCTGCGAAAGGTCATTTTGCTGGTCCCTCTGGCCATCATCCTGCCGATGATTACCGGAAGCGTCATGGGCATTTACGCGGCTGAACCGGTCGCCGACATGCTGGCCTCCGCCACCACCCTGACCCTGTTCCTCCACAAACGGAAAACCCTCCTGCCGGAATAAAAAACGCCCGCCTCCAGGTCAGAGGCGGGCATTTCTGTCTGTTACGGTTCAGAAGCGCGGTCCCCCTCCCCGCCCAGAATCTCGTGGCAGAGCTCCCGGGCCTGGAGGAGCTGGTTGTAAGACTTTTTGTCGATCAGCACGCTGTTCCCGGACTCATAATCCGCGATGGACTGGCTGACATTCACCAGGAAGCGCCGCTCGCCCACCGGCTTGCCGTTGCGGTGGAGCATGTAGTAGGGGGTATAGCGCACATCGGTGAGGGAGGTGTTCCCGTCTGGGGATTTGGTCAGCTCCAGGTCCAGAATAACCGTGGTCTTGGTCGCCAGATCCTTCTTCCGATCGTCGGAGAAGTTTTGGTTGGAGATGAAGTTGCCCAGGGAGTAGATGACAAATCCCTGCCGCTCCTCGCCGTCCGCACCGGTCACGGTAACCATATCGTAGGGCTGGAGGACGTGGGGGTGGCCTCCCAGCACCAACCCGGCCCCCTGCTCCACCAGGAACCGGGCCAATTCCTCCTGGTTGCGGTTTTGCTTGGTATGGTACTCCCAGCCCCAGTGGATGATGACGGCGATCAAGTCGGCGTCCAGAGCCCGGGCCGCAGCCATATCGGCCCGCAGCAGCTCGTAGTCCGGATTGGATACGCTGGTATAATAATCGGTATTGAACACGTTAGCAGCGTATGGGCCGTCCTTAGGCAGGCGGTGGCCGTTGAGGCCGTACGTGTAGGCCAGAAACGCCACCGAGATCCCCCCCACATCGGCCACGTAGATGCCTTGGTTCTCATCCCGCTCCTCCTGCGTGCGGTAGGTGCCCACATGGGGAACGCCCGCTTCATCCAACACATCCAAGGTGCGGTTCAGGCCGCTGACGCCCTTATCAAGGCAGTGGTTGTTCGTGGTGCACAGCAAGTCGAAGCCGGCGTCTCTGATGCTGTAGGCCAGGCCGTCCGGAGAATTGAAACGGGGGTAGCCCGAGTACTCCGGGCCCCCGGCCAGTGTCGTTTCCAGATTGGCCACGGCGTAGTCGGCCAGAGCCAGCTGCTGGGCCGCGTCACGGAGCACATGGCCGTAGTCGTAAGAATCAGTCTCTTTCACGTAGCAGTCGTTGGTGAGGGGCATATGGCTCATCACGTCGCCGGCCACCATCAGTCGGGAGACAATAGGTTTAGGCTCCGGCTCAGGGGCCGGCGGCTCGGGTTGGGATTGGGCCGGGGGTTCGGGTTGGGATTGGGCCGGCGGCTGGGAACCCTCCGAGGGAGCAGGACCCATAGACTGGGCCGGGGCACAGCCTGCCAGCAGGATCAGGCCCAGGGCCAGGGAGAGGAAACGTCTCATGCTGGATTCGCCTCCATTTTACTGTAGAGTATCTCCATCAGGTCGGCGCACAGGGCGTACATGCCCCGCTCGTTCATGTTGCGCCGGGCCCCGGTGGTGATGACTACCACGCCGTTTTTAGTCTCCGGGTTGTAGGTTAGCAGGGAGAACACGCCGTAGGCACTTCCGGTGTGGTAGTAAAGCATATCCTGCCCCAACACATCCTCCTGCCGGCGGAGAATGAGGCACTGTTCAAAGGGGGAGTAGTCCGCCAGATCCACCGTGAAACGGGGCGTCTCCATATCGGCAACGGACTCATCGGAGAGCAGCCTGGTCTCCTTGAAGCCACCCTCCAGCGGCTCCTTGTAGACCCCGTCGTTAGCCAGCACAGCCACCAGCTTAGCCATGTCCACAGCGCTGGTGGTGTATCCGCCTGGAAAATAGGAGGCCCCCTGGCCGATCTGGGTTGGAACGGACTGCCCAGTGTGGACGGCCGCGGTCCGGGAGACCCCGCCAGTGGTATAAAGGTCGGCCACCTCCCCGGCTTTCAGCCGGCCGCCAAAAAAGGAAGCGTTTGCCCCTAGAGGCTCCAGGAAGCGCGATTGGAGATAGTCGTCCAGGGTCTGGCCAGCGGCCAGCTCTAGGGTGGTGCCCAGGATGCACATGCCAAAGTTGCTGTAAGACCAATATCCCCCGTTTCCTGGCTCCATGTTCCGCCAGGAGGATTTGCTCTGGAGGATGCCCCGCAGCTTGGACAGGCCCTGGGTAATGTCCAGATTTTTGACGGAAGAGGTATGGGTCATGCAGGTGCGGGCGGTAGGCTGGGCCTTGCTGTAGGGGTTGGCCGCTCCCGCGCCCCAGTAGTCGCTGATGGGGGCATCCAGGTCAATCAGTCCGTCTTCCTTCATAGCCATGGCACACAGCCCCACCACCACCTTGCTGATGGAGGCAATTCGGATCTTGGTATCCGGGGTCATCTCCCGCTTGTCTTTAACGGCCCAGCCCCAGGCGCCCGCCTGGCTCAATAGGCCCCGCTCCACTGTGGCCACGGCCACGCCAACGGCGGAATAGCGCTCCATCACCTGAGACAGGGCGCCCTCAACGTCCTGCTGGGTGAGGACGGGCTGGGGCTCCGGTTCAGGCTCCGGCACGATGACAGGAACCGCCTCCTCGCTCTGGTCTGGGGCCTGAACGTCTATGTCCGGAGGGGGCGGAGCTGCGGAGCCCGCGCCGCCCGGTACAGCAGCGCAGGCGTTGAGAACGATGGCCAAAAGGAGGAGCAGTGCGCCCAGTCGTGAAAGCTTTTGAAGCATAACACAGGCTCCTTTCAGGGGTCATGTTTTGTCGAATCGTTTCTATTATAGATGGTTTTGGCCAAAAAGTAAAGGCCGGCGTTTCCGCCGGCCTTTAACTGGGTCAAATCAGGCCACGAAGCCTCCGAACAGAGAGAGGAAAATGGGATTGTAAATGTCGTCGATCAAAACGGCGAAGGAAGGGTAAAGCACCCAGGCGATGTTATGCCAACCGTACTGATCCATCACCGCTTTCTCGTTGGCCACCGCGTTGGGCCCAGAGCCGCAGGCCCAGCCGCAGTTTCCGGCAGTCATGACCGCCGCGCCGTAGTCCCGGCCAAACAGATTGAAGGACACGAAAATACCGAACAGCACCATAAGGACAGCCTGCGCCGCCAGAATGAGGCTCATCTGCCCCGCTACGGGGGCCAGAGCCGTGATGTCGATGGTCATCAGCACCAGGGCCAGGTAGAGCTCCAGGAACATATGCTCAATGGCGTCCACCTCGGGGGTGTAGAACTTAATGTTGGCGGCCTCCATCACATTGCGCCCGATGGCCCCGGCAAAGAGGCAGCCAATGAACTTGGGCATCTCGATTTTGGGGATGTTGTCCAACAGGCAGTAGATGGGCATTCCCAGAGCAGCCAGCAGCAGGCACATGGCGAACATGGAGATCATCCGGCTGTTGTTCAGCTCGGGAGCAGTACCTGAAGCGATGGCCTCCGGCCTGTCGTTGGGGTCGGACTTCAGGTGGTAACGGCTGATCAGAAAGGCGGCTACCGGACCGCCGATCAGGGAGCCCATTACGTTACCCAAGGTGCCCGCAGCCACTCCGATCGTGGTAGCGGATTCAGGCGCCCCCATTTTCTCAAAAATGGAGCCGAAAGCGGAGGCGGTGCCCACGCCTCCCGACATGGCGGAGGAGGAGCACTGCAGGGCCAGCAGGGGATGAAGCCCAACCAGCCTGCCCACCAATACGCCCAGCACATCCTGAAGGGTGATAATCAGGCAGACGCCCAGGGCGATCTTAACGCACAGGCCGCTCCCCGCCCGCTTCAGCATCCGGGTGCTGAAGCCGAAGCCTACGCACAAAAAGAACAGATTCTGACACAGGTCCTTCATCACAGAGACGTCAAAGGAAAACCCAACCACGCCCGCGCCCTTTAGCAGGGACACAACAACGGAAAAGAGCAGCCCGGACACCACCGGAGCAGGAATAGCAAACTTGCGCAGGGGCGCAGAGTGGGCCACGATGTACCGGCCCAGGAAAATGACAATGGCCGCAAAGCCCAGGCTGGTCAAATACTCGAATTTGAAGGAGCTGACCGCTCCATCCGCACCGGGGGTGTAAGTACCGAAATAACTGGATAGCTTTATCATTGCTTCTGACATTTCCATGCACCCTTCCCAAACATAAGCTAAAAGGCAAAGGCGCCCTTAAGGTTCATACCTTAAAGACACCTTTGCCTTTATGTCAAGCATTATATTCCCGCCATGCGCCGCTGTCAAGGGTGCTTTTCAACGAAAAATCACATAATTTTTTGGTGCTTTCGCCAAAAATCTTGCCGCTCTGATTGATATGAAAAAGGACTGCGGGCACGCCCGCAGTCCTTCCACGTCTTGAAACCGGAGGTTTTCTTAGAAGATGCCCTGCGCCATCATGGCGTCGGCGACTTTCTGGAAGCCCACGATATTGGCGCCGGCGACCAGGTCATAACCCAGGCCATAGCGCTCGGCAACCTCAACGGAGTTGTTGAAGATGTTCTTCATGATGCCCTTCAGCTTCTCGTCCACTTCCTCAGCGGTCCAGTACAGACGCTCGGCATTCTGGGCCATCTCCAGCTCGGAAACGGACACGCCGCCGGCATTGACAGCCTTGGAGGGGGCGACCACAATGTGGGGCTGCTTCTTCAGGAACTCCAGAGCGTCGTTGGTGGTGGGCATATTGGCAACCTCGATGTAATACTTCACGCCGGAGGCAGCAATCTTCTCGGCCCACTCCATATTGACGTCGTTCTGGGTGGCGGAGGGCATGTAGATGTCCACGTCCTTCACGCCCCAGCACTTCTGGCCGGCAACGAACTCACAGCCGAACTTCTCGGCGTAGGGAGCGCAGTGCATGGGATCCTTGGCGCGCATCTCCAGAATGTAGTTCAGCTTCTCCTCGGTGTCCACACCATCAGGATCGTGGATGTAGCCGTCGGGGCCGGCGAAGTAGGTGACCTTGGCGCCCAGCTCAGCGGCCTTCTTCATGATGCCCCAGCCCACGTTGCCGTAGCCGGACATGGCGATCCGCTTGCCCTTGATGTCCTCGCCGTCGTGCTTCAGGGCCTCGACCAGATAGTACACAGCGCCGTAGCCGGTGGCCTCGGGACGCATCAGGGAGCCGCCGGTGCACACGGCCTTGCCGGACAGAGCGCCGAACTCGGAGGCGCCCACGATGCGGCGGTACTGGCCGTACATATAGCCGATCTCACGGCCGCCGCAGCCCAGGTCGCCGGCGGGGCAGTCGATATCCTGGCCGATGTGGCGGTACAGCTCAGTAATGAACGCCTGGCAGAAGCGCATGACCTCGGTCTCGCTCTTGCCCCGGGGGTCGAAGTCGGAGCCGCCCTTTGCGCCGCCGATGGGCAGGCCGGTCATGGCGTCCTTGAAGGTCTGCTCAAAGCCCAGGAACTTGATGATGGACAGGTTGACGGAGGGGTCGAAACGGATGCCGCCCTTGTA
>CANDCW010000076.1 GCA_947383275.1 uncultured Bacillota bacterium
AGTACACCCCCAAGAAGGGCTACCGTAAGCGTCAGGGCCACCGTCAGCCCTACACGAAGGTAGAGATCGGTACTATCAAGGCCTGATGACTACTGTCACCTTTTATTCTGAGGGCAGCCGCCTCACCGGCTTTGAGATGCAGGGACACAGCGGCTACGCCCCCCAGGGAGAGGATATTGTCTGTGCCGCCCTTACCAGCGCCGTCCGCCTGACTGAGTGCGCCGTCAACGACGTACTGGGTTTGGAAGCCTCGGTGAAGGTACGGGAGAGGGATACATCTATTTCCCTGAAGCTCCCCAACGGACTGGGTGGGATCAATGAAGAGACCTGTCAGACCCTTCTGGCGGCTCTGATGGTCCACTGTGTCCGGCTGGCGGAGGAATATCCTGATCATATTACCGTCTTGGAGGTGTAAGAGATGCTGAATATCGGTTTGCAGTTTTTCGCCCATAAAAAGGGCGTGGGCTCCACCCGCAACGGCCGCGATTCCAAGGCCAAGCGCCTGGGCGTGAAGCGGGGTGACGGCCAGTTTGTGCTGGCTGGCAACATTCTGGTCCGTCAGCGGGGTACTCACATTCACCCCGGTGTCAACGTGGGCAAGGGCAGCGACGATACCTTGTTCGCCATGAAAACCGGCCGCGTGAAGTTTGAGCGCCTGGGCAAGGACCGCAAGCAGGTCTCCATTGTAGAAGAGGCCGCCGCGGAGTAATCATCCAGAAGCCGCAAACGGATTCCGTTTGCGGCTTTTTATTTAAGAGAAAACAATGTATGGTTAGAAGGAGGTGTCCCAGGTGGCAGCACCCTTTGTAGACACGGCGAAAATCACCGTCCGCTCGGGAAACGGAGGAAACGGCGTGGTGTCCTTCCACCGTGAGAAGTACGTGGCCAACGGCGGTCCCGACGGCGGCGACGGCGGACGGGGCGGCGACATTGTGGTGGAGGTCAACGACCATCTGTCCACCCTGATGGACTTCCGCTACAAGCGCAAGTACGTGGCGGGCAACGGGGCAGATGGCGCAGGCAAGCGGTGTACTGGCAAGGACGGGGAAAATCTGGTCATCCGGGTGCCCCGGGGGACCATCATCCGGGACGCGGAGTCCGGTGAAATCATCCAGGACATGTCCAAAACGGACTCCTTCGTCTTGTGCCGGGGAGGGCGGGGCGGCTGGGGGAACCAGCACTTCGCCACACCCACCCGCCAGGTACCGCGGTTTGCCAAGGCCGGCCTGCCCGGGCAGAGCCGGGATATCGTCCTGGAGCTGAAGCTGCTGGCCGACGTGGGGCTTGTGGGTTTCCCCAACGTGGGCAAGTCCACCCTGCTCAGCGTGGTCAGCCGGGCCCAGCCCAAAATCGCCAACTATCACTTTACCACCCTTTTCCCCAACCTGGGGGTGGTCTACGTGGATGAGGGCGTATCCTTCGTTATGGCGGACATCCCCGGCATCATCGAAGGGGCTGCGGAGGGGGCCGGCCTGGGCCATGACTTCCTGCGCCACATCGACCGCTGCCGCCTGCTGATCCATGTGGTGGATGTGTCCGGGTCCGAGGGCCGGGACCCGGTAGCTGATTTTGAGGCCATTAACGAGGAACTGAAGCGATACTCCCCTGAGCTGGCCTCCCGGAAGATGATTGTGGCGGCCAACAAGGTGGATATCACGGAAGATACCGGCCTTCTGGACAAGCTGCGGGCCCATGTGGAGGGCCTGGGGCTGGAAGTGTTTGAGATCTCCGCCGCCGCCCACCAGGGCACCCGGGCGCTGGTGCAGAAAGCGGCGCGGGAGCTTCAGCAGCTGCCTCCGGTGGCGGTGTACGAGCCCACTTACGTGGAACGGCCCCCCGAGGTGGATACGAGTGAGGAGGTCAGCATCCAGGAGTTCGACGGCACCTGGGTGATTGACGCCCCCTGGCTTCAGCGGCTGATCGCCAATGTCAACTTTGGGGACTACGAATCCCGGAACTGGTTTGACCAGAAGCTGCGCCAGTCGGGACTGTTTGATAAGCTGGAGGAGCTGGGGATCAAGGACGGGGATATTGTCTCCTTGTACGATTTGGAGTTTGAATATCAGCGGTAAAAGAGGTAAATTACCTCTTTTGAGGACTGCAACGTAGATATTAATAATTTGAAGGGACGGCCTTGGGCCGTCCCTTTGCTTATACTTTTTCCAGTGGAAACAGCACCCCGGTCTCAAGCTGATCGGGGGGCGTGTTGTCGGGGTCGCCGAAGTAGCGGTCCATGGCCGGGCCGCACACCCTATACTCAGTGTGTTCCCCCAGCCAGGCGCATAGGGCCTCGTAGGCCAGGTGCAGATTTTCGTAGGCCCCCTTATGCTGTACCGCTGCGCAGGTACAAGCGGGCTTAATCTTGACACCGGGGCCGTCCCGAGCCACCACCATCTGGGCCTCCACATCGGAGTGCTCGTGGTTGAAGTCCTTGTCGTGGTAGAGCATCTGGATAGGCCCCGCCTGGGTCAGCCCCCGTGCGTCCGCCTCCCGGAACAGCCGCTCAAAAAAGTCGTGGTACTGGTCCACGCCGATGGTCTCCCGGATAGAAAAGACCTTCTGTTCGGGGTCCTCGATCAGGATGACATGATAAGGTGTTTCAATCATTTTGATTCCCTCCATGCGGAGGATGTCCGCTTCGATCTGGTGGATCAGCGTCTGCTGCCGGCTCAGCTCCTGATAGAGCGCCAACCGCCGCTGCCGCAGATGGGGGAGCAGCTGGACCCCGTCCAGGGCCAACAGGGGGCCGATTTCCCCCAGGGAAAAGCCATAACCCTGGAGCCACTGGATGCGCGCCAGGCCGGAAAGCTGTTCCTGCCGGTAGTAGCGGTAGCCGTTTTCCCCCACCATTTCCGGGCGGAGCAGTCCGAGGGCGTCGTAATGGCGCAGCATCCGGGGCGTGACGCGGCTCAAACGGGAAAAATCACCGATGGTAAGCATGACATTCCTCCTGAAAATTATAATGGGAACCGGTTCCGAACTTAAGGATAAACCCTCACACAGTGGAAATGTCAAGTGTTTTTTTGGAACTCTTCCACAGAAAAAAAGCGAATGAAATAAAAAGAAATGACAAATCGAAAAAAAAGCGTATAATGAAAGCAGCACTATTTTTATAAGGAGGATCGATCCATGTCGAACACCACCCCAACCCCGGCAGGCGGCGGGACTCCGGCCGCCCTCCCCCGCGCCTTCCATCTGGTCCCCCTGGACCGCATTGCCGGCTTTGATGTCCGGCCCGGCTTCTACGACAGCAACGGCGCTACCGCTATCCCCGGCGGCGTCAACTTTACCGTCCATTCCCACGGAGCCACCTCGGTGGAGCTTCTCCTGTTTCACCGGGAGCAGAACGAACCCTTTGCCGTGCTCCCGTTCCCGGAGCATTACCGCATTGGAAACGTGTACTCTATGATTGTGTTCAAGCTGAATATCGAGGAGTTTGAGTATGCCTACCGTGTGGACGGCCCCTACGACCCCAAAAAGGGGCTGATCTTTGACAAAAACAAGTATCTCCTGGACCCCTACGCCAAGGCGGTCACCGGGCAGAGCCAGTGGGGGGCCAAGGCGCCCTTTGGCCAGCACTACAAGGCCAGGGTAGTGAAGGACGACTTCGACTGGGCCGACATGCCCCAGCCCCTCATCCCCATGGAGGATTTGATTATCTATGAGCTGCACGTCCGGGGGTTTACCAAGGACCCCTCGTCCGGGGTGGCCAATCCTGGTACCTTCGCCGGCATTATGGAGAAGCTGGATTACCTGGAAGATCTGGGGGTCAACGCCATTGAGCTGATGCCCATCTTTGAGTTTGACGAGATGCAGGATTACCGAGAGGTGGACGGAAACGTCCTTTACAACTACTGGGGCTACAGCACGGTCAGCTTTTTCGCCCCTAACACCAGCTACACCGCCTCTACCGAGTATAACCGGGAGGGCAATGAGCTCAAACAGCTCATACAAGCCTGCAACCAGCGGGGGATAGAGGTCTATCTGGACGTGGTATTCAACCATACCGCCGAGGGAAACGAGCAAGGCCCCTTTTTCTCATTTAAGGGCTTTGACAATAATATCTATTACCTCCTCACCCCTGACGGGCACTACTACAACTTCTCCGGCTGCGGCAACACCATGAACTGCAACCACCCCATTGTCCGGCAGATGATTCTGGACTGCCTGCGCTACTGGGTCACCACCTACCGGGTGGACGGCTTCCGGTTTGACCTGGCCTCCATCCTGGGCCGCAGCGAGGACGGCTCCCCCATGGGGGCCCCGCCCCTGCTCCAGTCCCTGGCCTTCGACCCCATTTTGGGGGATGTGAAGCTCATCGCCGAAGCATGGGATGCCGGCGGGCTGTACCAGGTGGGCACCTTCCCCTCCTGGAACCGATGGGCGGAGTGGAACGGCCGCTACCGGGACGATGTGCGGCGTTACTTGAAAGGTGACGAGGGCTATGCCCAATGGGCGGCCCATCGCATCGCGGGCTCGCCGGATATGTACGCCAGCCAGGGGCGGACCAACGCCTCGGTGAACTTCCTCACCTGCCACGACGGCTTTACCCTGTGGGATTTGTACACCTACAACGACAAGCACAATCTGGCCAACGGCTGGAACAACACCGATGGCGCCAACGACAATAACAGCTGGAACTGCGGTGTGGAGGGGGAAACGGGCTCCTCTGAAATCAACGCCCTGCGCCGGCGGATGTGCCGCAACGCCTTTGCCCTGCTCATGTGCTCCCGGGGCACTCCCATGTTCCTGGCAGGCGACGAGTTTGGCAATACCCAGTTCGGCAACAACAACGCTTACTGCCAGGACAACATCATCTCCTGGCTGGACTGGCGGCGGCTGGAGGAAAACCAGGATCTGTTCTCCTTCTTCCAGTACATGATCCGGTTCCGCAAGGCATACCGGGTGGTGCGGGCCAAGTGTGGAGACGGCGCCTGCGGATTCCCCGACGTCAGCTTCCATGGCGTCACGCCTTGGCGGGACAGGCCCTTCGACGGTCATGACCGGTATATTGGCGTGATGTTCAGCGGCTGGAATCGGGATACGGGCCCGCAGGTGGTCTACGTAGCCTCCAACGCATGGTGGGAGGATCTGGCGGTCACCCTGCCCCAGCTTCCCGCCTCCATGAACTGGTTCAGGGCCGTGGATACCTGGGAGGCAGAGCAGTCCGAAGTCCCTGTCAATGGCGTACAAACCCTTGTCAGGGGCCGGAGCGTAGCGGTATTTGTGGCAAGATAGCGCTTTTTGACAAGCAGAAAGCCCCCGGCTTGTGCCGGGGGCTTTCACGCAGATTCAGCTCAGCATGGCGTTTAGTGTTTCCAACAGCTTTCCAATGTTGATGGGTTTGGCAATATGCCCGTTCATTCCGGAGCGCAGAGCCTCCTGTTTATCCTCCTCAAAGGCATTAGCAGTCATGGCCAGGATGGGAATATTGGCCAGGCGCTGATCCTCCAGCCGACGGATGCGCCTTGTGGCCTCGTAACCGTTCATAACCGGCATCTGTACATCCATCAGCACCATCTGGTACCAGCCCGGCTGGGACTGCTCCACCTTCTCTACGGCCTGCCGGCCGTTTTCCACCGTCTCCACCTGGAAGCCCGCCTCCTCCAGAATGGCGGTGGCAATCTCCTGGTTCAGCTCATTGTCTTCCACCAAAAGGATGCGTCCGGTGGCGGTCACTTCCGCGGGCCCGCTGTCTTTCTCCGGCCCGGTATCAGCGCCTACCACGGAGATCAGGCAGCTGCGCAGTTCAGACAGGAACAGCGGTTTGGAGCAGAACGCATGAATCCCCGCCTCCCGGGCCTCGTCTTCAATGTCTGACCAGTCATAGGCGGTAAGGACAATGATGGGCACATCGTCGCCGGTCTCCTTGCGGATACGCCGGGCCACTTCAATTCCGTTCATATCGGGCAGCAGCCAGTCAATGATGTATACACTGTACAAGTCGCTGCGCATTACGGCCTGGCGGGTGCGCAGCACCGCCTCCTTGCCGGACAAGGTCCACTCCGCCCGCAGCCCAATCTGCTGGAGCATGCAGGACACGCTGTCGCAGGTATTGAAATCGTCATCTACCACCAGCGCCCGGCAATTTTTCAGCTCCGGGATGGTCTGGGGCTCCTTCTCCTCCGTGCACAGGCGGAAGGTAATATTGACTGTAAACTCCGTACCTACCCCCTGTTTGCTCCATACGGAGATGGACCCGTTCATCATGTCCACGATATTCTTGGTGATAGCCATTCCCAGGCCGGTCCCCTGGATTCCGCTTGTGGTGGAGTTGCGTTCCCGCTCAAAGGGCTCGAAAATGCGGGCCACAAACTCCTCGCTCATACCGATACCGGTATCTTTGATGCAGAACTCATAGGCGGCGTGGCCCGCCGGAGCGCCGGGCTTTTCCGTTACCCGGACGCTCACCACGCCTCCCGCCGGGGTATATTTCACGCAGTTGCTCAGCAGGTTCAGCAGCACCTGATTCAGGCGCAGGCGGTCACAGTAGATCTCCTCGTTGACCACGTCCACCGCGTCCATGTACAGCTCCAGCTGCTTGGCGTGGACGTCCGCCTGGACAATGCTGCGCAGTCCATGGAGAATGTCGGGCATGGAACAGGGCTTTTCCTCCAAAGACATCTTACCGCTCTCGATCCGGCTCATGTCCAGCACGTCGTTAATGAGGCTGAGCAGATGGTTGCCCGAGGTCATGATTTTTTTCAGGTAGCCCTCTACCTGGTCCCGCTGGTCGATGTGGGTGGAGGCCAGGGCGGTAAACCCGATAATGGCGTTCATAGGGGTGCGGATGTCATGGGACATATTGGACAGGAAAATACTCTTGGCTTTGCTGGCGCGGTTGGCCTGGTCCAGGGCATCCTTGAGCAGATCCATCCGTTCCATCTCCTGCCGGGTCTCCTCGTCTACGCTGCGGAAGCCCAGCACCACGGCCCGGCTGTTTTCCCAGTCCCCTGTACGTACCGCCTTCATTTGGAAATATCGCAGCTCTTCGCCGCATAGGGTGCGGTAGTTGGCATAAAACTGGCTTTTGGCCTCCAACTCAGCCCGCAGACGGTCCAGAGTACAGATCTGCCGCAGCATATCCCGGTCCTCCGCATGGACGCACTGCCCTATGTACCGCTCCAGGCATTTTTCCAGCACCAGTTCGCCGGAGAAAATGGTATCCAACACCCCCATCCTGCACTCATGGGTCCGCAGGGCGCGGCCCACGCCGCTGTCCAGGTCGAAGACGCACACCAGGTTGTAGTCCACTGTCAGTGCCTGAACCAGCTCCATCTGGCGGCGCTGTTCCTTGGTGCGCCGTTCCTCCTCCCGCAGCTTTTGGGAGGTGCAGTCCAGCAGAAAGCGCTGATAAAACAGCTCTCCATTCTCCTCCATAAGCTTGACGTTTCCCATCACATGGAGAATGTCTCCGTTGGTGTGGCGGACCCGGTACTCAATGTTCACGTTGTCCCCTACCTTGGTCAGGGTGTGGATGCAGTCCCGCAGCCGGGCCTGGTCCTCCGCCACCACAGAGGAGGCCACCATGTCAAAGCCGTTGGCAACCAGCTCCTCCCTGGACTGATACCCCAAAATCTGGAGGGCCGCCCGGTTGATGCTGAGGATGCGGGAACCGTCTAGGGTGTGGCACATCACACCGCAGTCCATAGTAGTGAACAGGTTCTCCAGCTCCCGGTTCTTGTCCATGATCTTCTGTTCATAGGCCCGCTCCTGGGTCACGTCGATGGCAACCCCTACCGTACCCATTACGCTGCCGTCGCAGTCGTATAGAGGGGACTTGTAGGTAGTCAGCTGACGCTCTCCGCCGCCGGTCCGGATCACCTCCTCAGAGACATGGGTCTGCTCTGTCTCCATGACGACGCGCTCCGACTCGATACAAGCGGGATCGTCTTGCTCCACATCCCAGATGTAGGCATGGCCCCGGCCCTGCACCTGCTCCATGGTCTTGTTCACGGTGGCGCAAAAGCTGTTGTTCACTTTTTCATGAATACCGTTTTTATCCTTGAACCAGACCATGCTGGGCGTGCTATTGATAACGGCCTCCAGATACTGGCTGGTCTGCCACAGGTCCCAGCTCTGCTTCTGCTTCTCCTGCCAGCGCTTGAAGCGGAAGGTCAGCTCCGTCTGAGACATGGGCAGCGGCCACAGCTCATCGGAGAGGGCCAGACTGTCCTCCAAGCGGCCGGTCAACTCCTGGTCAGCCAGGAGAATCAGCTGGGCGGATGCCTTGCGTCCTTCTGCCAAGGCACGCACCGCATCTCCTCCGCCGGCGGGGACCGCCAGAATCACATCGGCCCGGGCCAGCAGCTCCTTCTGAGGCTCACCACTGTCTAAAAAGGAGTGGTTGAACCCCTCCATTGGCGGCAATTTTTGAACAATCTTTACCACCTCGGGCGGACAGTTGATGAGGTAGAACTCCATATGGCAGCGGTACATATAATCGTCCCCTTCTCAGGAGGCCAAAAACGCCTCGATCTCTTCTCTCGTGGGCAGAGCGGGGATTGCCCCCTTCTTCTGCACAGTCAGCCCGCCGGCAGCGTTTCCATACTCCATGGCCCGGCTGACGATTTCTTTAGTAAGCTGTTCCGCCCGGTCAACGCCTTGGATACGCAGGCTGGAAAGAAATGCGCCCCAGAACGCGTCTCCCGCTCCGTTGGTATCCACGCAGGGCACCTTGCGCCCGGGAATATCCCAGCTCCTGCCTCCGAAAAAGCACCGGGCTCCCGCGCCGCCCAGGGTCTCCACAACAACGGCAATCCGGAATTCCTCCATCAGGCCGGGCAGGGCCGCCTCGCCGCCCATCATGTCCACCTCTTCATCAGACACCTTCAGCAGATCCACGTAGGGGAGGATTTCCCGCACCTTGGCTGTGCAGGCCGCCTGGCCGTCGTTCCACATCACGTTGCGGTAGTTCACATCAAAGCTGACCAGTTTGCCGTTTTCATGGCCCAGGCGCAGGGCCTTGGCGGTTGCCTCCGCCGCAGGGGAGGCAGACAGGGAGCAAGACCCGGCATGGATTATGGCGCTGTCTTTGATATCCTCCTCTTTCACGGCGGACTCCTCCAGGAACATATCCGCTCCGGGCTTCCGGGCAAAGGTAAAGCTGCGGTTGCCGTCCGGGGCCAGGGTGACAAAGGCCAAGGTGGTAACAGCTTTTTTACAGAGCTCCGGGTTGATAACCCGTACCCCGTTATCTTTCACAGTCTGCACCAGGAAACGGCCAAAGTCATCGTCCCCAACGCTGAAGCAAACGCCAACCTCCAGGCCGCTGCGGGCTGCGGTGATGGCCGCGTTTGCCGGCGCGCCTCCGGGATTCCGGATATAGCTGGCAGGCTCGCTGCCGGGAGTAAAATCGATCAGGAGCTCTCCGATACTGTACAAGTCCATAGCGCATCCGCCTTTCTTCTGTTTCGGTATCTTCTATTATAGCAAATCCCGTGCAGATTGCAAGGGGGCGTTTCCTGCCGCCCGCTCCATGATTTCCAAATTGCTTTGCAGCCGCCTATTTCCAGGTTCCAGGGCCAATGCCTGCTTGACCTCCTCCACCGCCTCCTGATAAGCCCCGGTGCGGTAGAGCGCGATGGACCGCAGGTCGTGGGGCAGGCTTCCCCATGCCGCAGCTTCGCAGATGTAGCTTCGGGGCCGCACCGTAATGGCCAGAGCACATGCCGTAAAGTACAGTACCCCCTCCCACTCCTCCTGCTGGTAAAGCATAAGCGCCAGGTCGGTGTATGGCTCTCTCAGATGCGGGGCTTCGGTGATGGCACGCAGGTACCAGTCCCGGGCCTGGGCCGCGTCCCCCTTCTCCCAGTAGGACTTCGCGATGTACCGCATAGAGGCCGCCCGCTCGTCCCGCCACACGGCGGTGGGCATTTTCAGGTGCCCCTTCAGCGTGCGGATGCAGTCGTCCCAGCGGTGCTTGTACATGTACTCCCGCCCCAGGTAATGGACGTTGCGGTCGTCCTCCGGCTCCTCCCGGACAGACAACTCCAATAGGGGCAAATACTGGCTCCTGGATTTGGCCGGGTCCGGATGGTGGTCCAGCTGTATGTTCTCCGCCGTCACCATAGGGCCGGGACGGCCTTCCCCCACCCATTTGAGTACCTCGTGTACCGGATGGACCCACCGGTAGCCCCGACGGGCATGGATCTTTTCATACCAAAACACCACCCCCTCTGAGCCGTCCGTATTAAAGGACCATGTATACCGGTAGGATGCCTGTCCCGCTCCCGGAACCCAGACCTTCTCCAGCTCCTCCCGCCAGCCGGGACGGAACACCTCATCCAGGTCCGTGCACACGCAAACATCCGCGTCCTCTGGCACAAGCTCCAAGGACCGGTTCCGGGCTGTATCAAACCTCCACGGTGAAACCGTCTCTGCCACCACCTCCGCTCCCCGAGCCCGCAGCTTTTCAACTGTTTTGTCCTCTGAACCCGTATCCAGCACCACAATCTGATCCGCTTCCAGCATAGAATCCATCCAACGGTCCACAAACTGCTCCTCATTTTTACAGATGGCATAGACACATATATTGTATTTCCCCATAAAAATCTCCTTTTAAAAGACCGGCGCCCCCAAAACGGGAGCGCCGGCAGATTTCAATCAGGTCGCGATGACGCCAGCGGCCCTCAGCGAGGCCAGCAGCTCGTTGATCTTGTCTACGATCTCCGGAGTTCCGGCACCATCGGCCAGATCAGCCACAGCCGTTCCGGGAATCAGTTCACCAGCAGGGCCGGTGGGACCGACCGCACCGGTAGCACCCGTTGCGCCGGTAGCGCCAGCAGGGCCGGTGGGACCAGTAGGACCGGCAGGACCAGCTGCGCCAGCAGCACCCGTCGCGCCGGTGGCGCCAGCAGGGCCGGTGGGACCAGTAGGACCGGCAGGACCAGCTGCGCCAGCAGCACCCGTCGCACCGGTGGCGCCAGCAGGGCCGGTGGGACCAGTAGGACCGGCAGGACCAGCTGCACCGGTAGCGCCCGTCGCACCGGTGGCGCCGGCAGGGCCGGTGGGACCAGTAGGACCGGCGGGACCGACCGCACCGGTAGCACCCGTCGCGCCAGTGGCGCCGGCAGGACCGGTGGGACCAATAGGACCGGCAGGACCGACCGCACCAGTAGCGCCCGTCGCGCCAGTGGCGCCGGCAGGACCGGTGGGACCAATAGGACCGGCAGGAC
>CANDCW010000077.1 GCA_947383275.1 uncultured Bacillota bacterium
TGCTTTGCGGCCTGCCTGGACATTTCCCAGACAAGCCGCTTTTTCGACAGGCTGAAAGCCCCTCCCAGGAGGGGCTTTTATTGCGTTTCACTTCTATATTATGCCGACTGCACAGACCGTATTCTCTTGTAAGATGCGCCCTGGCCAGATGCCCCACCGGCTTGGGACGTGCCACGCCAGTTTTCAACATTCGTCCAATATGCAAAAAGCAAAACAAAAAATATGCGAATAATGCCTTGCCAATACATTGATTTGTTTGAGGCTTCCCTCCAAAATAGTCATCCTATACCCCCTTCATGTCCCGGTCATATCCGAAAAATATACGGAAAATAAGCAGGGTGGAAGAACTGCTCGTCTGCGAAAGGGTTAATACAAGAAAAAAGCGGGGGGACAGGAATACTTTGGAATGTCAGCCTGGATTGTAGTTCCCGGGCTACTGTTCCAACTGCCCGAAATGCCTCCTCTGGCCCAGCCGGCGCACGTATACACACCTAACCAGCCCGACCGAACAGCTGGTCGCCGGCCTCGGCGTTTGCAGCAGCATTGACACTCCCAGCCCCGCTCGTGCCCATATGACCACCTACTCAGCTCCACCAGGGCCACAGGGAGCCTTTACTGCCCTGCCAACCAATGACCGGGCCCGCAACGCCTCCTGACTTGCCCCACCGGGCCTACAGCCTCCTCCTAACCAGCCCTCACATCTACTATTCCAAGGCACGCCTTTAATGTTTGCATCAACAGCGACAATAACCCGAGAATAAGCCTCTAATATATAGATAATATGCAGGATGAGAAAAGAGAGGGGGGCGGATATATGCTCTGCCGGGGCCTCCGCAAAAACCACCCCGGGCTGCCAGGAAGCAATGGAGGCACTTCGCCGGCTTTGCGCCACCGCTGGGGGGTTCACAGGCTTCATGCCATCGCTGGGGCGGCGTAATGAGCTTTGTATACTGCTGGAGTGGAGCAGAAAGCATCATGCCATCGCTGGGCCCCGAATATACTCCCGGTCAAAAATGCTTTTTCGGCACAAATTCCGTACAAAATCAACTATCAGAATAGCCCCACAGCAGTCGTCAAAACCAACGAATAGATCTGCTAACACAGTCCAGGCCAAAGAATAGTTCCGCCGGTATAGCCCAGATCAACCAACAGCTCCGATAGCCCAACCAAAGCCATCGAATAGCTTCGCCGTTCCAGCCCGGGTCTACAAATAGCTTCTCCGACATAGCCCAGGCAGACCACCACGCTCTCATAGCCACAACCCTCAAATGGCGCAACTCCACAACAAGGCCGAAAACGGAACAGCCCCATCGATATCACGATGGAACCAAGATGTTTCCAATACCTAAATACGGCCTATATACGGCGTCTAAAAACAATTATGCGCTCAAAACACACTCGCTATCACCGTAATAGCTGGGACATTTAGCCTATCTTCTACCAGTTATGCAAAGAAGAAGGCATCGCGTTGAGGAGGGAGGTGGCGCATGTACTCAAACAGAACAAAATGCCACCGTGAAACCAATGTTGCCAACTACGCCGACCTCGCCTGAGCAACTGCCGGGGCAAGCGCATCCCCGACAAGCGCAGTCCCCAGCCCCAACGACCGGGGCCGCCGCAACTGGAGCAGTAGCCCGTATTGTCTTTGCCAACACCGTCATCATTGCTGTCAGCCCTCACTTTTCTTTGTATCAAACCCCCCAAAAAAGAAGGCCAGGGAAAATTCCCCTAGCCTCCGGTAAGCCGAGCCTGCAGCCGGCTATTTCATTTTGTAATGACCACATTCTGGATAGACCAACTGATGTGGTATAAAAAAGTTTACACCTTTTCCTCAAGGGAGTAGAAAAAAGGGAAGAGGAAGGAGGGAAAGGCAATGGCACGAAGCTATGATAAAGAGTATAAGATACAGGCCGTAAAGCTGGCCAGAGAAATCGGCGGAGATAAAGCGGCGAAGGAGCTGGGCATCCCGAAAGGGACGATCCATGCCTGGCTGAAAGCGGTACGGGAAGGGCGCCTGGACGCGGGTGATGGCAGCCACACGCCAGGCAGCGCGATGAGTTTGACGGAGGAGATCACGATGCTGCGCCGGCAGGTCAAGGAGCTGGAAAAGGCCAATCGGCGATTGAAAGAGGAGAATGAATTTTTGAAGGAAGCCAGCGCTTTTTTCGCCGCCAACCGTCGGAAGTCAGCAAGGAGCAAAGAATGAGGTATATCGCTCTCAGGACAGAAGACGGCGAAAAGAGATGATCTCGATCTCCGAGGGGCGGAGAAGGTCGGGGACCATATGGACGGAGAGACCCCCGTCTCCGCCTTGCGCATGGTCTCCGCCACCCGCTTGATGGAGCCCGTCATCACCGCCGCAACTCGAAGTTGTTGACATCAGTGGGGAATTAAGGCAAGGGCTCTGCCCTCGTCTCAGTGTTATCATTTTTGATGATTGCTATATTTATGAGAGTTGCGAATGAAATGCCTTCTGCTGGCCGATCCGGGGACAAAAGGGTGTCTCAGCAAAGGTTGTTGCGTTGGGCTGAACCTGACAGTGCCGTTTCCTCTTTGTTCAGGTTGCCGAAAAAGTGACGGCAGATTTGCATAAAAAGACTATTGCAAAGGGGAAAGGCCTATGCTATAATTACTTCGCTGATAGATACATTATAATATGATATAGACTTTTATATAACGATATACTAATCCGTCCCACCGGGTTAAATCCAGAGTCTATTTTAACGGAGGGCAGAGCGGCATGAAAAAATATGTGCTGAAACGGCTGTTGATTGCGATCCCCACCTTTTTGGGCATTACGCTACTGGTGTTTGCGCTGTGCTACAGCGCCTCCGGCAGTCCGCTGGAGCTGCTGCTGAGCAACTCCAACGTATCGGAGGCAGAGGTGGCCCGTATGGCGGAAGAATTGGGATTATATGAGCCGTTTCACATTCAGTATCTGTCCTGGATGAAAAACTTCCTCACCGGCAATCTGGGAACCTCCTACCGCACTAAGATGCCGGTGATGGGCATGCTGGCTGAAGCCCTGTGGCCCACAGTACTGCTCACCCTGGCGTCCGTGGTGGTAGCTTGTATTGTTGCCTTCCCCCTGGGTATTCAGTCCGCCCGGCACCAGAACGGTATCTGGGACACCGTGTCCTCTGTCTTTTCTTTCCTGTCCACCTCTACCCCCAGCTTCTTTATGGCACTGGTATTTTTGAGCATCTTCTCCGTCCACATGAAGCTGCTGCCCATCGGCGGGATGTATGATGTGGGCAAGCCGGAGACCATCGGCTCTCTGCTGCGTCACTTGCTGATGCCGGCCTGTGTGCTGGGCAGCACCATGATCGGCAGCTTGATTCAGTACATCCGCAGCAGCATGCTGGAGGTTATGGGGGAGGACTATGTCCGTACCGCCCGCTCCAAGGGTCTGAAAGAGATCGTTGTGGTAATCAAGCATGTGCTGCGCAACTCCCTGATCCCGGTGGTCACATACCTGGGCATGGAGATCCCCATGCTGATGGGCGGAGCCGTCATCACCGAGCAGATATTTTCCTGGCCGGGACTGGGCAATCTGATGCTGAAATCCATTGACAGCCGGGACTATCCGGTGGTTATGGGTGTGACCATTGTCACGGCGGTGGCTGTGCTGGTGTTTAACCTGCTCACCGACCTGTTTTACGGTGTACTCGACCCGCGCATCCGCCACAATTGAGAAACTGAGCAGAAGGGGGTTGTCCAAACGTGAGCCAAAAGAAAACAGAACGGCTGAACTTTGTCAAGAGATTCTGCAAAAACAAGCTGGCGGTGACCGGGCTGATCATCCTGCTGGTGATTCTTCTGGTGGTACTCATCCTGCCCTTCTTTATGCCCTACACCGAGGCGGAAATTGACGCGGTGGCCTTTAACAGCCCTCCCAGCCAGGCGCACCGGCTGGGTACCGACACCACCGGACGAGATGTGCTCACCCGGTTGCTGTATGGCGGGCGCGTGTCCCTCTTTGTGGGGGTGGTGAGCACCGCCATCAGCGTGGTCATCGGCATTCCTCTGGGACTGCTGGCCGCCTTTTACCGGGGGTGGATCGAGACGATCATCATGCGGGCCACCGACATCTTCATGACCATCCCCTCCACCATCCTGATTCTGTTTCTGGTGTCCATGTTTGGCCCCTCCATCGTCACGGTGACGGCGGTGATCGGGGTGCTGGGCTGGACCAAGTTCGCCCGGCAGATCTTCGGCACCGTGCTGGCGGTGCGGGAGAAGGACTACATAGAGGGCGGCCGGGCCATCGGACAGCGGGACAGTGTGATTATCCGCAAGTACATTCTCCCCAACGCCATCGCGCCCATCTTCATCTCCATCACCTTCCGGATTGCCTCGGCCATTCTGCTGGAGTCGTCGCTGAGCTTCCTGGGTCTGGGCGTGCAGATGCCCGCCGCCTCCTGGGGCAACATGCTCTATAACGCCCAATCCATCACCATCCTGAAGGACTGCCCCTGGATGTGGCTGCCCCCCGGACTAGCCCTGGTGGTTACCATTCTGAGCATAAACTTTGTGGGCAACGGTCTGCGCGATGCCTTGGATCCCAAGACCTCCCTGCAGTGACCATGTAATTCCTTGCAAAAGCAATTGTATTAAAATTTCAGAAAAAGGAGATCAAAAAATGAAAAAGAAGCTCTGTGCACTGCTGGCTGCTGTCATGTTGCTGTCATTGGCGCTGACCGGCTGCGGCGGAAACAACGATACCCCGCCTGCCACATCCAACCCCTCCTCCCCCTCCAGCTCCTCCGGCCAGCCCTCCCAGGCTGGTCCCAAGGACGAGGTGGTGACAATGGCCATCGTCTCCACCTGGAATACGCTGAACATCTACAACACCTCCGGCAACTACGGCCACTGCGTGTCGGACCAGATGTTTGAGCGCATGGTGAGCTATACCCACGACGGCGGCTACCTACCCCGGCTGGCCAACAGCTGGGAGATGGCTGACGACTACATGAGCATGACCTTCCATCTGAACGAGAACGCCAAGTGGCACGACGGCGAGCCCCTCACCGCTGAGGACGTGGTGTTTACCCTGAAGGCGGTCACCAACGAAAAGGTGGACAACTACTACCGCTCTAAGTTTGTAGCTATGGGCGGCACAGACGACAACGGCGTCTGCCCCGATCCCGACCAGCTGCAGGTGGAGGCGCTGGATGAGCACACCGTGAAGATCGGCTTCAAGACCCCCAAGGATGAGAAGACCATCCTGTCTGAGCTGTGCAGCTTCCTCTACGTGCTGCCCAAGCACCTGCTGGACACCGGCGACCTGGCCAGCATCAACACCTCCGATTTCTGGTCCGCCCCTGTGGGCGCCGGCCCATTCAAGTATGTCCGGGACACCGCCGGCGAGCAGCTGGAGATGACCGCCAATGAGGACTACTACCTGGGCTGCCCCGACTTTAAGACCTTCGTGATCCGGGTGGTTCCTGCCGCCAGCCTTACCGCCGGTCTGCTCAACGGCGATATCGATGTGGTGGGCGCGGGCAGCATCCCCCTGGCGGACTGGGAGACTGTGAAAGCTACCGACAGCATCACCGCTACGTCGGTGACCGACTACTCCTACCAGTACATGGAGTTTAACCTGGCCGACGGCAACGACACCTTCCAGGACCCCGCCGTGCGCATTGCCTTTGACAAGGCCGTCAACAAGCAGCTGATGGTGGACCAGCTGATGGCCGGCGAGGGCCAGGTGGCCGTGGGCCCCATGCCCCCCTATCACCCCTACTACAACGGGGACCTGAAGGCCAACGCCTATGATCCCGCCGCCGCCAAGAGCGCGCTGGAGGCCGCTGGCTTCGATTTCAGCCGCACCTACCGTCTGATCGTCCCCAAGGGCAACCAGGTACGGGAGCAGTCCTCCCTGATCATTCAGCAGAACCTGGCCGACATCGGCATCAAGGTGGAGATCGAGACCTATGACTTCGCCACCCTGCTGGAGATGATGCGCAACGGTGACTTTGATCTGGGTCTGCTGGGCGGCGGCTCTAACATCGCCCCCAACGAGAGCGCCGTCATCGTTAAGCCGGGCAGCGCCCAGAACTACTCCCTGCTGACTGACAACAAGTGGTACGCCCTGGCCGACAAGGGCGACTCCCTGGTGGACTTTAACGAGCGCAAGGAGGCCTTCGACGCCTACCAGGCCGCCCTGGTGGAGGATCAGCCCTACATCTGGCTGTATCATCAGAACGATCTGTGGGCCCATTCCAACCGCATTGCCCAGATCCCCATGGAGGACTTCGTGTGGTGGAATTACCAGGTGTGGACCTGGAAGCTGGCCTGATTTTCCGCCGTATCATAGCTTGAATCTGTTTGTAGCATGAGCATCTCTCTGCATCCTGCAAGGGATGCAGAGAGATTTTATTTCATACCGAGAACACCCTGCCGCGTCTCAGAGGCGGCTGCGTATCAGGACAGATTGACTGCCAAAGGCATGAGGGAGGTCCCTATGAAAGAGAAGGAAGTATTACTGGAAGTGAGCGGCCTGAAAACCTATTTCCAGGACCGCAGAGGTCAGGTGCCCGCAGTGGACGGCGTGGATTTTGTCCTGCACAAGGGGGAGACCCTGGGGATCGTGGGCGAGAGCGGCTGCGGCAAAAGCGTGACCTCCATGTCCATCCTGCATTTGCTCCCCCCGGAGGGGCACATTGTGGGCGGCTCCATCCGATTTAAAGGAAAAGATATCACCCATCTGCCCCCGGACGAGATCGCCAAGGTCCGGGGCAAGGAGATCGCCATGATCTTCCAGGAGCCCATGACCAGCCTGAACCCAGTGTATACCGTGGGGTGGCAGATCAGCGAGATGATCCTGCGCCATGAGAAGATGTCGAAAAAAGAGGCCAAGGCCAAAGCGGTGGAGATGCTGCGGTTGGTAAACATCCCCGCGCCGGAGAAGCGGGTGGACGAGTACCCCCACGAGCTGAGCGGCGGTATGCGTCAGAGGGTGATGATCGCCATGGCCCTGTCCTGCAGCCCCGAGCTGCTCATCGCCGACGAGCCCACCACCGCCCTGGACGTGACCATCCAGGCCCAGATCCTGGACCTGATGCGCAGCCTGAAAAAAGAGCTGAACACGTCCATTATGATGATTACCCATGATTTGGGCGTGGTGGCTGAGATGAGCGACTACGTGTTGGTGATGTACGCAGGCATGGTGATGGAGTACAGCGACGTTAACGCACTGTTTGACCGCCCCCTCCACCCCTACACCCAGGGACTGATGAAGGCGCTGCCCAGAATGGAGGAGGAGCAGGAGGAGCTGTATGTGATTAAGGGCGCGGTGCCCAGCCTGTATGAGCTGCCTCAGGGCTGCCGCTTCTGGCCTCGCTGCCCCTATGCTACCCAGCGGTGCAAAACCGAGATGCCCCCGCTGTATGAGCTGGAGGGGCGCAAGGTGCGCTGCTTCCGCTATGAGACCGGGTTAGAGGAGGGATTGGTCCATGAGTGAGTACCTGCTGGAGGTAAAAGACCTGAAGAAATACTTTGTCTCCAAGGGCGGCTTTTTCTCCGGCCCCCAACGGGTGGTAAAGGCGGTGGACGGCGTCTCCCTGCGGATCAAGGAGGGGGAGATCCTGGGGATCGTGGGCGAGTCGGGCTGCGGCAAGTCCACCCTGGGCCGCACCATCCTCCGTCTGATCGACGCCACCGAGGGTCAGATCATCTTCGACGGGGTGGAGATTCAGTCCCTGTCCCGGGAGGAGATGCGGAAGATGCGCCAGAAAATGCAGATCATCTTCCAGGACCCCGGTGCCTCCCTCAACCCCCGGATGACGGTGGGCGAGCTAATCCGGGAGCCGCTGGAGCTGTTTGAGCCCGAGCTGAACGACCAGGAGCAGCTGGAGAAAATTTACAGTCTGATGGATATGGTGGGAATCAACCGCAGCTACCTCAGCCGGTTCCCCCATGAGTTCTCCGGCGGCCAGCGGCAGAGGATCGGCATCGCCCGGGCGCTGGCCGCGGGACCCAAGCTGGTGATCTGCGACGAGCCGGTAAGCGCCCTGGACGTGTCTGTCCGGGCCCAGGTGCTCAACCTGATCAATCAGCTGAAAAAGAGCTTCCAGCTGACCTACATCTTCATCTCCCACGACCTGTCGGTGGTACATCACATCTGCAACCGGGTGGCCGTGATGTATCTAGGGCGCATTGTGGAGCTCGCGGATAAGGAGGCCTTGTACGCCAGACCTTCTCATCCGTATACCCAGGCGCTGCTGTCCGCCATCCCCCTGCCCGACCCGGCCAACCGAAGAAACCGGATTATCCTCCAGGGGGATGTGCCCAACCCGGCCAACCCGCCCAAGGGCTGCCACTTCCACCTGCGCTGCCCCTATGCCACTGAGCGCTGCAAAACCCAGGACCCCGTCCTGACCGAGCTTGAACCGGGACACTTTGCGGCCTGCCACCTTGTAAATAAAACATCAGAATAACGGACGGCGTTTGCCGGAAAGAAAGGTGAAGAACCGTGAACATTGACAAAGATGAGATAATCGGCTGGATCGAGGAGGCACGAGAGGAGTATATCGACACCTCTTGCCATATTTGGGACTACGCTGAGACCTGCTTTCAGGAGCGGCAGTCCGCCCAGGCGCTGATTGCCCTGCTGGAGAAGAATAGCTTTCGGGTTCAACGCAATGCCGCCGGGCTGGAGACCGCCTTTGTGGCCGAGTACGGCGCCGGCGAACCGGTAATCGGCTTTTTGGGGGAGTATGACGCTCTGCCCGCCCTGAGTCAGAAAGCGGGGGAGGTCCGTCACGACCCCATCCAGGAGGGCGCCCCCGGCCACGGCTGCTGCCACCACATTCTGGGCACCGGAGCCCTGGCCGCGGCGGTGGCCCTGCGCCGCTATCTGGAAAAGCACGGCCTGAAAGGCACCGTACGCTACTATGGCTGTCCCGCCGAGGAGGGGGGCGCCGGAAAAATCTACATGGCCAAATCGGGGCTGTTTGACGACGCCGCCTGCGCCATCACCTGGCACCCCTGCGACGACAACAACGTGTGGTCCATGAACTTTATGGCCATTCAGAACCTGCGCATCCGCTTTTATGGTGTGGCTGCCCACTCGGCCTCCCAGGGCCACCTGGGCCGCAACGCGCTGGAGGCCACCGAGCTGACCGGCGTGGGTTCCAACTACCTGCGGGGACATGTGGAACGGGACGTGTGCATCAACTACGCCGTCACAAACGCCGGCGGACCGGCGCCCAACGTCATTCAGGACTACGCCGAGATGGTGTACAATATCCGGGCCTACACCCATAAAAAGGCGGTGGCCGCCGCCCAGTGGGTGGAGGAGATCGCCCGGGGCGCGGCCATGATGAGCCGCACCAGGGTGGAGGTGCTCTATGAGGGCGGCCTGTCCGAGCTGATCCCCAACCGGACTCTGGAGCGCATCGCCTTTGAGAAGTTCCAGCAGGTGGGCACCACCCCCTACACCCAAGAGGACCTGGACTTCTGCGCTGAGATCCACAAGACCTTCCCCGCGGGGGCGGAGGACAGCACCTGCAACAACCTGGAGTACCTGTACGGCAAGACCGCCCAGGCGCTGATCCCCCAGATCAGGGGCAAGGTGATCAACGACGTGCTCTACCCCTACACCGAGATCCCCCACGCCAAATACGGCTCCACCGATGTGTGCGATGTCAGCTGGTTTACCCCCACCGTTCAGGTGACCACGGCCTGCTACGCCAAGGACACCCCTGGGCACTCCTGGCAGCAGGTGGCCCAGGGCAAGCGTCCGCTGTGCTTCAACGGCATGATGACCGCCGCCAAGATCATGGCCCTCACCGGCGCGCAGCTGCTGGAGGACCCCCAGGCCATCGCCGATATGCGAGGGGAATTTGACCGGGCCATGTCCGGACGGAGCTACGAGTGCCCCCTCACCCAGGAGATGCTGGACAAGCCCGGACAGTCTGACTGCTGAACGGATCGGCCCGGATACGGGTCTGATGGGTGCGCGGAACAAATACGATTGTTGAAAGGTTGGTTATTGATATGATAAAAGGGATGCAGGAAGTTATCCAGGTGATGGAACAGGCCAAGGCGGCTCTGGAGGCCAACGGCGGTCTGAAGCAGGTGATCTTTGTGGCCTGCGGCGGCTCCTTCGCCTCCTCCTACCCCGCCCGCTACCTGCTGAACCAGGAGAGCGCCCTCCGGGTCCAGGGCTACAACAGCAGCGAGTTCGTCAACGCCACCCCCAAGTCGGTGGACAAAAACACCCTGGTCATCGGCACCTCCACCAAGGCCACCCCCGAGACGGTGGAGGCCATCAAGGTGGCCAAAGCCAAGGGAGCCGTCACCATCGGCCTGTCCGGCTACGCCGACTCCCTCACCGCCCAGACCGCCCACTACTACATCACCTACCACCACGCCGACGAGTGGTATCAGGACCCCACCCTGATTCACTGCAACAGCCAGGGCACCGCCCTTAAGATCGCCTTCTGGCTGCTGAAGGAGTACGACAGCTACGCCGGCTACGACAAGGCCCTGGAGGCCTTTGAGAAGATGCCGGAGCTCTACGGCAAAGCCTATCAGAGCGTGAAGGCGGACGCCGCCAAATTCGCCATGACCTACAAGGACGACGCTGTCTGGAACGTGATGAGCAGCGGGGCGGCCTGGGAGGTGTCCTACTCCGACGCGTTCTGCTTCTTCCAGGAGATGCAGACGGTCCACTGTGTGCCCATCCACTCCGGGGAGTACTTCCATGGGGCCTTTGAGACCTGTGACAAGGACCTGGCCATTCTGCTGTTCAAGAGCGTGGGTCGCACCCGTCCCCTGGACGAGCGGGCGGAGCGGTTCCTGGAGAAATTCGGCGGCCACCACTGGATCCTAGACGCCCAGGAGCTGGGACTGGGCGAGCTGGACGAGAGCGTGGCCGAGTACTTCAACGCCCTGCTGATGCACCCCATCTCCAAGCAGATGATCGCCGCCATGGGCGACGTCCGGATGCACCCCATGACCTACCGCCGGTACATGTGGAAGTTTGACTATTGATCTCGTATTTCAAAGAGGCAGACATCGAAAAGATGTCTGCCTCAGCTTGTCGAAAAAGTCTGCCAAATGGCAGACTTTTTCATATAAATGTGGTAAA
>CANDCW010000078.1 GCA_947383275.1 uncultured Bacillota bacterium
CAGTGGCGCCGGCAGGACCGGTGGGACCAATAGGACCGGCAGGACCGACCGCACCGGTAGCGCCCGTCGCGCCTGTGGCGCCGGCAGGGCCAGTGGGACCAGTAGGACCGGCGGGACCGACCGCACCGGCAGCGCCCGTCGCACCCGTGGCACCAGCAGGGCCAGTGGGACCAGTAGGACCGGCAGGACCGACCGCACCGGCAGCGCCCGTCGCGCCTGTGGCGCCGGCAGGGCCCTGCGCGCCGGTAGCACCGGTAGCGCCAGTGGCGCCCGTTGCACCAGCAGGGCCCGGGATGCCCTGGGGACCAGTGGGCCCGGTTGGGCCATCAGGACCGGGATAGCCCTGGGGACCAGTTGGGCCGGTTGGGCCGGTTCCAGGATAGGGCGGGAAAGGACCGGGACCGCCGCAGGGGGGAACAGGGGGCCGGGTGGGTAAGCAGCCGGAGTTGCAACCACAGCCGGAGGTACAGCCGCAGCCGGTATTGCAGCCACAACCGGTGTTGCAGCCGCAGCCGGTATTACACCCAGTGTTGCAGCCACAGCCGGTCAGATGTGCCACAACGCCGCTCTGACAGCTCTGCTCCCAATCAGAAGCATAGTATCGATTCATAACGCACTCCTTCACCTAAAGTAGTGGATGTGGCAAAGCCACATACCATACTATGTAAAACACCGTCAGGAGTGCGAACTCTTTACAACCTGTCAGTTTTCTGATATCATAGCCAGAAAGGAGGCGCGTCCGCGTTGAAGCACATTGAAATTCCCACCCTTCTCTTTTGGGAAAACGGAAACAGCTGGTACGGCAGCTTGGACAACGCCCGTTTTTTCCTCAAGCCTGAATCCCCTGAAGGACAGGAAAAACGGCTCACCGCTCAGTTCTGGCGGGGCCCGCTGACTATGGCCCTGAGTGAGATTACCGCCACAGCCTGCTTTCCCGTCACGGAAGAGGGTCTGGTCCATGCCGCTGCCTGGCTGGAGGAACGGGCGGCCGAGGTAAACTGAAAAAGCTCCCATCCACATAAGATGGGAGCTTTTTCGTTATGCAAGTTCCGGTCCCTTTGTAATCGCCATTTTCAGCAGCACTGGCGTGATCAGAGCCGAGCAGATCACAGCCAGGACAATAGCCGGCAGGATAGACGGGTCGATCATCCCGGCGTTAATGCCCCGCTGGGCCACCATAAGGGCCACCTCGCTGCGGGCAACCATGCCGATGCCAACCACCAGCGACTGGTGCCGGCTCATACGGCACACCAGTCCGCCCAAGCCGCAGCCCACAATCTTGGACAACACAGCGGCAATAACCAGCAGAAGGGCAAATACCAGAATGCCCGAGTTCATATTCCGCAGATTGGTCTTCATCCCCACGCTGGCAAAGAATACTGGGGTAAATACCATGTAAGAGGTAACAGTAAACTTCTTAGCCACAAATTTTCGGGCCTTCGTCACATTACAAAGGATAAGCCCGGCAAAATAGGCGCCGGTGATGTCGGCCACGCCGAACCACTCCTCTGAGCAGTAGGCCATGAGCAGGCAGAAAGCCAGCGCCCACACAGCCACCCGCCGGCTGTGCCAATGCTCCTCCGCGATGTAGCTGAACACCCGGCGGACTACCAATCCCACCACCAGCACAAAGGCAAAGAACAACACAATGTGGACCAGCACCTGCACCGGGTCAGAGTCCCCGGAGCTGAACACGCTGAGAATGGACAGCACTACAATCCCAATAATATCATCGATCAGAGCCGCGCTTAGAAGCGTAGTGCCCGTCTTGGTTTTGAGCTTTCCCATTTCATTCAGGGTCTCCACTGTGATGGACACGGAGGTAGCGGAGAACACCGACCCCATGAAAGCGGACTTTAAGAGGTTGACGGCGGTCAGCTCCCCGCCGCAGAAGAAAAAGAAGTACAGCCCGCCGCACAGCACCAGGGGTACCGTCACGCCCAGCACAGCAATGACGCTGGCCTGAACGCCGGTCTCCTTCAGCTCCTGCATGTCGGTGTCGATGCCGGCGGTAAACATGAGCATAATAACGCCAATCTCCGCCGCTTTGACCATAAAATCTGTGCTCTCCAGCACGCCAAGTCCGCTGGGCCCCATAACAATGCCCGCCAGCAGCGCCCCCACCACCTGAGGCAGGTGGACATGTTCGGTCAGCAGGCCAAAAACCTTGGTGGACAGCAGGACAATTGCCAGCAGCAGCAGATAAGTATAGGATTCCATTGCGTCTTCCCTCCAAAACAACAGCCTGGGTTCTTCCAGGCGTCCATGTATTATACGCACCGGAATTTAGGAAGTCAATGGGCAAAGTGCCGGGAAAAGCCCGCCTTTCCCCTCAATTTTCGGAGGAAAGCCGGGGGCTCAGTCAGAAGCAAACGCTGCCAGCGCCGTCTTGTAAGCCTCCAGATCCGCCGCCCACTCCGGGTCATCGGGGTCGGCGCGCAGGTTGGGCCGCACCACCTCCAGCAGGCCGGCAAAGTACCGGCTAAACCGGTCCGCCCCCAGGGCGTCCAGATGGTGCGCGTCGTAAAACATGGCCTCCGTCAGGCCGATGAACCCGTAGTCCTCGTTAAAGTCGTGGAAGGGCACGCCGTATCGGGCTGCGGTGGTCTTCACCGTATTAAGCATGGCCTTCTCTTCCAATTCCAGGTTGGAGGGGCTTTTCACCAGCCAGAGCTCGATGCCCTCCTCCCGGCACAGCCGGATAATCTCCTCCAGCCAGAACTGGTTTTTTTCCAGCAGGGGGGTTCTCCCCGTAACGCCCTCAATGGCCGGGCGAGGCCGGGATGCCTCCTGGGGCTCCAGCATCACAAAGCCCTTATAGGGGTCCCGGGCATGGCTGCGGCGGAAGGTGAAGTCCTCCCGGCGCAGCTCGCTCCACCGATTATGGTACATCATAAAGTTGAACAGCACGCCAACGCGGTTATCCAGATCAGGGGCGGACCGCGCCGCCAGCTCCACCTTGTCCCAGGACAGGGGCAGCTCGTCCATATAGGAGAGGGTAACCGCCCTGTCCTCCTTGGTCTCGATATAGTACTCCTTGTCCCCAAAGGCCATACGGCACTCCACCACAATCAGCGCCGGGGATTGGGTCTTCAGCGCCTCCTGAATATAGGTATAGGTGGCCCATAGGGGCTGCTGCTGGGTGGCAAAGACGTAGCTCTTGATCCCCGCCTCCTCCCAGATGGCCAGCGGGCTGAAGGCGGCGTAGGCGTGGCTGGGGCCGAAGAACATCACCTCAAACTGGTTCTCCTTCTCGTTGTAGAAGCCCCCCACCTTATTGGTCATGTCCCAGGGGCCGTCCAGGGATTTCCGGGCCATCACGCTTTGGATGGGGACCAATACCGCCCCCAGCAGCGCCAAAAACGCCAGGGCGGAGGCAAAAAAGCGAGCATTTTTCTTCATCTCATTGTACCTCAGAATTGGAAGTAGGCAAAGGCCCTGGCGTCGTACCCCGGGCCGTAGAGGCCGAAGACCAGCACCGCCAGCACCCCGCACAGGTAGAACGCCCACCGCACCGGCAGCGCCTGCCGGGTAATATAGGGACGCAGGGGCCCGTGCCGCTCCCGGAGCAGGCCGGCCGCCAGAAGCACCCCGACACAGGCCAGCGACAGCAGGAAATTGGGCCCGTCCAGCTTCAGGCTCAGCAGCTGTCCCGGCAGGGCGGACAGCTGAGCGTTTCGTACCGCGTGGACCAGCATCCCCCGGGCCTGGGAGAAGGACTGGGCCCGAAAAAACAGCCATGCGAAGTCCACCAGGCAGAAGGTGAACACCGTCCGCACCAGCTTCCAGAAGGGCCGGTCCCGGTGGATGCGCAGTACCCGGCAGGCCCGCTCCCGGAGGGGGGCCAGCGCCTCGCCCATAACCTGGTAGGCCCCATTGAGCCCGCCCCAGATGACAAAGCTCCAATTGGCGCCGTGCCACAGCCCGCTTGCCAGAAATACAATCATGGTGTTGACGTACTTCCTCCCCATCCCCCTCCGGCTCCCCCCCAGGGGGATGTAGAGGTAGTCCCGGAACCATGTGGACAGGGAGATGTGCCACCGCCGCCAGAACTCCGCCACCGACTTGGACAGATAGGGCTGGCGGAAGTTCTCCATCAGGGTAAAGCCCATCACTTGGGCCGCGCCAATGGCGATGTGAGAGTAGCCGGCAAAGTCGCTGTAGATCTGAACGGCAAAGAACACCGTCGCCAGCACAATGGCCGCGCCGGGCAGCCCGGCATAGTTGTCGTAGACATGATCCACCAGCATGGCCAGCCGGTCGGCAACGACAATTTTTTCAAACATGCCCCACAGCATGAGCAGCAGCCCCGCCCGCACCCGGTCAGGGTCGAAGTCGTGCCGCTCATACAACTGACCCAGCAGGTTTTTAGACCGCTCAATGGGCCCGGCCACCAGCTGGGGGAAAAAGGAGACGAACAGGGCGTACCGGAAAGGATTTCGCTCCGGCCCCACCTCGCCCCGGTAGACGTCCACAGTGTAAGACAGGGCCTGGAAGGTGTAGAAAGAGATGCCCACCGGGAGGACCACGTCAAACCCGGGCCTCTTCAGGGCAACTCCTCCCAAGGCCAGCAGGACAGAGAGGTTGTCCAGGAAAAAGTCGAAGTATTTGAAGAAAAACAGGATGGCCAGGTTGGAGGCAAAACTGAGAAATACCCACAGCTTTTTCAGGCCCTGCCGCTCCCCCGCCCGGTGGATGAGCAGCCCGCTGGCATAAGTAATTAGCGTGGAAAGCGCCATCAGCAGCGCGTATTTGGCGTTCCAGCACATGTAAAAATAGTAGCTGGCAAGAAGCAGCCATACCCAGCGCACCCGGTGGGGCAGCAGAAAGTACGCTGCCGTCACCAGGGGGAAAAACAGCAGAAAGTCGATGGAATTAAACAGCATAGGCGCCTCCAACGGGTCTCATAGACATTTTGGACAAGTATATCACAAACAAGCCCTAAAAAAAAGCCCCACTTCACCGCTTGACAAAATGGAACAGACAAATATGCTGAATACTTTGTCAATTTCCGCCCCCATGTTTTCTTGCCCTCCGGGCCAAAAGCTGGTATACTATAACATCAATATTTATCATTTTATCATTCAAGGGAGACATCCGCCATGAAAAAACTGATGGTCCTGGACGGCAATTCCATCGTCAACCGGGCCTTCTACGGGGTGAGCCAGAACCTGACCACCCGGGAGGGCCAGCCCACCAACGCCATTTTTGGCTTTCTCAACATCCTGAATAAGCTGCTGGACGAGGTCTCCCCAGACGCTCTGTGCGTCACCTTCGACCGGGCGGCTCCCACCTTCCGCCACCTGGCCTTTGAGGGTTACAAGGCCAACCGCAAAGGGATGCCCGACGAGCTGGCCAGCCAGATGCCCATCCTCAAAAACGTATTGTCGGCTATGAACATTCCCATGTATGAGCTGGACGGCTGGGAGGCCGACGACCTGCTGGGCACCATCGCCCGCCTGGATGAAACCGCCGGGTGGGCGACAGTGATCGTCACTGGGGACAAGGATTCCCTCCAGCTGGTGACCCAGTCCACCACCGTCAAGCTGGTGTCCACCCGCATGGGGCGGACCACCACCAAGGACATGACCCCAGAGTCCTTCCGGCAGGAGTACGGCTTTGACCCCAAGAGCATCATCGACTTGAAGGCCCTTATGGGAGACTCCTCCGACAACTACCCCGGCGTCAAGGGGGTGGGAGAAAAGACGGCCATGGCCTTGATCCAGCAGTACCACACCATCGATGCCATTTACGCGGCCCTGCCCAACATTCAGGCCAAGCCCGCCGCCATCCGGAACCTCACGGCCGGGGAGGCCGACGCCCGGGCGTCCTACGACCTAGCCACCATTCGCACCGACGCGCCCATCGTCTTTGATCCGGAGCAGAATCTGCGCCAAACCCCGGACAACAACCGGCTCTATCAGCTGTTTCTGGACCTGGAGTTCTCCAAGCTCATCGACAAGTACCGCCTCACCGCCCCCCAGGGGGAGGGCGAGGTCCAGGCGGAGCCGGTCTTTGAGGCCGTCTGCACCAGCGAGGTGGTAGACAGCCGGGCGCGCATGGAGGAGCTGCTGAACCTGTGGCGCGGGAAGGGCTGCGTGGACGTGTTGGCCCTGCCCGGGCTGGACGTGGTATGCGTAGAGTGGCAGGAGGACGAAAAAACCGGCTGCGCCGCCCTGTTCCTGGCAGACAAGCTGAACTGCCACAACGACTTTCTGAGGGCCTTTTTCTCCGACCCCGCCATCAAAAAGGCGGTCCACGGCCTGAAAAACCTGTGCCGCGCCCTGCTGGCCGAGGGCATCGCCCCGGAGGGCTTTGTCTTTGACGCCGAGGTGGCCGCCTACCTCCTGGCCCCCACTGATGGCAGCTACGAGCTGGAAAAGCTGGCCCTCACCTATTTCAAAGCTCAGGCTGACCCGGCGTCCCTCTATCTGGACGAGGGGGCTTTCGGCCCGCTGGCCGACCCCGCGGCCCCCATGGCTGCGCTGATGTCCCACTGCGCCTGGATTGGCGCACTGCGGGCGGTGCTGGAAAAGCGGCTGAAGGAGCTGGGCATGTGGGAGCTGTACGAAAGGGTGGACCTGCCCCTGTGCCAGGTGCTGGCCGGGATGGAGGCCGAGGGCTTCCTCATCGACCGGGGGGCGCTGGCCCAGTTCGGGGAGATGCTGTCCGGACGGATCGACGAGGTGCAAAAAACCATCTACGCCCTGGCCGGTGAGGACACCTTTAATATCAACTCCACCCAGCAGCTGGGACACATCCTCTTCGACAAGCTGTGCCTGCCCCCGGTGAAAAAGACCAAAACCGGCTACTCTACCAACGCCGACGTGCTGGACAAGCTCCGAGGCCAGCACCCCATTATTGACAGCATTCTGGAGTACCGCCAGCTCACCAAGCTGAAGTCCACCTATGTGGACGGCCTGGGCAAGGTTATCGGCCCCGACGGGCGGATCCACACCTCCTTTCAGAACACCGTCACCGCCACAGGGCGGCTGAGCTCCACCGAGCCCAATCTGCAAAACATCCCCGTCCGCACCGAGCTGGGCGCGGAGCTGAGAAAGATGTTCGCCGCCCCCGCCGGGAAGGTGCTGGTAGACGCCGACTACTCCCAGATTGAGCTGCGCCTGCTGGCCCACATGGCCGGGGATCAGGCCATGATCGACGGCTTCCAATCCGGGGAAGACATCCACACCATCACCGCTTCCCAGGTGTTTAACGTCCCCGCGGGAGAAGTGACCCCGCTTATGCGGAGAAGCGCCAAAGCGGTTAACTTCGGCATTGTCTACGGCATTTCCCCCTTCTCTCTGTCTCAAGACATCGGGGTCACGGTTCAAGAGGCCAAAGAGTATATGAATAAATACTTCGCCCACTATTCCGGAGTCCGCGTCTACATGGACGGCGTGGTAGAGCAGGCCAAGCGGGCCGGGTATGTCTCCACCCTCTGGGGGCGGCGCCGGTGGATTCCCGAGATCAAGTCCTCCAACTTCAACACCCGGTCCTTCGGGGAGCGGGTGGCCCTCAACGCCCCCATCCAGGGCACCGCAGCCGACATCATCAAGCTGGCCATGATCCGGGTGCATAACCGGCTGAAAACGGAGGGCTTTTCCGGAAAGCTGGTGCTCCAGGTCCACGACGAGCTGATCGTTGAGTGCCCCGAATCAGAAGCGGAGGCAATCTGCAAGCTGGTGGAGGAGGAAATGGAGGGCGTGGCCGCGCTGTCCGTCCCCCTTCTGGCCGAGACCCACGCCGGCAAGACCTGGGCGGAGGCCCACTAACTCCCACCCCGCCGGGGCAGCATACGGCTGTTGGAAGCTGTATCAGAAGGACGGCAGCCGCAATCAATAAAGGAGTTTTTTCTATGTACTACGAAATTGTCCCCATGGACCGCAGCCACATCCCGCAGATCGCGGCGCTGGAACAGGAGTGCTTCTCCATGCCATGGACGGAAACCATGCTGGAGGACGCCCTGTTCGATCCCCAGGCCAGCTTCATCGTGGCCGAGGACGGGGAGGAGGGCAACATTCTGGGCTACGCCGGCCTTCACGCGGTACTGGACGAGGGCTACATCGACAACATCGCAGTGGCCCCCGACGCCCGGCGGCACGGGGTAGCCTCCGCCCTGCTGGACGTGTTCTGCCGTTTTGCGGCGGTAAACCTGGCCTTCCTCACCCTGGAGGTACGCAAATCCAACACCGCCGCCATCGCCCTATACGAAAAGCACGGCTTCCGTATGGCGGGCCTGCGGCCCGGCTACTACCAGCGGCCCCGGGAGGACGCGGTCATCATGACCCGGGAGTTTCCCAAGGAGGAAAACGTATGAACATTTTAGCCATTGAATCCTCCTGCGACGACACCGCAGCTGCCGTGGTAAAGGACGGCCGGACAGTGCTGTCCAATTGCGTCTCCTCCCAGATCGAAATGCACGCCGTCTATGGCGGGGTGGTCCCGGAAATCGCCTCCCGGAAACACATTGAGGCGGTCTCCGCTCTGGCGGACCGGGCCGTTAGAGAGGCAGGGCTGGCCAAAACGGACCTGGACGCTGTAGCCGTCACTTACGCCCCCGGCCTCATCGGGGCGGTGCTGGTGGGGGTCAACTTCGCCAAAGGCGCGGCCATGGCCCTGGGACTGCCCCTGGTCCCCGTCCACCACGTCCGAGGCCACATCGCCGCCAACTACATCACCCACCCCGGCCTGGAGCCCCCCTTTGTCTGCTTGTGCGTCTCCGGCGGAACCACCGCCATTGTGGACGTAAAGTCTTATACCAAGATGTCCGTCCTGGGGGGCACCCGGGACGACGCCGCCGGGGAGTGTTTCGACAAGGTGGCCCGGGTGCTGGGCATCGGCTACCCAGGAGGGGGGCCTATGGACAGGCTGGCCCACGGGGGGGACGACAGTAAATATGACCTGCCTATTGCTCATGTGTCCGGGGCGGAACTGGACATGTCCTTCTCCGGGCTGAAAACGGCCAGCCTGAACCTGATCCACAACAGCGAACAGAAGGGGGAGGCGCTGGACCTGCCCGCTTTTGCGGCCAGCTTCGGCCGGGCTGTAAGCGACAGCCTGATTCCCCGGGTAATGGCCGCTGCCAGGCGGACCGGCTACGGCAAAATCGCCGTGGCGGGGGGTGTGGCCGCCAACAGCCGAATCCGCTCCGACCTCCAGACCGCCTGCGTTCAGAGCGGAGACAAGCTGTTTCTCCCGGAGCTGAACTACTGCGGCGACAACGCCGCCATGATCGGCTGTCAGGGCTTTTACGAGCTTCAGGCGGGCCATACCGCCGGCTGGGATCTAAACGCCTACGCCACCCGGGACATCGCCCTGGGTTAACCTCGCGTTATGTCACCTAAGGGCTGTCTGCAAAAAACGAGTCTTTTTCTGTCGCGAGGAATTTTTTCAACTTCATGTGGACAAACCTGTGGAAAATGTGCAAAACTCTTTTTCAAGCCCGTTACGCCCCATTATTATGTAAATCCTTTACTCCACCCCCCAGAAGAATTTCTTCTAAAAAAGCAAATTTTCTCCTTGACACCCGGCTTCTCCGGTGCTATAATGCGCTTTGCACAAGAAAGTAGGCACGGTTCCCCCGTCCTCACCCCAGGCAAGCGCCAAAGGGTCAACATTAAAGTAACACCGCCGGTTTTTCCGGTGTTGTTTTGTTGTGATGTGGGGGCCATGCTGGCAGCCCGCATTTTATTTTGTCTGGAGGTGCTTTCCCATCGCTAACACAGGTCATCAAACCAATGAAGAGATCCGTGACAAAGAGGTCCGCTTGATCTCAGAGTCCGGCGAACAGTTGGGCATTTTATCCTCTCAGGAGGCCCTGCGCCTGGCTGAGGAGCGCAATTTGGATCTGGTCAAGATCTCCCCCAATGCCGTCCCCCCCGTATGCAAGCTCATGGACTACGGCAAGTACCGGTTCGAGCAGACCAAGCGCGAGAAGGAAGCCCGCAAAAACCAGCGGGTGGTGGAGATCAAGGAAATCCGCATGTCCCCCAGCATCGACGTGAACGACTTCAATGTAAAGTTGCGCAATGCTCAGAAGTTTCTGTCCGAGGGCAACCGGTGTAAGGTTACGGTCCGTTTCCGCGGACGCGAGATGGCCCACACCAATATCGGTCAGGATCTGCTGATGAAATTTGCCGAGGAGTGCGGCGAAATCGCCGTGATGGACAAATCCCCCAAGCTGGAGGGGCGGCATATGTCCATTTTCCTGTCACCCAAGCCTGCCAAGGAGAAAAAGTAAGTAAAGGAGTTTAAACTGTTATGGCGAAGAAAATCAAAATCAAGACGCACAGCGGCGCCAAAAAGCGTTTCTCCCTCACCAAGACCGGCAAGGTCAAGCGCGCTATGACCAAGAAGCGCCACCTGCTCAACGGCCACGGCAAAACCACCAAGCTGAAGCGGGCTTTGCGCGGCACCACTTATGCCGATAAGACCAACGAGGCCGCCATCAAGCGCATGATCTTGTATAAGTAAAAAGAGGGAGGGTATTGAACAATGGCAAGAGTTAAGGGCGCGATGATGACGCGCAAAAGAAGAAATAAGATTCTGAAAATGGCCAAGGGCTACTGGGGCTCCAAGTCCAAGCACTTCAAAATGGCCAATCAGGCCGTGATGAAGTCCGGCGTGTACGCCTACACCGGCCGCAAGCTGAAAAAGCGCGACTTCCGCCAGCTGTGGATTA
>CANDCW010000079.1 GCA_947383275.1 uncultured Bacillota bacterium
TAATATTTGTTCCGGATCGGAAAACAGAGCTTGTGCGCCCATGATGACGATATCCGTCAGGTAGACCGCTGCAGAAACCGGGATATGCGTCCATTTATGCAGCACAAGATTGACCACATCGGTTCCACCGGTGGAGGAACCCACTCGCATAACCAGACCCACAGCGATACCCACCAGTCCGCCGCCCAGCAGGGCCGCCAGCAGTGGATCAGCTGTCAGATGGTCAATACCTGGTATCCGCTGCGCCGCGCCCAGGAGGATAGGATAGAGCAGCGAACTGGCAATGGTGGTCACAACAAAACGCCACCCTAACACCGCCCACCCCAGCGCCAGAGCCATAAGATTTACGCACAAAACGATCGCTGCAGTGTCCAGCGGAATAAATCTTGCCAGAACGATGCCAACGCCGGTAGCGCCGCCCATAATCACGCCGCTGGGAAGAATGAACGCCGCCACCGCAAATCCCAGCAGTATATTCCCGGCCAAAATTGCGGAGCAAACCCCTGCCGCTTTTTTGAGGTGTCTCATTGCGTTATGCTCCCTTACCATGTCAAAGCACCGTCACGCAGTCCAGCAGCTCAGCGCATACGTCTATCTGCTGTTGAGAACCAAGGATACAGACCGCACCTTGTGCTGTCAGCTTCTCCACAGGATCCGCCAGAACAGCCAGATCATCCGGTACCGTGGAGAGCATCTCGCGCCGGACGCGGCACAGGTCTCCGTGGGTAATCTGCCGCCAATAGCGGGCGTCAGCGGTTTTCCCCTTCATACGGGCTGTTAAGAGCGGGTCGGACTCCGCCGCCGCTCCAATGATCATGCCGGTAAGGTCTATATCTGCGATACCCCGCAGAAAGCCAGCGGAGGCGCGATAGCAATCCAAGGTTCGGGCGGCACTGGGGTCCCGATAGGAGAAAAATCCCGCAAAGCCGGTATCCCGCAGGATCATCCCTGTACCGTAGGCCCCGCCCTGGACCCGCACGGTGTTCCACAAGTGGCCCAGAGAGATCGTGCGGCCCATGACCTTTGCCGTTCCGCTTCCTGCACCCTGGAAAATGCCGCCCGCAGCTGAAAAAGAAACGTCCGAGGGAATCACGATCCCCTCCCGTCTGGGGCCCCAGGGACGAATAGCCGCAGTGCCCGGAAGAACAAAGGCACCTTCCGGCAGGCTGCCAGACACTATGCGGGCGGTTATCCCCACAGCCGCCTCGTTCCCGGCGGTAATACTGGCCGTCATACGCGCGCGGCAGAAGATACGCTGTGACAGAGCCTTCAACTCCTCTGCCAGAATGGGAAAGCGGACCGGGAAATCCCGCTCCAGCTCCGTCAGCCACCGGAGGAAGGTGATGCCGCCAGCCTGCTCCTGCACAGCGCCCTCAGCGGTGGAGCAGGCGAGAACTCTGGACATAGCGGCGTTGTGTCCCGCCATCACAGCCTGCTCCGCCATAGCTGACCGATGCTGGCGCAGGAACACGAGTACCCGTTCGGGATCATCCCATCGCTGCCCCATCAAAAGCTCTGTCAGGAATGACAGGGCTTTTTCCAGCTTCGCGTCCAGGACGCTGCATGTGACACACAGGAACGTCCGGCAGCGGGTGGGAATGTTTTGCTGCCCATATGCCTCTACCGCGAATTGGATACTCCCGAACAGGGAGCGCATCTCCCGGTGGAGGTCCGCCAGAGCGTAGGCTGACGTATCCAAATAGCCGAACAGCCGGGCCATAAAGGACGCTTTGGTCAGTTCATCCGGGGCAAGATCATCCAGCGCAAAATAGAAATTCAAATAGGTGATCCCGTTCGTATGCAGTTCGTGGCACAGAAGTGTAATGCCCGCCGTTCGTTCTTCTGCGAAAGGCAGCTTCTCCGGTTCTGCCGGGACCTGCTCCAGGCGCAGCCTGGGGATGGATGCCAACTGCTCCGGCGTATCCGGCGCGGCCTGCCACGCGGCGATGGCCTCCTGATACCGGCGGATACCGGCGGCCTCCGCAGAGCTCCATCCTGACTGGACCGCGCTGAGGCGGGCTGTCTCCCGGGCCTGACGCTCCTGTCCGGCTGTGTGAGAGGGACACATCAGCACCCGGCAATGGTGGGGATTTTTCAGCAGAATACGCTCCATCAGCTTTTCAAAATATCCATCTCCGCACTTTTGGCGCAGATCGTCAAAAAGCGTCCCTACGCTGAGATTTGCTGCCGGATCTCCGCCGTAGAGCCAGCTCTCCAGCACCTGAAAACCCAGCACAAGCCCCTGTGGCGTCTGCCCGTAATCACGCTGCCGGACCTCAAACTCCAGTTTGTCCAGTGTGGCGAGGATACGCCGGTGATCCAACCCCTCCCGAACCAGCCGTTTCAATTCTTCTTGGAGGGCGGCAGACACCTCGTCCATCCTGCCCTCATCTATATCCCGCGCCTCCAGCGTGACCCATGGCTGCTGGATGCCATCGTGAAGCTCCAGCCGGACATCCCGCGCCAGTCTGCCTTCCAGGAGCCGCCGCTTCAGCGGAGCCTGGTTGTCTCCGCAGAGCGCGTCCGACAGCGCCTGCAGCGCCGTCAGTGCCTCCCGGTCCCGGCAGGTACAGGCCACAAATCCATCCGCCAGTTTGGAGCGGCCTTCCGGGGTTTCCTGGGGGGACAGTTCGTAGCGGACGATAGCCAAGCCGCCATCTACAGGCTTTTGCAGCGGAATTGCCCCCGGCGCGGGGCGGCGCTCATAGCCGGAGAGATATTCGCTGTCAAGGATCGCGAGAATTTCCCCGATATTCAAACGGCCATCCAGGAATATGTAGGAATTGGAGGGGTGATAGAGACGTCTGTGGGCGGCGGTGAACGCCTCATAGGTCAGCTCCGGGATATGCTTCGGGTCGCCGCCGGAGACGAAGCGGTAGCAGGTATCCGGGAACAGGCAGCGGGTCATCTCGCGCTCCAGAAGAGCGTCCGGCGATGCAAAGGCTCCCTTCATCTCATTGAACACCACGCCCTTGCAGAAGGGTGCGCCATCCTCATCCAGTTCATAATGCCACCCTTCCTGACCGAATATCTCTGGCCTGGAGTGGAGCAGCGGGTGCAGCACTGCGTCCATATAGACCCGCAGGAGATTGATAAAATCCTGGTCATTCCGGCTGGATACTGGATAAAAGGTCCTATCCGGGAATGTCATGGCGTTCAAGAACGTATTGAGAGAGCTTTTCATCAACTCCACAAAAGGCTCCTTTACCGGGTAACGTTCTGAGCCGCACAGGACCGAGTGTTCCAAGATATGAAATATGCCTGTGTCGTCCCAAGGCTGGGTTTGGAAAGCGATGCCGAAGGTTTTATTTTCCTCCGCCCGCTCCAGCCAGACCAGCCGAGCCCCGGACTTCTGGTGTTCCATCTGCCAGAGGACCGCATCCAGCTCATCTACACTTTGACGGTCGAGAACGATAAAGCCTGAAAGGATATCATTCTTTTCCATAATGGGCCTCCCCTCATATGAGAAATTTCTTTTTTCTGTTTAGATGCCCACTATTATAAATATTTTCTGCGCTGGCGCAAGCAGGTGTGCTTATTCTGTCTAATTCCGGGCTAAATTGTCCTGCCCATGGTCTGCCGGTGTCAGCCGGTCCGGAATTGTCTCTGGCTTCCCCCAAAACAGAAGCGGTGACGGGTATACGCCATTGGTACAGAATAAACCATTTTCAGGGCAGAATCGGCAGCTGATATTGATTTTGCCCGGAAAACCTGTATTGTTAAGGCAGAAAAACACCAGGAGGGATGCAGCGAATGTACGATCTGCTCATTATCGGCAGCGGACCTGCCGGCGTTTCCGCCGCGCTGAGTGCGAAGGCGCGGAACTTGGACTTCCTCTGGTTCGGTTCCAGAGCGTTGAGTCCTAAAATCACGAAAGCCGAACGTGTCATAAATTACCCGGGACTTCCATCGATCACCGGCACAGAGATGCGCGATGCCTTCCTGCGTCAGACCGGCAGTCTGGGCATTTCTATTCTGGAGGAACGGGTGAACGCCGTTTACGACATGGGCGGATATTATACCTCCGTGGTCAACGAAAAAATGTACGATGCCAAAGCCGTCATCCTCGCCACCGGCGTATCCAGCTGCCGGGAAATCCCCGGTGAGAGCCGTCTGCTGGGCAGAGGCGTCAGCTATTGCGCCACCTGCGACGGGGGACTGTACCGGGGCAAACGGATCGCGGTGGTCTGCACAGACTCTTCTCTGGAGGAGGAGATCGAATTCCTGGCGGACCTGGCTTCGGAGGTATTTCTCTGTACCAGCTATAAGGATTGCGGCATCCGCCGGGACAATGTGCGGCACACAGTGGGCTATCCTATGGAAATCCTGGGGGAGAGCCGGGCTTCCGGCATCGTCTGCAATGGGGAGACGGTGGATGCAGACGGCGTATTCTGTCTGCGCTCCTGCGTGGCGCCGGCGGCTTTGCTGCCGGGACTGGCGGCGGAGGGCGGACACATTCAGGTAGACCGGCAGCAGCGGACCAACCTTCCAGGCTGCTTTGCCGCCGGGGATTGTACCGGGCGGCCCTATCAGTATGCCAAAGCGGTGGGCGAGGGCAACGTGGCCCTGCACAGTGCGGTAGAATATATAAAAAAGGCGGTGGTGTAGCATGAAATCACGAGTATTGCAGATAAAGGACTATCGGGAGGTGGATATAACGCCCCTGCTGAAGCCTTTCGTGCCGGATGAGGCAGCGCTGGAGACAGAACTGCGGCGGCTGACCAATCCGTATGTCCGCTGGGAAACGGGAGAGACTGCTTCCTCTGGGGATCAGGTGGTATGCCGTCTGGTCTCGGACTGTCCCAGGTTCAGCAAGGAGAAAGTCCGGTTCGTAGCTGGCAGCGGTATGTTCCATAAGGAGCTGGAGGCGCTGGTTATTGGCATGACATTGGGAGAGACCAGGGAAGCGGACCTGTCGGAGGGCAGGGTATCCCTCACACTGACGGGCGTGATGAACCGCGTGGTCCCAGAACCCAGTGATGAGATGGTGGAGAAGCTGGGCCTGGAGGGTGTGGACACTGTGGCGGACTACAGAGCCTATCTGCTGGCGCAGCAGAAGGATGCCGCTTTCCAGGATGCCCTCTATGAGCCCCAGAAACAGCTTATGGCGGAGGTGATCGCTGGATCAGAGTTTGTCCTCTGCAAGGAGGACTGGGCCGTTGTGGTGAATCGGGAGCTGGACCGCTGCCGGACGCTGTGCCGTCAGGAGGACATGGTTTTGGAGGAGATGACCCCGGAGCAGTTCCGCGGACGCATTCCAGTGAAGAGCTACCACGAGCTGGTCGCCATGCTCCAATACGACGGCTGGGACAGTCTTTGCCGCTATCTGCTGGGCTGCTGGTACGCTCAAACCGATGGCTTCCAGGCCGGTGAAGCGGATTATGAGGCATTTATTGAGGACTATGCTAAAACTTGGCATGTCTCCGTGGAAAACGCCCGGGAAGCCAATTCCTATGAAAACTTTATTTTCAATGAATACGCCGGACACACCTACACGGTGTTGAAAAAATACATCAGAGAATTTTATTGAGGAGGACGTACCATGGCAATTCAAACTGCGGACAAGAACAATTTCAAGGAGCTGATCAGAGAGGACTTCGTGATCGCCGATTTTTATGGCACCACCTGCGTTCCCTGTAAGCTGTTCTCCAGAATTTTAGAGGACATTGCGGCGGAAATTCCCTTTCTGAATATCGTCAAGCTCAATACCACCGAAAATCCTGAGATCGCGGAGGAGTACGGCATCACTGCCGTACCCACCATCCATTTCTACAAGGACGGACAGCTGGTGGACAGACATGTGGGCGTCATGCAGCCCCAGGCGGTAAAGGATGTCATTGCCCAGTACATGTACGCTTGAAACGGGACAGAATATGCGGCAATCCGTACAAAATCGACATTCTTGCTTTTCCGCCGCTTTTCCGTATGCTACAATCGATCCATCCAAATCATTAGGAGGCTCATTCTATGAAAAAGACCACGAAGCGTATTACCTGCGCCCTGCTGGCGCTGCTGCTCACCCTTGTCCTTGCCGCCTGCGGCGGCGCAAAGGCCGTTGACCCGGCAGTCTGTACATACGACGAAATGGCGGCCTACCTGACCGAAAAGGGCTACATCTCCAAGGATGCCGCCCCGGTGGACATGCTTACCACAGAAGGTTACCTCACAGACAATACCGGCGGGGAGATCCCCTTCGCCCCCTTTGCAGACAAGGCCATGGATTACGACGGACTGTGGCTGATGTGGTGGGATTCCGAGACGCCCTCTGATGCGTACACCAACTGTTTCCAGAATCTTGCTATGAACGGCGGTACGGTGGTCTATATGGGCGGAGCGGCTGTGCTGGAGACCGCCGCCTGCAGCGGCAGCTTTGCAATCGCCTTTGCGGAGAACTATGCCCAGAAGGATGCTGTCACCGCTGACTTCCAGGCGCTTTCCCAGAAATAAGGACATAGAGACGCCCTACCCTATCCTGTATGGGATAGGGCAGAGGCGTTTCTCTGAAAGCACATAAGAGGAAGGAGAAATCAATGGAAACAAACGCAATTTTCCGAAAAAATTACGGCAGCTTCCGCCGCTTCTTCTCCATGCTGGGCAAGGCGGATTTGCCCTACCTGTGGATCATCGGCTATCTGGCGGCCAGCGCTGTCATCGCCAATGTGGGAGTCAGTTCCACCGAGTACAGCGCCGCCCTCTTCGCCGGGAACGTGGGCCTGACCGCCGTGGTGCTGCCCTATCTGTTCTATCAGGTCCTCTCCCTGATCCTGAGCTCCGTCTCTGGCCTCATCAACAACCTCTGCACTGCCCGCATGGACCGGAACCTGCGGCGGATGGTCTGGCGCAAGACGGTGAGCCTCCCTCTGCGGTTCTATGAAAACAACAACCCCAAGGAGCTGCTCAGCCGTATCACCACTGACATTTCCAGCATCAGCAGTCTGGTTATGAAGGTATTCCTCCCCATCTTCACCACCGCCTACTCCAGCTTCGTCATCCTCCGGAAGGTCTCCAGCTATGACGGTTCGCTGATGTGGTCCCTACTGGCAGCGCTGCCGGTGAACATCCTCATCAGCTTTATCCTGGGCCGCCTGCAATTCGGCGTGCAGGACCTCATCAACCGCCGCAACGCCGAGCTGACCGCCTCCGTGGCGGAGCGGACCAACAACCTCATGCTCATCAAATCCATGGGTACTGAGGCGAAAGAGGCCGGTACCGGCGGGGAGCGGATGAAGGCCAGCTACCGTGCCGCCGGAATGAACATCTGGGTCACTGGCATGGCACTCCCCATCCGGGCCATTGCCAGTGTCCTGCAAACCATCGTCATCATTCTGGTGGGCCGGGGCTTCTACGCCTCCGGCGCTCTGAGCCTTACGGAGTGGATCGCTTACTATGGCTTTGCCGTTCAGCTGACCAATATCCTCAGCGCCTACTGCGGCTATTGGACCTCCTTCAAAAGCGCCCAGGGCGCGGTGGACCGGGTGAGCGAGATCATGGACGAACAGTCCGAAGACCTGGATGCGGGAGATGCTATGGACTCTCCCGCCGGCGGCATCCATTTTGAGAAGGTGGACTTCTCCTTTGGCGCGGAGCCGCTGTTCCAGGGCCTGGACCTGGACATCCCCGCAGGGCGGATCACCGCCGTAGTGGGTCCGTCCGGCTCGGGCAAGACCACCCTTCTGAACCTGATCGACCGCCTCTACCCCCTGGACGGAGGGGCGATCCGGATCGGAGGAAAGGATACCTCGGACTACTCCCTGGCGAGCTTCCGCCGGACCCTGGGATATGTGACCCAGGAGAGCGTCATGTACGCCGGGACGATTCGGGACAACCTGCTCCACGGCCTGGATCGGAAGCCGCCGGATGAGGAATTGGACGATGTCTGCGCCGCCGTGGGCATCCTGGAGTATGTACGCCGTCAGCCCTTGGGCTACGATGCCCCGGTGGGCGAGAGCGGGGCCAGCCTCTCCGGCGGGCAACGGCAGCGGTTTTCCGTGGCCCGTGCGCTGCTGAAAAAGCCGGACTGCCTGCTGCTGGACGAGGCCACCGCCGCCATGGATATCGGCGGCAAGGCAGGTGTCTGGGCCAGCATCCGGCAGGTCATGGCAGGAAAGACCGTGGTCTATGTGGCCCACGACGCCCAGACCATCCGCAACGCGGACTACCTGATCGTCCTCCGAGACGGCAGAGTGGAGGCCGCCGGGGAGCGGGAGGACATTCTGGCCTCCGATCCCTACTGCCGGGAAATGATGGAAAACGGAGAGGAGGGACGCTGATATGAAGCAGAACGGCAGAGACAGAACGCAGCAGAAAGAGAAGTTTTCTTTCCGGTCCTATATCACGTTTTATACCCGCTTTCCCATCCCCTGGTGGCTCTTTATCGGCTCCCTAGTGTTCAGTCTCATCAATACCGAGGTTTTTCTGGCTATCTCCAAATATGTCATCCAGATCAACAAGGGCGAGCTTTACAACGACGTCATCATCGGCTACTCTCTGCTGACTGTACTCAACGCTGTGATCGCCATGCTCAGCAACCTCTGCGGCGAGTACGGCATCCAAAAGGTCACGCTTCGGGCCAGAAAGCTGCTGTGGGACAAGATCCTCCACCTGCCCATGCGGGAGGTGGAGCGCCGCCAGCCCTCGTCCCTTATCTCCGGCGTGGTCAACGACATCACCCAGGCCAGCAGCGTCATCTACATGATCTTCTCCACTGTGGCCTCCATCTATGGCTTCATCCGCTGCTGCGTGGAGATGGCCCGGTTCAACGCCGTCCTCTCCGCCTACATGCTGTTGCTTGTTCCCCTGGCCGTTGGGGTGTTCGCACTGGTAGGGCAGCTGCAATACCACATGATGCTACGGCGGTATGAGAGCCTGAACACTATGACGGAATTTTTCTCTGAGCATATCTCCGCCGCCAAGCATGTCAAGGCCCAGGCTATGGAGGGCCTGGAGATAGAAGAGGGCCTGCGGGCTATTGATGAGCGGTATAAGGCGGATATTTACTACGCCTTTATGGAGGTTTTACAGGTGTTTTCCAATACGCTGTACACCTCCATCGGAAAAGTCGCCATTGCCCTGTTTGGGTCCGACATGATCCGCAAGGGCCGGATGCCGGACACTGGCATCAACGATTTCAGCACCTACAAGGACCGGGTGGACCAGTACCAGGCGGAGGTCCTGACCCATTACCAGACCCTCAAGGGTACACAGGGTGCTATGCAGTACGTGGGCGTCCTTCTGGACGGTCCGGAAGAGGACCCGAATGCCGGGTACGATCTGCCAGGGAACCTGCCGGAGCGGGACATCGTGCTAGACCGGGTGAGCTTCGGCTATGTCCCCCAGCAGCCGGTACTCCACGACCTGAGCCTCACCATTCCCGCCGGAAAGACCACCGCCATCATCGGCAACAATGGCTCCGGCAAGTCCACTCTGCTCAAGCTGCTTCAAGGGATTTACCCACCGGACAGCGGACGGATATGGCTGGGGAAGTCCGCCGTGGACGAGGTGAAGCTGGCCCAGCTGCGCCGGCGGTTCGGCTGTGTCCTCCAGCACAACCCCTTGTTTTCCGGTACCGTCCGTGATAACATAGCCTACGGCGAGACCGGCGAGGTATCGGACGAGGCCGTAGTCCAGGCTGCAAAGCTGGCGGACGCGGACGGGTTCATCCGCCAGCTGCCCCAGGAGTATGGCTCCGATGTGGGCATGGGCGGGGCTCTGCTCTCCGGCGGACAGCGCCAGCGGGTGGCCATTGCCCGGACACTGCTGTCCGATCCGGACTATCTGCTCATGGATGAGGCTGGAGCCAGCCTGGACCACAAGAGTGACATGACCATCTACCGCACCATCCGGGAGCACATGAAGGGACGGACCATCGTGGTGGTGGCCCACGATATGCGCACAGTTATGGAGGCAGATCACATCATCGTTCTCAACAGCGGGTCCCTGGAGGCTACGGGAACCCACGAGGAGCTGCTGAAAACCAGCTCCACATACCGCGCATACCTGGAGCTTCAGGGGTGCGGCCTGGCGGGAGAGGAGGCCGGAAGATGAAGCGCTTTACGATCCTTTTTTCCATCCTGCTGGCGCTGGGCTTTGCAGGTGTGCTGGCTTATGTGGCCTCGTCGCCGGAGTTTGTTCCGCCTACAGCGCTGATTGGCGAGGGTGAGGACCCGGATGCCCCCATTTGGAACATGACGATAGAGGAACTCATCGCTGAAATCGCCGCCCAGGGGCTGATTGATGACCCGTCCACTGCAATTTCCCTGTCCAGCGACGGCCTTTGCACCGAGGCACGCCAGGTCAGTGGCGCGGAATTTTATTGGTGGGATCTGGACAACCTGAAGGAGGGCAGCATGGAGGAAACCTCCTACAAGAGCCTGAAGGCAGATGGGATTATCGACCTCTATGGCTCCGGACACATCACCAGTTGCGTTCACAACGGCCCCTTTGCGCTGTGGTTGGACCTCTATGAGGGGGACGCCAAGGCGCTGGAGCAGGCGTTCAAGGCTGTAGGCCAGACGAAATAGAAACAGG
>CANDCW010000080.1 GCA_947383275.1 uncultured Bacillota bacterium
GGCTGCCCTCGGTGAACAGCTCGATTGCCAGGGCCACATCCCGCGCCTCCGGCTCAGACTGGCGGAGCAGCTCGGCGTGGAAGTCCTGGAGGGTGGGGGCTTTGCCCTGGTAGCCGCCCTTGATGTAGCTGTGGTAGACGCTGGCGGTGCAGCGGTCGATGATGGATTTCTCTTTGGCGGACAGCAGCCGGTCCCCCATGAGCTGCTCACACAGGGACAGCAGGAACTCGGACTTCAGCACCACCGGGTTCTCGCCGTCCCCGTAGCCCTGCTCCATGTCCATGGCGTTGATGTGGTTGGGGGAGGTAGCGGAGATATTCACCACTTCGCCGCCCAGCCCTTCGATGAGGGGCCGGTACTCGGACTCGGGATCTATGACAATGATGTCATCGTCTGTGGAGAGGGCCAGATTGACCATCTCCCGCTTGGCGGTGAAGGACTTGCCGGAGCCGGACACACCCAGGACGAAGCCGTTGCCGTTGAGCAGTTCCTTCCGATTGGCGATGATGAGGTTTTTGGAAATGACGTTCTGCCCATAGTACACGCCGCCCTGGTCCCGCACCTCCTGGGCCTTGAAGGGCATAAGGACGGCCAGGGCCTCGGTGGTTAGTGTCCGCAGGGCGTCGATCCGCCGCAGACCCAGGGGCAGGGCGGTCACCAGCCCGTCCGCCTGCTGCCAGTTGAGGGTGGAGAGCTGGCACAGGTGCTTCCGGGCGGCGGACTGGAGGGCGTCCGTGTCGCTGTCCAGCTCCTCCTTGGAGTCCGCCAGATGCACCAGGGTCACCACGGCGAACATCATCCGCTGGTCACGGGTGGTGAGATCGTCCAGCATTTCCCTTGTCTCTTTTCTCTGCTGCTCTAAATCGTAGGGGACAACGGCGGAAAAATTGTTGTTGCTGTTCTGCCGGCGCTGCCAGTTGGTCACGTTGGTCTCGACACCGAGGAGCCGGTTCTGCATCTCCCGGACGGCCTCGTCCGTGGGGACGGGGATCACGTCGATGGACAGCATCATGGTGCGGTTCAGGGCCGTCAGCTCGGAGATCATGCTGTCCTTGATATAGCTGGCGTACTCCTTGAGGAACAGCACCCGGCCAAACTTGTCCCCCATGACAAAATAGTCCTTCTTGAACTCCAAGCTGTCCGGGCAGATGGAGTCTTTGAAACTGTGGCCCTTCCGCATCAGGTCCCGCAGATCCACATGGAACTCCGTTTCCTCGCCGGTGCGATAGAAATCGTGCAGCACCCGGAGACGCTCCACCGCGTCCAGTTCCTCGCTGTGGGCGTCCAGGTGGCTCAGACGGGTGGTCACATCCGCCGTCACCCGGTCGAAGAAGGTGCGGGCCTCCTCGATGCTCTTGCGGTGGACGGAGAGGGTGATGTACCGCTCCTGCACCACGCTGTTGGAGCTGTCGGTGACCTTGTCCATGAGCATGGCGTTGTACTCCGCCCGGTAGCCGTCCAGGTAGTCGTTCTGCCTGGGCAGCAGAATCTTCTGCTCAAAGTCCTGGCGGTTGAGCCGCTTATTATTGATGGTGATCTTGGTGGTGGAGCCGGTGTCCAGAGCATTGAGCAACTCGGAGTACCCCAGGAACATGGATGTTTTGTCCTCTTTTGAGGCGATGGCGTAGTTGATGTCACTGAACCGAATGGTCCTGGAGAACTTGCTCCCGAACTGAAAGACCCCATCCAGCCAGAGGCGGCGGATGGGGATGGCGTCCTGTACAGACTTGGGGAGGGCGAAGCCCTCCTTGTCCTGTTTCATGGTATTTTGCAGGGTTTTAATCAAGCTGTAAAGCCTCCTTTATGGTGGAATGGTCCAGGGCTTTTGCGTAGAAATTCTCCGAGCGGAACACCAACCGCTTAGGGCAGAGAAATTCCGAACGGATGAAGGCCTGGACGAAGCGTTCAAAGGTCATGCCGTTGTAAGTGAAAAAGCCGCCCAGGGCGAAGGGGAAGGCGGCCAGGACACACATCCAGCCGATTTCCCCGGGGCCTACCACATTGCGTAGGCCGAAGTAGACCCCAACCGCCACCAGGACGGCCAGCAGGGCGAACAGGAACTGCCGCAGGGACAGCCCGAAAAACAGGCTTTCCTGGTAGTCCCGGACTTCTTTGTTGATGCGGACTTCTATAAAAACACCTCCGTTTGGTTTATTACAGCAAAGGCCCGGAGCGGACACATCGTCCACTCCGGGCCTCTAAACTATGCTAAAAAATATCATCGGGAAATTCCCAGGGGGAAAGCCCCATCTCCTCCCAGGTTACACCATATAGTGCGCCGCCTGATGTGTAGCCGGCAATATAATAAAAGGTATCATTGGAATTCGGGAAACGGTCGTAAAAATCCCGGAGCCGTTTTTCTTCCCGTTCCTGCCGCTTCCGTTCTAAACGGAGCTGTTCCGCCTGCTGCATTGCGGCCAACTTCTCAGGAGGCAGTGCTCCAATCTCACCCAGGTCTTTTAACGCACAGGTTGTATCAACACCAAATCGCTTGCGATAGGCGCGGACAATATGGCTCCCCTGATAAGTCAACACCCATTGGCGGGCTTTTCGGATACGGGCGTCATGTCGTTCTGTTTTTGTCTGCTTTTTCTTTGGCTTGGACATATAACAGCCCTCTAATCAACAATCACCGTAAATAGTTTTTCCAAATTGATACGCTTTTTCCAAGTAATCTGTTTTGTCAATTTGAGGCTTCCCGTTGGTATCTCCGCAGCCGCCCGCCAGCAGCATCCCCTTGTCATGGAACCCGATGTAGTTGACGAGGGCAAACTGATAGTAGGACACCGCCTGTTCAAAAGTCCAGAAGAAATTGTCCGCCGCTGTCATCAGCAGAGCACAGTCTTTCACAGGGTACTTTTCATACCGTCCCAGGGGCGGGTTGGCGTCCTCCTCCGCGATACAATAGAACCGCTCAATAAATGCTTTGATTCGAGAAGATAATGTCCAAAAATACAGCGGTGACGCAAAGACAAGCAGGTTCGCTCCCTTGATTTTGGGAACAAGATCATTGAAACTGTCCTTTTGGACGCAAGGCTTTCCGTAGCGGCAGGCGTTGCAGCCCAGGCAGCCCTTTACCTCGTTTTGAAGAAGCGAGATCACCTCTACACTGTGCCCAGCCTCCTCAGCGCCCCTTTGGAAGCTCTCTACCAACTGTGCTGTATTTCCCTTGGGACGACCGCCGCCTTGGATAATCAGAATCTTTTTCATAAGCGTTACCCTGCCTTTTGAAAACTTCACCCCATTATAACAGTCAAAAGCGTGTCATTCAAGTATTTCGACTTACCGTTCTTCTCGTTTCTGAGCACGTTTTCTCTGTTGGGATTTAGCCAGATACCTTTCCATGCCCTCCGGGGCAAACTCCCGGAACATCGATTTGGTCTCCTGTGCCTTTGCCGACTCCTGCCACAGCGGATTGAGTTCCACAGTGACGCTGTCCTGATCCACATTGAAAGTAACACGGGCGGCGACAGCGGGGCAGCGTTCAAAAATGTCGGAGAGAGCCTGTGTCATCTCTGGCCAGCGGTCAATTATAATCTTCTGTGCCTCAAACAGGTCCGCACTCACTGTCCCGTCCGCTGCGGTGCAGCGCAAGGCCTCTGAAACGGTGATGCTCCGCTGGTTGGCGTATTCTTTTGCCATGGAAAATACAGTGTCGGGCTCAAATTCGCCGAAGCGCATGGAGAAAAACTCTTCTGTTTTTCCGCCCTCAATGATGGTGCAGAGGGCCAACGGACTGGCCTCCCCCGTTTCTTTGGGGCAGTGGAAGCACATCAGATGCCCGTTGTGAGCCAGCTGAGACATGTGCTCAGGGGTATCGCCGTTCTGCAAAAAGACAGCGGCGGCCACCAACTCCCCTGGCAGGGCGGCGGAGCCGTACCGGATGATTTCGTAGGCCCCGTGCAGCACTTCACAGTCGAAATGCCGGGCGATAAAATCAAAGGCGTTGAGAATATCCTGCGGCCCTTTTTCACCCAGGGCGTCCAATCCCATTTCATAGAGGGTGGCAGTCGTCTCCGAGGATGGCCGGGGGATAATGGCTTGAAGCCGCTGTTCAAATTCTTCTTTTTTCATGAAATCTCCTTATTCAAGAATCGACGGACAGACCGTTGCGAGGTCTGCCAGCCTATGGTAACATGCAGCAAACGATTTTAAGGAGGCTTGCCGCATGTCATTGTTTGTATTTGGTTTGGTACTGCTGCCCATCCTGTTCCGCCTGGCTCTGAAGCTCCGGCTGGGCGTCCCTATGCTCTACGCAGCCCTGATGCTCACCGTGTTCCACAGCTGGTATCAGGCCCACACGGCCCTGGCGGACGGCATCTTCTTTGCCCTGGTCGGCCTCGCCGCTCTGTCCTGGGTGGTAACGCTGTTCCGCTGCATCTCCGACCTGCTGGCCGGCTGGCGGGAGGATCGGGCGATGGCGGAGCTGCTGGCCTGCCGGGTGCGCCAAGCCAGGGCTTGCGGCCAGAGTGCCGTCAACATCGAGGGCCTGTTGCGTTGATTTTGCCGTTCTCCTGTGCTATAGTGAGAGAACTGATTCAAGCGTGAGGGGGCGAATAGGTGAAAGGTTTTACACGCAAAAACCAGTTGTTTTCCCTGTGCGGGCTCAACTGCGGGCTGTGCACCATGCGCTTGGGCGGGCACTGCGGCGGGTGCGGCAACGGGAATCAATCCTGCAAAATTGCCCGGTGCAGCCTGGAGCACGGGGGCGTGGAGTATTGCTGCGAGTGCCCCCACTATCCCTGCGAAAAGTACGAGAAATTTGATGAGTATGACTCCTTCATCACCCACAGGAATCGGAAAGCCGACATGGAAAAGCTGCGTACGATTGGAGCTGACCGCTATCATGCGGAACAGGAGGAAAAGATCCGGCTGATGGAGTATCTGCTCTCCACCTGTAATGACGGGCGCAGAAAGACGCTCTTTTGCCTGGCAGTCAATCTGCTGGAGATTTCCGATGTACGGGCTATTGTTGAACAGCTCATGGCGACTGACCTGTCAACCGCAAAGGAACGTGCCGTGTATGCGGCAGCGCTGCTGCAAAAAGCCGCTGACGAAAAGGGAATCTCGCTGAAATTGAATCGGAAAAAGTAAACACATTCTCCAATTCATCAGCCCAGCCCCATCAGTTCCCGGATGAGCCGGTCGCTCATTTTGACCGCCCCCACCAGTACAAGCATGTTAAAGATCACCTCGCCCACATAGTTCCAAACGATGGTTGCCGCCGCCAAGGTGTTGTCCGCGATGGCAGGCGGCGTTGTGGCGAATGCTGAAAAGATCACACAGGCCAAAACAATGACACAGCCCTCCATGCAGATCGCGGCGTAGCTTTTCAGAAAGGCTATCCCGATACTGCTGGAGGGCTGTCCCGCGAAGCTGGACAGGGGGATCGGAGCGATGGCGGTGGCCATATAGATTTTGAAAAAACGGGAATAAACCGTCAAAATCATCACCAGGGACAGCACCCAAATAACCAGCGAACCCAGCAGGGTGACGGCCCAGAGAGGGATACTCTCCAGGAATCCCACGTTTTCTATAATCATGACCATCTCTGCAGGGACGGTCATGTCAGAGATGCTGGACAACCCGGAGGCCGTCATGATGGTGGACACCATCCCCTGGCCCACGGTAATTAGAGCCAGCAGCAGTTCCATGCCGTGGGACACCGCCGCCTGGGCCAGCACAAAGCGGATAAAGCACTTGAAAGCCACTTCCGGTCGCTTGATTTCCGTAAAATTCCCCATGGTCTTTACTACGCCCATGACGAAGAACAGCACCAGCAGGGCGTAGCCGATGGCCTGGAGTCCTCCGTGGATGTTTAGGATCACGGACCACACGCCCCCGCCCTTGAAGTTTTCTGGGCTGGTAGAGAGCAGGGTCCAGATCTCCGCCAGCTTTCCATTCCAGGTGGACAGGGCGGAGTTGAGGTTGTCCACGATCCAGTTTCCGCTTCCTATATTCTCACCTTCTTTGCAAAATGATGAAGGGGATGGCCCCGTTTTGGGCCGTCCCCTCGATGTATTATGATTTTTTGTGATTTGCCTTTGAAAACGGGCAGCGTATCCCGATACATTGATTGTTCTGAGCCGAATAATCGCATATGATCTCCTGCCGCTCCATTTCTATCCCGAAGTGCTCCCGCACAAAATCGACAGCGGCCAGGATAGACAGAAACGAGTCCCGCTTGCAGCATCGGGGGCCGCCGATGGTTCCAATCTGTTCCAAGGCTTTCGACGTCATCAGGTTGGAGAGCCCAAAGGGTTCCGCCGTCAGCGGAGTGGATTTTGAAATGATCGACACAAACATACCGGCGCTGATGCCGGCTCCGCAGGCCCCCCAGAAGCCGCAGGCGCCGCCCGGAACACTTTTGCCCCGATTCATCATTTCAATCAGGGCGGTGTGAAGATCAATTTCACCGCCCGCGTTTTTATATGCCGTCAGCAGGGCGGCGCCTACCATGACATGGTGCTCCGGCCCGTGCATATGGCAGAATGGCCGATCCATCATTTTAGTGATAATTTCAACGGGGTCCTTAGACGTCTCAGAGAGACATGCCCCAATGACGGAATCCAGGCCCTTTGTGTGGCACTCGCCGCAAACATAGTGCCCGTTGATACACCTGGTCTTGCTGTTCTCCCGCTTGTGGCAGAGGGAGCACTCCATCATCTCATCCGCCTTCAAATACTCCAGGGGTGCGCCGCAGATCAAGCATTCTTCCTTCATGGCGTATTTGCTCCTTATATCAGATAAATATGCACCATTATAGCACGAACAGCTAATCGGCGGCAAGTGCGCACCGCTTTCATCAGCCGGTAATCAGGGTGAGGATCTCACGGGTGAAGGTGATCACGATGCCTCCGGCGATGGTGAGCATGCCGTTGGACCGCTGGGAGGGGTCGTGGCTCTGGAGGGACAGGCCCACCTGGAGGACCCCGAAGCCCAGCAGGATGAGGCCCACGGCGCGGATCAGAGAAAAGATAAACTCAGACAATTTGCTGACTACAGCCAGCGGGTCACCGGCTGCGAAGGCGGGGGCGACCATCACGGCCATGGACAGGGTCAGGGCGATGGCCAGGGCGTAGGCTTTCTTAGCCCGCCGCTCCAGCTTCTTCTGACGCTCCAGGGTATTCTTGGGGTGTTTCATAGGCTTTGATCTCCTTTACTTCATAAAAATGATCGGCTCCCAGGACAAACAGCGGTTTGCCTGAGAGCCATGTTTTGGGTTTCTTCTGATGGTGAATATAAGGGGGGCCTCCGCCGTCCACGGTGTGGCGGATGGCGGGGTGTTTGGTCAGCTCGTACTTCAGGTCCATGACCGGCTTGGCGCCCCGGATGAACAGGATGGCATAGCGGTTGTCCAACTGGCGCACCTCATCTGGAGTTAACAACTCCCGGCCGCTCTGCTGAAAATTGGTGGACCAGGACCCGGATCGGCCCTTGGACTGGCCGTGGGTTTTGGTGTGGATCGTGGCCTTACCGAGGGCCTCGGAGATGTACTTATGGGTGCTGGATTCGTTTCCGCCGAGGTACAAAATTGTGTCCGAGTTGCCTGGGATTGTCTCCCACGAATCCTTATACAACTCCTTGATTTGCGCCATATTTTGAATGATGGTGCTTGCGGAGATGTTCCGGGAGCGCATGGTGGCCAGCTCCCGGGTGAAGCCAGGCAGGGGCATGGCGGCGAACTCGTCCAGTACGAAGTGGACGTGGCAGGGCAGGGCTCCGTGGTGGATCTGATCGGCGCTGTAGTAGAGGGCCTGGAACGCCTGGGCGTAGAGAAGGCTCACCAAAAAATTAAAGGTCTGGTCATTATCTGGAATGACAGCATACAGCGCGCACTTCTTTTCTCCCAGGGTGTAGAGGTCCATATCGTCATGGTTTGTAATGGCCTGAATCTGAGGCAGATTGAAGGGGGCCAGCCGGACGGCGGTGGACACCAAAATCGACTTTGCTGTCTTGCCGGCCGCCAGCTTAAAGACTTTGTACTGGCGGACAGCGACACTGTCCGGGTGCTCCCGCTCAATGGCTTGGAACAGCAAATCCAACGGGGAGTCGTACTCCTCGTCCTCCTCTTTCACCTCGGCGTACTCCAGTACCCGCATGACCATGGAGAAGTTTTGTTCGTATTCCGGGGCCTCCTGGAACAGCATGAGGATGATGGCCTGGAGGAGAGCCGTCTCGGATTTGGTCCAGAATGGATCAGACTCATGGCTGCCCTTGGGAGTGGTGGCCTGAATGAGATTGTTCACCAGCCGCAGTGCGTCCTTTTCGTCCCGGAGGTAACGGAAAGGGTTATAGCCATCGCTCTCCTCCAGGTTGACCAGGTTCAGCACTCGGATATCATAGCCCTGCCTTTTGAGGTAGCCGCCTGTGGCCATCAGGACTTCCGACTTTGGGTCCGTGACAACGTAATTGGTATTGGCCTCCAAAATGTGTGAGGTAGACGCCGCCGCGCCATACTGGCTTTCGCCAGCGGTCTCGGCGGAGCCGCCTCCAGAACCGGACTTACACGTCTCCGCGTATCCGGCTCCAAGCGCAATCACCGTCACGGTTCTTGAGCAAGTGTAGACTGGTAACAGTACGGGCACAGCGCCAGTGACTTCCGGCGCATATGCAGCATCAGCCGTTCCGCCTCGGTTTTGCCGGTGAGCTTTTTCAGGGCGCGGACGTGGTGCATACGAATATCGTCCGTTTTATTGCCGCAAAGCTCGCAGATACCGGCTTTCAGCCTGTTTGCCAGGGTATTTCTTCCATCGTAGCGGATATACCGGGGAAGGGTGTCCTGCACATTGTCATAACCTCTGTCCTGTTTACGAAATCCGTCGTGATAAAACTCACATTGCTTAGGCCCGGATTTTGTGCTATAAGGAACCCGGAACACACCGCCGCGCATATACTTTTTCTTGATTTTGCTTACGGTGGTGCGGTATTTCCCGGCATAGGTTTTCAGCATACTGTAGCGCATCATATAGTAGAATTTGCTCAGTACGCCGACGTTCTCCGCAATACGATAGAAATTGTACAAGCCGCGAATTTCCGAATTGTACTGCCTGACGATTTCAATATCCGTGCTGTTGAGCAGCTCGTTTCGGTGCATGGGCCGCCAAAAGTCTCGGCCCCGGTTTTCATCCCATTTGACCTGCATTACTCGAAGTTCATGCAATTTGTTCTCCCATTTTTCATGGGGAACATAGAGGAACACCTTTCCATACCACGGACGCTTTAATGCGCCGTTCTTATCCCGTTTGGTTGCTTTATCTCGGACGACCCGAATGTCATAGCCCAGGTAACGCACCGCCTGGCTGGAATGAGTGACCTTTGTCTTTTCCTCGGAGAGAGTGAGCTTCAGCTTTTCGGACAGGAATCGCCGCAAATCCTCTTTGATGGATATTGCGTCCTGCTTCGAGCCGATCACGCCCACCACAAAGTCATCTGCATAGCGGTTGTACTGTATCCGCTTAAAATCAGCGTCCAGCACGTTGGCGTAGGGTGTGGACAGTTTCAGCTTTTGGGCCGCTTTGAACTCTTGGACAGCCTCTTTCGAGTGGTCTCCCGCGTCCAGCTTTTTCTTTGCCTTGCGGTAGCGTCTGGCAATCTTCTCATATTCCTTGCTGGCGTTGCGCTTGAAGGGTTCCGTATCGAAACGGGCCTTGTATTCCTCCATAAAAGTGTCCAGCTCGGAGAGGTAGATATTTGCCAGAATGGGACTCATGCCGCTGCCCTGGGGCGTACCGGAATAGGTTTTGTGGTACTCCCACTGCTCCATGTATCCCGCTTTCAGAAACTTCCACATGAGAGACAGGAACTTTTCGTCCTTGATGCGCCGCCGCAGGATATTGATTAGGACATGGTGGTCGAAACAATCAAAGCAAGCCTTGATGTCGCCCTCCACCATCCAGCGCACACCGGTGAAGGTGTCCTTGATTTGGGACAGCGCCGTGTGGCAGCTCCGTTTAGGGCGGAAGCCGTGGGACAGGTTGGAAAAGGTGGGTTCGTAGATGGCCTCCAGCAGCATCCGAATGATTTCCTGCACCAGCTTATCATTGGTGGAAGGAATGCCCAAAGGCCGCTGCTTCGCCGGGTTATTCTTTTTGGCAATGTACGTCCTGCTGGCAGGGTTGGGCTGGTAGGTCTGGTCTTTCAGGGAGTTGATGATTTTGTTGATACGAGCCATGCTCATGTTATCAATGGTCATTCCATCTGCGCCTGCTGTCATGCTGCCTTGTGAGGCCGCAATATTTTTATAGGCCAGCAGATAGAAGTCCGGGTTGTACAGATTGCGGTACAACCGCTCAAAATGGTATTCTTTTACACTTGCTTTCTCCGTGAGGAGTTTCAATACATCAATTGGATTTCGCATAGTGCCTCGCGCACCGTCCTTTCTTGTATTGAAATGACCGACGGCTGTCCTTCGCCATGTGGGCGTCATTATTCGCTTCCGTTTTTACGGCTATCCCT
>CANDCW010000081.1 GCA_947383275.1 uncultured Bacillota bacterium
CGTCGGGGCCCACCACGTCGCCGGCCAGAATCACCGGCTTGCCCAGCAGCTCGCTTAAACGGGCGGCAACAGGCTCCATGCGCAGTTCGTCCAGAGATTTCTTCCACTTCTCCTCGGTAATGGAAGCCTCATCCTTCCCCTTCTCCATCTGCTTTTTCTTGTAGGACTCAAATGTGGCCACCGGTTTACCCATGTGGGAGCAGGCAATAACCGCTGCGCCCTGTTCCAGCAGGTACTGGATAGTGGGCAGGGCGGCCCGGATGCGCTTGTCGTCTGTGATGACGCCGCTGCCATCCTTGGCCATAGGGACGTTGAAGTCGCAGCGCAGAAGGACTTTCCTGCCCTTGACGTCCACATCCTTGACGGTCTTTTTGTTATAGTTCATTTTCTTGACTCCTTTCTTTATCGTAAAGGTGAAAATGGGCTTTACCGCTCTTGAGCCATCTCCCCAGTCCCGGACAGCTCCGGAAACCCCTGCTGCCGCAGGGCTTCATAGGCGAGGACCGCAACTGAGTTGGCCAGGTTCAGGCTCCGGGCCTCGGGCCGCATGGGAATGCGGACGCACCGGTCATACCAGCGCTTCCGCAGATTCTCAGGCAGGCCGGCAGTCTCTTTGCCGAACATCAGCCAGCAGCCGTCCCGGAAACGGGCCTGGGTGTAGTCCCGGGGGGCCTTGGTGGTAGCCAGCCACAGGTCCGGCCTGGGGTTGGCAGCAAAAAAGTGGTCCAGGCTGTCGTACACGTGCAGATCCACCATAGGCCAGTAATCTAGCCCCGCCCGGCGCACAGCCCTCTCGCTGATGTCGAAGCCCAGGGGCCTGACCAGGTGGAGGCTGCTGCGGGTGGCGGCGCAGGTGCGGGCGATATTGCCGGTATTCTGCGGGATCTCCGGCTCGACCAGAACGATATTCAGCACTTGGGCCCCTCCTTGCTCTTGCGGTTTCATTGTAGTCCAATCCGGAAAAAATTTCAACTGTAAAATGGTCGAATTATTGCAGAAACTTTACAAATTTATTGAAATATCTACGATTCGCCCTAAAATTTGTGTACTTTTTAGATTTGAATGTTTTTTCCTTTTCTTTTTTGGTGAAAGTGCCGAAACAAACCGGCTCAAAATACCGGGCAGCGCAGGTCCATTTCCTTTTTTTGTCTTTCCATCCTCCATGAAATAGAAAAATTGTACAAATTTTTCTTCCTCTTTTTGGGAAATGGCCTACCACTCTCCCTTTAGGCGTGCTATAATGTCCCCGCCAATACCATTATCACAATTCGGAGGTCCTTATTATGTCTCATACGGTTGAAATTTTATCTGTTGGCACTGAACTGCTGTTGGGCAACATCGCCAATACCGACGCCCAGATGTTGTCCCAGGGGCTGAGCGAGCTAGGGCTGAATGTCTTCTGGCACACTGTGGTGGGGGACAACCCCCAGCGCGCCCGGGACGCGGTGGCCCTGGCCAAGAAGCGGGCCGACATCATTATTACCACCGGCGGCCTGGGCCCCACCTGCGACGACCTGACCAAGAACGTCCTGGCGGAGGCGTTCGGAAAAAAGCTGGTTTTCGATGAGGGATCCGCCCAGCGTATCCGCTCCTATTTCCAGCGCACCGGCCGTCCCATGACCGGCAACAACCTCCAGCAGGCCATGCTCCCCGAGGGCTGCACCATCCTGGAAAACGACTGGGGCACCGCCCCCGGCTGCGCCTTTGAGGCAGAGGGCGTCCATGTTGTCATGCTCCCCGGCCCTCCCAGCGAATGCCGCCCCATGTTCCACTACCGGGCCAAACCCTACCTCCTCGCCTTGTCCGAGGGGGTAATCGCCTCCCATACCATTAAATTGTTCGGTATCGGCGAGTCCACCATGGAGGCCCAGCTCCGGGACCAGATGAACGCCATGGCCAACCCCACCCTGGCGCCCTATGCCAAGGAGGGGGAGTGCGAGCTGCGGGTTACCGCCAAGGCTTCCGCCGAAGAAGAGGCGCAGGCCCTGCTCAGGCCCACGGTGGAGCAGGTCAAAAAACTGTTTGGCGACAAGGTCTATGGGGTGGACGTCCCCTCTCTGGAGTACGTGGTGCTGGAGGGGCTGAAGGCGCAGGGGCTCACCCTGGGCACGGCGGAGAGCTGCACCGGCGGCCTTATCGCCAAGCGGCTCACTGATATCCCTGGGTCCTCCGCCGCGTTTAAGGGAGGCATCGTGTCTTATGCCAATGAGATTAAGGAGGGCGTTCTGGGCGTACCTGCCCCGGTGCTGGAGCAGTACGGCGCGGTATCCGGTGAAGTCGCCGCAGCCATGGCCGAGGGAGCGCGGAAGGTGCTGGGCTGCGACATCGCCCTGTCCTCCACCGGTGTGGCCGGTCCGGATAAGGATGACCGGGAGAACCAGGTGGGTACCATGTTTGTGGCTATCGCCACCCCCAAAGGCACCCATGTCCGCCCCCTGCACCTGGGCAATCGCCCCATGCGGGAGCGGCTGCGCACCCAGACTGCCAGCCATGCATTTGACCTGGCCCGGCGGTATCTGACCGGGCTGGATTACGGAACATAGCGCGCCTCTCCGTGTCCGGATGACCCGCCCCATGCGGCAGGCAGAGACATAATCGTTGACAGACGGCTTTTGTTGAACTATTATATATGCTGTATGTTTATCGCGATTATCCGCCCACGTTGTCGAAACGCGGCCCGATTTGTGCCGCGGGGAGGTTTTTTACATGACCCATTCCTTTTTCGGCGGGGTATACCCCGCCACGCGAAAAGACATGACCCGGCGCAAACCGCTGGCCCGGCTGTCCCGCACGCCCATGGAAATCGTAATCCCCCTTATCATGTGCGCCGACGGCCCCGCTACCCCCCTGGTACGCCCCGGCGACCCGGTGCTGGCCAGCCAGCCCATCGCCCGCCGGGGACAGACGGGAGCTGCCGCCCACGCCAGCGTCTCCGGACGGGTCGTGGCGATTGAGGAGCGTCCCCACCCCTGGGGCGGACGCTCCCCCGCCATCGTCATTCAAAACGACGAGCGGGGTGAACGCTATCCGGGCGGGCCGCCCCCCCTGGATCCCCGGCAGCTCACCCTGGAACAGCTGGTGGAGCGGGTGGAGTGGGCTGGAATCGTAGGTATGGGGGGCGGCGCTTTCCCCACCTGGGAAAAAATTGCCCGCTCCGCAGGCAAGGTTGACACCCTGATCGTCAACGTAGCTGAGTGCGAACCCTATGTTACTGCCGACTACCGCCTGCTGCTGGAACGCAGCGAGCATATCCTTCGGGGCGCCCAGGCCATTGCCCGCTGCCTTCAGGCGGAGCGGGTGGTGGTGGTCACCGAGGGGGACAAACTCAACGCTGTGGAAGCGGTGGAGCGCCGCCTGCGCCGCTCCGGAAACGGGCGCGTTCAGATTATCCCCGTGCGCACCTGCTACCCGCTGGGGGCGGAAAAGCAGATTATCCAGACCGTTACGGGCCGGGAGGTTCCCCCCGGCGGCGGCCCCACTGACGCGGGTTGCGCGGTATTTAATGTGGCAACGGTCTTCGCCATTCAGGACGCCCTGTTTCAGGGCCGTCCCGTCACCCACCGGGCAGTGACCATCACCGGCGGGGCCGTTACCCGGCCCCGCAATCTGTGGGTGCCCATCGGCACTCCTCTGCGTCATCTGCTGGAGACCTGTGGCGGACTGAAGGAGGAGGCCGACCTCACCCTCACCGGCGGGCCCATGATGGGGATTGCCCTCCAGAGCCTGGAGGCCCCCGTGATGAAGGATACCAACAGCCTGGTCTGCCTCACGGGCTGGGAGCATAAGCCCGACACCCCCGGAGGGGTGTGTATCCGCTGCGGCAAATGCGTGGGCGCCTGCCCCATGCACCTCGCCCCCACCATCATCCGCCGGGCCCTGGAGGACCGGGATATGGAGAAACTGTCCCGCTTCCATTTGGAGGACTGCAACGCCTGCGGCTGCTGTTCCTTTATCTGTCCCGCGCAGATCCCCCTGGTGGAGACAGTAACCCAGGCGGCCAACCTTGTAAAGAAAGGGGGGGGCGCGCTATGACCTCCGGCTACACCCCCAAGCGCATGTCCCCTCAGCTGCGCCAGCCCTCCACCACCCGCGCCATGATGGCGGACGTGATGGTGGCCCTGGTCCCCGCCCTGGGCATGGCCGTTTTTTTCTTTGGGCCCCGGGCTCTGGTCCTTACCGCCGTATCTGTAGGTTCCTGCGTCCTGTTTGAGGCGCTGTACCGCCTGCTCACCCGGCAGCGCCAGTCCGTGGGCGACCTGTCCGCCTGCGTTACCGGACTGCTGCTGGCCCTCAGCCTGCCCGCCAGCGCCCCCTATTGGGTTCCGGTCATGGGAGCCGCTTTCGCCATCATCGTGGTCAAACAGTTTTACGGCGGTCTGGGCCGCAACTTCATGAACCCCGCCCTGGCTGGGCGGATGCTGGCCGGTACCCTGCCCATGCTGATGACCACCTGGCCCCAGCCCATGCAGAAGCTGTCCCTCACTGCGGTAGACGCCGTGTCCGCCGCCACCCCCATGTCCTACCTCCACGAGGGCGTACTGCCTCCGGTGGAGCTGCGGGTGATGTTCCTGGGGCTTCGGGGAGGCTGCATGGGGGAGGTCTCCGCCTTCATGCTGCTGCTGGGGATGGTTTATCTGCTGCTGCGCCGGGTGATCTCCGCCCGGATCCCCCTGGCATATCTGGGGACGTCAGCCGTGCTCGCCCTGCTGTCCGTCCCGGAGGGAATCTCCCCCCTGACCTGGACTGCCTGCCAGCTGATGGGCGGCGGGCTGCTGATGGGAGCTATTTTCTTTGCCACCGATCCCACAACTTCTCCGGTGACTCCTCGGGGCCACATCATGTTTGGCGTGGGATGCGGACTGCTCACTGCGCTGCTGCGCTCCTCCAGCCCCTATCCTGAGGGGGTGGGCTGGGCCATCCTCACCATGAACTGTATGGTTTGGCTGCTGGACCGGCTGGGCCTGCCCCGCCGGTTTGGCATTGGCAACTTTGCCGCCACCCGGGCCGTGCTGGCCCAAACCCGGGCCAGCCTGGCTGAAATCAAGTTTGTCCGGCCCAAATTGAACATTCAGATCCCCAGGCCCCGGGAGGGGCAGGCCCCCGGCGAGGCATATCTGGACCTTTTGCGCTCCGCCCTCAAGGCGGCGGGCCCCTTTGCGGGCGTCTTTGTGGTGACCTGTGCGGTCATCTTCGGCGTCCACCGCTTTACTGACCTGAATACGGCCCGGGCCGACATTCAGGCCCGGCGTGAGATTTTGGCTCAGGCCATGCCCCAGGCTTCGGTGGGAGCCGAGACTCCCTACCACACAGCCGGCGCGCTGTCCATCATAGCCGGCTACGACGAAGAGGGCCATCTGCTGGGCTACTGCGTCTCGGTGCAAAGCCAGGGGTTCGGCGGGCCCGTCACCATGACGGTGGGCGTGGACCTGAATGGCGCCGTCACTGGCGTGGCCATTGAGAGCCACAGCGAGACCGACCGCGTTGGCACCACCGCTATGACTCCCGCAGCCCTGGCGCGGTATGTGGGCCGTTCCGGCACCATCCGCACCTCTGGAAACAACTCGGTAGACACCGTCAGCGGCGCCACCGCCACCTCCAAGGCTATCACTGCCGGGGTCAACCGGGCGCTGAATATCGTGGCCAACCTGGACACCTCTGAGGTTATCGACTATGAGGACACGCAATAAGCGGGAGGAGATTTCGGTTATATGAATGACACGCTTGAATTGGCAGGGGTCGCGTTGGCCGCGCTGCTGTCAGAAAATATGGTGCTGGTGTCCTGCATGGGCATCGGAACCCATCAGGAGTCCTTCACAGAGTCCAGGGAGGCTATCCGCACCGGATTGTGTTTGACCCTGGTTATGATACTGGGGGGCTTGGGAGGCTGGCTGCTCAACTTTTTGATTCTCATCCGTTTTGGCTTGGTTCACTTCCAGGTGCTGGCTTTCGCCCTGTTGATTCCCGGGCTGGTAGCCGGGCTGCGTAAATTCTTCAAAGCCTGCATCCCGGAGCTGTCCCGGCGGGTAGATAAAAATCTGGCCTCCATTTCTACCAACTGCGCCGCCCTGGGCTCTGCCCTCCTGATCTCCCAGCGCAGCTACAGCCTGGGCTCCGCCCTGATTTTCGCCTTTTGCGGCGGGATCGGCGCCACCCTGGCTCTGGCCAGCTTTGCCAGCCTCCAGAAGGAAGTGGATTTAAACCGCTGCCCAAAGGCTTTCCGGGGCGTTCCCATCCAGCTTATTACCGCCGGACTGATGGCTATGGCGCTGGTGGGGTACTATGGGTTATATTTGGGATGACAAACGCAAGAATTTATATCTGTGCGCTGAAAAAGGCTGGAGCAAAAAAATGCGGCTAAGGACTTGCAAAGCAAGGGAAAAGATGATATAATGCTTCCGCTTATAACACAAGAAGGGAAAGATATTCATGTCCGGACATTCCAAGTGGCACAACATACAAAAGACCAAAGGAGCAGCGGACGCTAAGCGCTCCCAGATTTTCACCAAAATTGCCCGTGAAATGATTGTAGCCGTAAAAACTGGCGGCAGTGGTGATCCAGCCAATAATTCCCGCTTGGCGACAGTGATTGCCAAGGCTAAGGCGGCTAATATGCCCAACGATAACATTAAGCGCACCATTGATAAAGCTTTGGGTTCCGGCAACACCGATAGCTTCGAGAATGTGGTCTACGAGGGCTACGGCCCCAACGGCGTGGCCGTTATTGTGGAGGCGCTCACAGATAATCGCAACCGCACCGCGCCCGAAGTGCGCCACCTGCTGGACAAATACGGCAAGGGGTTAGGCGCTACTGGCTGTGTGTCTTGGTCCTTTGATCGGAAGGGCGTCATCGTGATTGAAGCCGACGACTTGGACGAGGATACCGTTATGATGGATGCCCTGGACGCTGGCGCTGATGACATGCAGGCCGACGGCGAGGTTTTTGAGGTTTATACTGATCCCGATTCCTTTGCTTCCGTCACCGAATCTTTGGAGGCTAAAGGGTACACATTCTTAGAAGCGGGCGTACAGATGGTGCCCCAGAACTATATTAAGCTCACTGACGAAGCCGATATTAAGAATATGGAAAAGCTTATCGATTTCCTGGAGGAGAACGATGACGTACAGAACGTCTACCATAACTGGGATCAGGATTGAGAAACTATTTTATAATTTCCAGCCATTTTGTGAGTAGAATTATCGTTGTTAAGGACATTACTCTTCTGCCGCAGTATATGTTGCCATAACAAGAGGAAAAAGCATTTGATTGAGGTTAGAAAGGTATACCCTGTGGATTATTGGGGAAGTACTTTTCTAACCTCAATCTCTTTTTGCATTTTTGAGGAAACAGGGTCTGGATTTCTTGCGCTTCCTGCGGGTGCTGCCGGCCTGATCCATAGCGGTGTTAGCTGGTTATAGGGACGTGCCGGGCGGGAATAGGGTAGAGCGGAGGTGTTATAAAATGCTGTCGCCTGTTATCTACCTTATGATGAATGGATTGTTTTTTACTCTGCGCCTGTCTGGGGGAGGAGGTTCTTTTCCACGCCCGCTGAAAGCAGCGGAAGAGAAGGATTATTTGGAGCGGTGTGCGCAAGGGGACTTGGAGGCTCGTAATATTTTGGTGGAACACAACCTGCGTCTGGTGGCGCACATTGTAAAGAAGGAGTACAGCGGAAGGAGGAATTTTCCCGCTCAAAAACGGCCCCCCAGGGGCCGCCGAATTTCAAATAAATATCAAGGTGCAGCACCTCTCTGGTGCTGCTTTTTTTGACTACAATATGGTCTAAAATTGTGGTGACCAGGGCGGAATTGATCCCGTTTTGGAAGGTTAGTTCCTCTTCCAGAGCGGCTCGGATTTTCTCCATCTGTGCCGCCGTCTGCTGTCCCTTTTCCACCTCCGCCTGGAGCGCCGCCAGCCGTTCTTCCAGAACCTTGGCCTGCTCATTGAATCCGTCGTTGCGCTGTTTGAACTCCGCTGTGGAGATGACGCCCTCAATGCTCATCTCCAGCAGGCGGTCTTTTTTCGCCTGGATGGCGGACAGGTCCTCCTCAATGCGGCGGAGGTCCTGGGCGTGGTCGTGTTCATCGGGGACGGACTGAAGGACGGTGACCACCGCGTCGATGATAGCCTGTTTGTTCCGGGCAAGCTGATTGAAAATGCCGGCCATGATCTGATCCAGCTCGGTGGTGCGCAGTTGTGGCGCGGCACACCCCGCCCGCCCTCGGTTGCGGTATTCCCGACACTGCCAGGTCTCTGTCTCACCATTTTTTCGTTTGACAACTTGCCGGTGAAAGCTGGTGCCATGCTCCTCGCAGACGATCTTGCCGCTGTAGGGGTAGCGGTTGTGAAACTCCGCTCCGCTCTGGTGGGACATCATCTGCTGGCTGCGCCGCTTGTACAAGGCGTTGGCCCGATCCCACAGCTCCTCCGACACGATGGCCGGGATGGACGGGTCGGGGTACATCACCCACTCGCTCTTATCCAGGAAAATTTTTCGTTTGCTGCGGTAGTCCACCGTTTGGGATTTGTTGGCGCAGTACCAGCCCTTGTACTTGGGGTTGCAGAGGATGTGCCGGATGGTCAGTACATTGAAGGCGTTGCCCTTTCGGCTGGTAAAGCCCTCGTCAAATAACGTTTGAGAGATGCGGCGGATACCCATCTGTTGGTTGGCATAGAGGTCAAAGATGCGCCGCACCACCTGGGCCTCCGCTTCATTGATGGTGAGGACACAGTCCTTTTTATCGTACCCCCACAGCTTGTCATTGCCCAGAACGTGGCCGTTTTTGATGGCCTGGCGGAAGCCGAACTTCAGCCGCTCGGACAGCTTGCGCACCTCGTCCTGGGCCACCCCGGCCATGACCACCAGCCGGAACTCGCTGTCGCTGTCCAGGGTGTTGATGTTGTCGTTCTGGAACAGCACCCCCACGTCGTGCTCCAGCAGCTCCTGGGTGTATTTGATGCTGTCCAGGGTGGAACGGGAAAAGCGGGATATCTCCTTGGTGATGATGAAGTCAAACCGCCCACCCTTGGCGTCAGTTATCATCCGTAAGAAGCTGTCCCGCTTCTTCGTGCTGGTGCCACTGATCCCCTCGTCAATGTACCCCGGCACAAAGGTCCAGTTGGGTTTTGACTGAATCAGCTCTGTGTAATATTGCACCTGGTTTTCCAGGCTGTTGATCTGCTCGTCCTTGTCGGTGGAAACTCTGGCGTAGAAGGTCACCCGCAGGGGCAGGTCGAAGATGGTTTTTCCATTGCGCATTTCATTGCGTATTTTAAGGATATTCACACTGCCCCGCCTCCTTTGCCAAACACACGGGATACCAGAAAAGTGGCGGAATATCTATTACAGAATGTACCAAATCTACTGCATTTGAGTAGGTGGTTTTCGACAATAGGCCGCACGCGTACATTGCACCCAGAAGGACACTCAACAACTCTCTCTGTGCGTTTTCCAATTTATATCACCTCAGTTTATGAATATGTTTTTACAAAGAAAAAATGCCGGATGGTTTGGTATATATGCACAAAAATTTTGATTATTTTTTTGCGTTTTACCGATTTTGACCCTAAATATACCAGAATGTGTTGTAATCTATATATAAAGCGATTTTTACAACATAAGCAGATATTTTAATCACAACGCAACATTTACAAAAATATTATTTCCATATTAAAATAAGCAAAACTGCGTTGGATGATGACCGGGCAACGCAGGATAACGGAAAGGATGTGGAGTTATGAAAAAAATTCCCCGCATAACGGCGGTAGCCTTGCTCGCTGCGCTGCTGCTGTCCCTGGCCGGGTGCGGCGCGTCCGACGGCAAGACCCATCTCAAGCTTCAGATTTGGGATGTCAACCAGCGAGCCGGCATGGAGGCTATGTGCGCCGCCTACACCGCCAAGCATCCCGACGTGAACATCGAGGTGCAGGTCACCAGCTGGGGCGAGTACTGGACCAAGCTGGAGGCTGCCGGCGAGTCCAACACCATGCCCGACATCTTCTGGATGCACACCGACCAGATTCTGTACTACGCCGACTTCGGCATCCTGGCCGACCTTACCGACCTCTTTGACGACGTGGAACCCAACTACTACAAGAACCACTTCTCCGAGGTCTCCCTGGGCAACGCCAGCGGCTCCGATGGGCGCATCTACGGCGTGCCCAAGGACAAGGACAACATCGTCCTGGTATATAACCGGGAGATGTTCGACCAGGCCGGGGTGGCTTACCCCGACGAGAACTGGACCTGGGACGACATGACCGAAGCCTCTCAGAAAATCTACGACGCCACCGGCAAATACGGCTACATGGCCTACAACGACGAGCAGCTGGGCTACTGGAACTTCGTCTACCAGAACGGCGGCTACAT
>CANDCW010000082.1 GCA_947383275.1 uncultured Bacillota bacterium
TTTTTCAATCTTTTTGGAGGTAACTTTTCATTTTGTATCTCTTTTCATTATCCTTCTTATGGAAAGCTTTCCATAAGAAGGACAGTTCATCGGTTACGCTGAGGACAGCTTTACCCCCTCCGACTTCGATCTGACCCCCTACCTCCGGGAAAAGGGCAACCGGTTGTGCGTGGAGGTGTACAAGCGGTCCAGCGCCGCCTGGATTGAGGACCAGGACTTCTTCCGGTTCTCTGGTATCTTCCGCTCCGTGTTCCTCTACGCTAAGCCCGCCGTCCACTTGGCCGACCTGTGGCTCCAGGCGGGGCTGGAAACGGACAACGCCACCGGGACCCTGTCCATTCGTCTGCTGCTGGAGGGGGAGGGGACGGTCCATTGCCGCGTCGCCCACCCGGAGCAGGGCACGCTGTTTGACAGCGGGCTGGAGCTGACCCCGGAGGACAAGTATCTGCGCAGCCAGCCCCTTCGCTTTGAGGAGGTCCTCCCTTGGGGCCACGGCCACCCGGAGCTGTATACGGTGACGCTGACGCTGTCTGGAACGGACGGCGAGGTCTACGAGGTTGTCCCCTACCACATTGGCTTCCGGCGGTTTGAACTGAAAAACGGCCTGATGCTCCTCAACGGTAAACGTCCACTATCACGGCGGGCCAAACCGGCCGGGCCTGCCCCTGTTCGGCCTGCGCTTCGCTACGCCTCAGCCGGTGGAGGAGGTGGAGTGGCTGGGACTGTCCGGGGAGACCTACCCAGACCGGAAAAAAGGCGGCGTCTTCGGCTGGCACCGGGAGACGCCCCATATCCCCGCCTACCTGGTCCCCCAAGAGTGCGGCTGCCATGTGGACACCCATGCGGTGGTGCTGCGGAATGGGCGCTCCCGCCTGACCCTGGAAATGCTGGACCAGCCCTTTGCCTTCTCCGCCCTCCCCTACACCCCACAGCAGCTGGAGCAGGCCGCCCACCGGGAGGAGCTGCCCGTCCCCGCCCGCACGGTGGTGACCCTCTGCGGGGCCATGCGGGGTATGGGCGGCATCGACAGCTGGGGCAGCGACGTGGAAGAAGAGGTCCGGATTCGCGCAGAAGAGGATCACAAAGTTTCATTCCAAATTTTACTATAGAGGAAGAAAGGTTTGCTATATGTACTCAGGAGGCGTTGCTGAGGACCTTACCCACAAGCCGCGCATTTCTCTCCCGGCCAATCAACCGGGCGATCTGGCCGTAAGTGGCAACGCGGCCCTCAGGGATTTCCTCTACGACTGACAGGATTTTGTAGATCAGTCCCTCGGCTAAAACTGCACTCATATCACAACGCCGTTCCCTTTGTGGGAACAAACAGCCCGGTCATATCCGCGCCCTCCAACTGTAAAAGACGCACTTTCTTGTCCACGCCGCCAGCGTAGCCGGTCAGACTGCCGTTAGTTCCCACCACACGATGGCAGGGAACAATGATGGAAATTTCATTGTGTCCCACTGCGCCGCCCACCGCCTGGGCGGACATTCTGGACAGTCCCCGCTCCGCCGCGAGGCGCTTTGCGATGTTCCCATAGGTCGTTGTTTTTCCATAGGGGATTTGCCGCAGGATTTCCCACACGGAGAGCTGGAAGGGGGACCCGATCATGTGGATGGGCGGCATGAAATCCGGCTCGTGGCCGGAGAAGTAAATATCCAGCCACCGCTTTACCACCGCGAACACCGGCATTTCCCGTTCCTCATGCTCCTTGTCCAGACCGAGGGTATAGAACTTTTCGCCCTCAAACCACAGCCCGGTCAGGCCGGCCTCATCACAGGCCAAAAGAATCTCCCCTACCGGGGATTGATAGACGCTGGTATACTGCATCCCGCTATTCCTCCTTAAATCACAGGTTGACCACGGCGTAGCTGCGCCAGGGCCTCCACCGCCCTTTACAAAAGATTATCCCATGATGACGAGCGAGCCGGGGAGAGCGTGTCTATCGAGAATCAAGAGAACATTTGTCAAGGGGGGATTTCACCATAAAGATGAAATCCCCCCGATAAACTGGAAAGCGTATTACTCCTCGTCAAAACTCGTTTTCTTGTGGAGCAGGATCATTTTCTGTAGAGCCATCAGGCCAGAATATCCAACTGTTTATAATCCTCGATTCTTTTCCCGACCTCCTCCCAGGTGAAACGGTCCCGGACAAACTCATAGTCGCTCCAGATACGCTCCAGTTCCGCCTTGATCTGGGGGACTTCGTTCAGGTCTCTTGCCCCAGTGCGGACATAGTAGTCAGGCAGCAGGGCGCAGGCCACAATGCCGCTCTCGGCCTGGGGCAGCTCCTCCGCCCCCTGGCTCAGAGCGGCCAGCAGCCGCAGATGATTGTCGGTATAGCTGTTCAGCTCCTGTTCTACTCCAAACAGGCCGTTCAGGTCGAACAGCTGGAAGGGGGGCCTGCCTGGAACCTCAATCTCACCGCTGTAATAGACCAGCTTTCCGTTGAGTTCATAGAGTGCGTTGCACATATCCATCAAGCGTTGGTATGCCTCTTGAGAGGGTAAGGTCTGAAGGGAGCGAAACATCAAATCAACCGCCCAGTCCAGTTGGCCCAGCACCTCACAGTCTGGTAGTCTGGACAACTGCTCCCCCAGCCGCACCAGCCGGGCAATGGACAGCAAACCCCATGCCCGAACCTGGGGACCGCTCAGTTCCTTCGCCCTGGCCTCAATTTCGGCGGGAATGTCGTTGTAGAACAGTCCGTCCTTATCCTCCAGCCGCCCAATACGGTCGGAGCAATCGTCCATCAGTTTCTCCCCCACCTTATCATAGATATTGTCATCAGCACTATAAATGGTGTCCGCCCGGTGGAGCCACAGCTGGGCTTCATGCAGGTTGCCCGCATCCATAGCGGCCACACCCAGTTCATAATAAGTTCTGGACACCCCAGCCCAGTCCTTTTTTCTCTGGAACTCAGCCAGCCGCTTCTCTGGGGCGTTATCCTCCTTTATCTTCTTTTTTCCAAATCCAAACATAAAAATCATCTCCTGTTGTATTTTGCTAACACGAAACAATCATGCTATTCTTATATTCTTTAATTTACTTTTCTTTCTATAAATTCCCAGAAAATTCCGATTTGTCGAATTGACACGGGCAAAGTATAACACCGGTGCGGGCGATAGTCAACCTTTGTCTTTGGACGCTGATAATAGTAGTAGCAAGCAATGCCCCGGTATATACCCAGCACAGCTTGTTGGGGGCCAATGCCCCACCCCCCCAGTGCACCGGCGCAGCTCCACCCGATGCACAAGCCGCCGTTGGCGTCTGCTGGCCTGTCCATACTGGGCAGGAAAGGAACGTCCGGCGGGAGCCGCCCCCGGAGGGCGCACGGCTGCCGTCAGGCAGTACCACCATCGCGCCCAGGCCGGTGGGGGGTAAGTGCGCTCTTAGCAGAGGGCCTATAAAGAGAACGGAGCGCCCAGGTCATCCCCGGACGCTCCCGCTTCGGTTCTCTCCTGCTGGTCAATCACCGCCCCTCCAGCCTGTGCCATTCTGCCACAAATGAACCGCAGTCAATGCAATGTAGTGGCTTGGTGAAACCACCCTTTATACATTACATCTCAGGAGCCGCAGGCCGGGAAATCCTTCGGGTCGTAGGCAATGCCCTGCCGGTCATAATAGTTCTTCACCGCCGCCTGGATGGCCTCCTCCGCCAGAACAGAGCAATGCAGCTTGTGGGCGGGCAGGCCGTCCAGCGCCTCGGTGACCGCCTGGTTAGTGAGCTTCAGCGCTTCCGAGAGGGGCTTGCCGCGGATCATCTCAGTAGCCATGGAGCTGGACGCAATGGCGGAGCCGCAGCCGAAGGTTTCAAACTTCACATCTGAGACGATATCGTCCTCAATTTTAAGGTAGATCTTCATAATATCCCCGCAGACCGCGTTGCCTACCTCACCTACGCCGTCCGCATCCTCAATCACCCCCACATTCCGGGGATTCCGGAAGTGGTCCATTACCTTTTCACTGTAAAGCGCCATATCCAAGCCTCCTCACAAAACAAATTCTTTCTGTCCGCTGACCTTATCCTTCCACAGCGGGGACATATTGCGCAGATAGCCCACGATTTCCGGAACCGCCTTCAAAATAGCGTCTACGTCAGCCTCGGTGTTTTTCTCACAGAGGGATAGCCGCAGCGAGCCGTGGGCCACCTCGTGGGGCCGGCCGATGGCCAGCAGGACGTGGCTGGGCTCCAGGGAGCCAGAGGTACAAGCGGAGCCGGAGGAGGCGCAGATGCCCCGGTCGTCCAGCAGCAGAAGCAGACTCTCCCCCTCAATGCCCTCAAAGCAGAAGTTCACATTGCCGGGGAGGCGGTTTATAGGGTCCCCATTGAGAACGGCGTGGGGGATTTTGGAGAGCCCTCCAATGAGCAAATCCCGCAGGGCGGAGACTTTGACGGTATTCACGTCCATATGAGTGCAGGACTCCTCGAGCGCTGCCGCCATACCCACGATGGCTGGGACGTTCTCCGTCCCCGCCCGCTTGCCTCGTTCCTGGGCGCCGCCCTCAATGAGGTTGGACAGCGGTATCCCCTGGCGGGCATAGAGTGCGCCGACCCCCTTGGGACCGTGGAATTTGTGGGCGGAGAGGGACAGCAGATCGATGTTCTGTGCTTTTACATCAATGGGCAGGTGGCCCGCCGCCTGCACCGCGTCGGTGTGGAACAGGACGCCACGCTCCCGGCACACCGCGCCGGTCTCGGGGATGGGCAGGACGGAGCCGATCTCGTTGTTGGCGTACATGATGGTCACCAGGGCGGTGTCATCACGGATAGCTTCCGCTACCTGGCTCGCCGTGACAGTCCCCAGCGGACCCACCGGGAGCAGTTCCACCTCAAAGCCATTACTCTCCAGCTTTTTCAGGGTGTGCAGGACGGCGTGGTGCTCAAAGGTGGTGGAGATGATGTGGCGCTTCCCTTGACGGGCACCCAGCAGGGCGGCGGAGCGGATGGCCTGGTTGTCCGCCTCGCTGCCTCCGGAGGTAAAGGTGATCTCCTTAGAGGAGGCCCCAATACAAGCGGCGATCCGCTCCCGGGCCTCCTCCAAAGCCTCCTTGGCCCGCTGGCCCAGCCCGTACAAGCTGGAGGGATTACCCCAGGTCTCTTCCATGCAGTTCAGCATGGCGTTAATGGCAGCCCCGCTCATTTTTGTGGTAGCTGCATTGTCCGCATAAATCATAATAAAATCCTTTCTGAACAGAAACATGCCGGTGCCAACGCCGGCCACCGAGGCCAGCCCGATCCCGGGTATTGCCGGAGATAGGCTCAATGATGGTGGAACCGGGCTTCAACTTCCCACTGACCTCGGCTTCGTCGATTATGGCCTTGGCAATGCGGTCCTTGACCGACCCGGCGGGGTTGAAGTATTCCAGCTTGGCCAGGATGTGGGCCTTCAGTCCTGCTTCCTCCTCAATATGGGTCAGCTCCAGCAGGGGTGTTTTGCCGATCAGCTGGTCGATGTCCGCCCGGAACCGGCATTCCAAAGGAGCTGAGGGCGATATTCATCGCCATGAAAACAGCGGTTACGGCCAGCCAGTGCACAGGGGCGCGCCGGCGCAGATATCCAGCTTTCTCCATTCGAAAAGTCTCCTTTTTTGAAGTACTGCCACTATATACCGATATACCCACTTTGTCAATGGGATTATACAAATTCCCTGAAATCCTATTAACCTTGTGGTATGATGGGGTATAATGGGAGGGAGTTTTTATGATGATTTCCACAAAGGGGCGGTACGCACTGCGATTTCTGATCGATGTTGCGGAGAATCAGAGTGACGGATTTGTGCCCCTGAAGGATGTGGCCGCCCGTCAGGAGATTTCGGAGAAATATCTGGAGATCGTGGTGAAAGAGCTGGTAAAGGGCGGGCTGCTTGACGCATTAAGAGGGAAGGGCGGCGGCTACCGGTTAAACAGGCCTCCGGAGGAGTACAGTGTAAAGGCCATGATTGAGCGGATGGAGGGACCGCTTGCCCCTGTCGCCTGCCTGGAGTAGGCCCACGTCCACAGGCCGGGGGCTGATTACGCTAAAGACGCCGCACTCCTCATGAATACTCATCGCGATACCTCATTTGTGATAAATAAATGTGCCCGGCCAGCGTTTCCGCTGTCCGGGCGTTGGCTTCGGTGATGGATGGATCACACAAAGATTGGAGAGGCGGTCTCAGCGGGAGAAGGTCCCGTAGTACTCCGACAGGAAGTCAGCTAGCTTTTTCATCATCAATTCCTCCACTTTCTTTTATAATATTCAGGTTTTATCTGTATTCCCTTTGGATGTTCTTATCCTAGCACAGGAATAGAAAAAAGGGAAATACATATATTATTACAATTACCATATCTTTTGGATATGATAAAATCTCTGATGCAAATCGTAGAGTGGTTACGATGCTTTTGTAACCCATACTATTTTAATCTCCGCAAAGGACATGCTCTAAGCCCGGAACACTGACCCCTTGCTTCAACTCCTCTGATGTCAAAAGGACGAGCACGCTCCCGGGCGAAGCTGGTGTCCCTTCCAACAATTCCAAGGCCGCGTGGATATTATATAGGTACATAATAACCTTCTGAGACTGATTTGATATCGGTATTGTACCACAGCAGCTTAAGAGGACGGTATTCTGAGACTCACCCTGCCCAAGCGGGAAATGAAGCAACTGCCCAAATCTACTATAATTGCTATCGAAGGATAAGCGTCAGATACCGTGTCCGCTGAACAGGAGAAGGCTCCGGGATCGTCTGATTCCGGGGCCCTTTTATGGCCGTTATCATATCGAAAAGATATGATAACTACAAGGAAAAAAGTATTTTAATTTTTTGAATTTTGGTGCTATGATGTGAACGCTCAAAGGAATGCTCCTCGTTTTTGTGTGATTCATCCATCACCAAAGCTGTGGCCCGGGCGGTGGAAATACCGCCCGGGCCTAACTTTTTCAGGGGAAGGAAGTGCTTGGGCGATGCTTTCATTTCTAAAAGGGGAGGGAGTCAGCCCCAGGCTGCTGGAGGAAGTGGGACGGTTCCGGCGGGATTACCCCCCGGAGCTGCCGGAGCGGGTTCCCGCCCCCCAATTCCACTACTACGGGCGGGAGGTATGGGAGCAGGCTGTCGCCGCGCTGTTGTGTGGGAAGAATCTGCTTCTCACCGGAGGTAAGGCCACCGGCAAAAACGTGCTGGCGGAAAATCTGGCCGCGGCCTTTGGCCGTCCCGTCTGGAACGTGTCCTTCCATGTGAATCTGGACGCCTCGGGCCTGGTGGGCATGGATACCTTTTCTGATGGGCAGGTGCAGTTCCGGCCCGGTCCCATCTACCGGTGCGCCCAGCACGGAGGCTTCGGCATTCTGGACGAGATCAATATGGCGAAGAACGAGGCCCTGGCCGTCCTCCACGCCGCCCTGGACTTCCGGCGGGCGCTGGACGTTCCCGGCTACGACCGCCTGCCCATGGCCCACGCCGCCCGCTTCATCGCCACCATGAACTATGGCTACGCCGGCACCCGGGAGCTGAACGAGGCCCTGGCCTCCCGGTTTGTGGTCATCCAGATGCCCTCCATCAGCCCGGAAAACCTGGACCGGCTGCTGGAGCGCCGCTGCCCAACGCTAAAGAAAAAGTATCGCCAACAGTTCGGCCAGCTGTTTTTCGACCTGCAAAGGAAGTGTGAGGGCGGCGAAATCTCCACCAAGGCCCTGGACCTGCGGGGGCTGCTGGATGCCCTGGAGCTGATGGCGGCGGAGGTTCCCTCCGGCCCGGCGCTGGATATGGGGATTACCAACAAGACCTCCGACAGCTACGAGCAGGGCCTGATCCGGGACGTGATGGCGGCCCGAATTTCTCCCAAACTCACCCGAGGGGAGTTGTTTGAGCCGTGAGCGCCCACCGCACCGCCGGACAGCGCCGGGCTCTGAACCAGGTGTGGAACGGGGCCGGGGTGTACGGCTTTGAGCCGCTGTTCCTTTCCCTGAACGCCGACGGGACCCCCAACCTCTACTTAAATACCATCGTGGGTTGCGTCCGGAGGTGGTATGGGGAGGAGGGACCGTCCGGGCTCTTTGAGGCATGGGCGGGGGACCGGCGGCAGAATCTGCTGGACGACCTGGCCTGGCTGGCCCTGGAGAGCGCCGCCTTTCAGCGGGAGCTGCCCCACCGGCCCATTTTAGCGAACCTGCGACAGGAGTATGCAGTGGGGTTTTTCGACCGGGAGCACATCCTCTCACGCCAGGAGTGGATGGCAAAAAACCAGCTCTCCTACACCGTGCAATCCGCTCGATGGAAGTCGGTGCTGGGAAGGCGGCCCCCGGTGATGACCCCCTATGAGAAGCGGCTGTCCGCCGCCCTGGAGCTCGGGCCCCTGGAGGAAGGGGAGATTTTTTCCACCATCCTGGATGCGTTCGCCCGTTTCTGCCTCTTCGACGGCAAAAGCCGCCCGCCCTCCGCCCTGCGGCTGCACCTGACCGGCAGGTGGGCCGGTGTGATGACCCGGCTAATGCCTACTGAGATCGTCCACACCGATGTGGCCTCCGCCGGGCACGGGACGGGCACGGACGGGGGAGACGGTCCCAGACTGGACACCCGCCGGGCCAGAATCAGGCTGAAGGAGGACGCCGCCGCCGACCGGCGGTACATCGCCAGCTGCTTCGGCCCCTCCCTTCTGCCCGACCGGGAGCTGGCTGCGGCGGAGCAGAAGCTGTGTACCGGCGTCCACCTGGGCTGTCATCTCTGGTACACCGCCGGGGTCCCTACCCCGGAGCAGGCCCCCAACGGGGAGGCTAAACGGCTGGCTCAGCAGGCCCAGCTCCAGCAGGAGCGCAACCGGGCCGCCTTCGGAGCGGACAGTGTCCTCTATCAGAACGCCATCCGCCGCCTGACGGAACAAATCCAGAACTGCCTCCAGGTTCACAGCCAGACGGAGGAGGAAAATGCCCGATACGGGAGGCTGAACAGCCCCCGTGTCTGGCGAGCGGCAGTGCTGTCCGACCAGCGGGTCTTTACCCGGGAGGCGGATGCCTCCTGCCCCGGCTTCACCGTGGATCTGCTGCTGGATGCCTCCTCCTCACGGATGCACTGCCAGGAGACCATTGCCGCCCAGGGGTACATCCTCTCCGAGAGTTTGGCCCGGTGCGGCGTCCCCGTGCGGGTGTCCGGCTTTTGCAGCCTGCGGGGATATACCATCCTCCGGGTGCTCAAGGGCTTTCAGGACAACAGCCGGAATGTATTCCGCTACTTCGCCGCCGGATGGAACCGGGACGGGCTGGTTCTCCGGGCGGCGGGGGAGCTGCTGGAGGGTACACCGGAACGGAAGCGGCTGCTGCTCCTCCTCACCGACGCCGGCCCCAACGACAGCCACCGCATCCCGCCCGGCGGAAAATACCCCTTCGGCCATGACTACGCCGGCGCTCCGGCGGTAGAGGACGCCGCCCGGGAGGTCCGGGCCCTGCAAAAGCGGGGCATCCGGGTGGGGGCGGTGTTTATGGGACCCAGCCTGAACGCCCCGGCGGCGGGAACCATCTATGGAAAAAGCCTGGCCCACATTCGGTCCATGGACCAGCTGGCCACCGCTACGGGGAGCCTGATCCGGGCGGAGTTCCGGGAGTTGGAGTAGGGGCAGGTTACATCTGTTAAAAACGGCCGGTTCGCGGGCCATACGCGGACAGACCGAAAAATAAGGGAGGTATATTTATGGTAAGTTTCATCGTATGTCTGGCACTGCTGATTGGCGGCTACTTCGTCTACGGCAAGGTGGTGGACAGCACCTTCGGCCCGGACGACCGGGAGACCCCCGCCGTCCGCATCAACGACGGGGTGGACTACGTGGTCATGCCCCAGTGGAAGCTGTTCCTGGTCCAGCTGCTGAACATCGCCGGCCTGGGCCCCATCTTCGGCGCCCTGTCCGGCTCCCTGTGGGGCCCCAGCGTGTTCCTGTGGATCACCTTCGGCACCATCTTCGCCGGCGGCGTCCACGACTACTTTGCCGGTATGCTGTCTGAGCGCAACGAGGGCGCGTCGGTCTCTGAGATCACCGGCATCTACCTGGGCGGCGGCATGAAGAACGTCATGCGTGTGTTCAGCGTAGTGCTGCTCATCATGGTGGGCACCGTCTTCGCCGTGGGCCCCGCCGGTCTGCTCCAGCTGCTGTGCAAGGACGCGGGCGGCATCCTGGCCAACAAGATGTTCTGGCTCATCCTCATCCTCGCCTACTACTTCATCG
>CANDCW010000083.1 GCA_947383275.1 uncultured Bacillota bacterium
TAGAGCACCATCTCCGACCAGGCCAGCAGCTGGCATCCGGCGGCGATGGCGCTCCCTTTTTTCCGGCACCCCCGGGCGGAGGCGGTGAGCTTCCCCAGGTCCTGGGTAAGCAGGGTGAGTATTTTATCTGACTCCTTATAATCCACTCCCCGCAGGACCAGGGCGTTTGTGGTGATGTGCATGGGCGACACTCCTATGTAACGGGCAAACGCCCGTTAAACCTGCTGAATTTTGGGCTGGAAAGCCGTATTAGCCGGTTCATCTCTGTGCTTTCCATCCTCCTGACGCTGGCCGGCCACGGCCAGATAAGCCGCCGGCAGTCCCGTTTTGCAAAACAGTTCCCAAAGTCCCCACTCATTCATGGCTCAGCCCTCCCTTCCTTTCTATGGTTAGGCTGGCTGTTTTGTACCCATGCTATAAGCGGTAAATTTTACTCCTTCACATAGCCAAAGTTCTGGATGGCCGCCGGGTTATCCCGCCAATTCTCCTTCACCTTGACCCAGGTTTTCAAGAACACCTTGGTCCCCATAAACTTCTCCATGTCCCGCCGGGCCAGGGTGGACGCCTTTTTTAGCATTCCTCCGCCCTTTCCAATTATAATGCCCTTGTGGCTGTTTTTCTCGCAGTAAATGGTGGCCTCCACCTCCACAACCTCGTCGTCCCGCTCCACGAAGCGGGTGATCTCCACGGCGGTACCATGGGGGATCTCCTTGTCCAAGAGAAGAAGGAGCTTCTCCCGTAAGATCTCCGCCATCATCTGCCGCTCGGGCTGGTCGGAGGTCATGCCGCCGGGAAAAAGCTGCGGCCCCTCCGGGAGATACGCCTCCAGCACATTGAGCAGTTCTTCCACCCCTTGGCCCTCTCTGGCGGAGACAGGGACCACCGCGTCGAAGTTGTGCTCCCGGCTGTATACCTGAATAACCTCCAGCAGCTTGTCTTTCTGCTCCAGGGCGTCGATCTTGTTAATGGCCAGCACGGCGGGACAGTTCAGGGCCTTGACGCGTTCAATAAGCTGCCGCTCCGGCTCGCCCACGTTAGGAATCGGCTCCACCAGCAGCAGGACGGCGTCCACATCAGCCACCGACTCCTTGACCACATTGACCATGTAATCCCCCAGCCGGGTACGGGCCCTATGGAGGCCGGGAGTGTCCACAAAAACAAATTGGCTTTCACCCCGGTTCCGAATGCCGCAGATTCGGTTCCGGGTGGTTTGGGGCTTGTTGGTGACAATGGCTACTTTCTCCCCTACAAACGCGTTGGTCAAGGTGGATTTGCCCACGTTGGGCCGTCCGCAAATGGTAATGATGCCGCTTTTTTTAATCATCAATGATCCTCACTTTCTCTCCGGGTGTGAGCGATTGCCCGGACTTTTTTATTACGAATATAGGTTTTTATGAAAAACATGCTTCTGTACAAAGCGGGTCACGAACAGAATGCCGCAGGCCATGGCGCAGGTGGCAAGATAGGGGGTCAGGTCAAACTCAAAGTTCCAGCTCTTTCCCTCCTGAACGCCCATGTCCTCGCAGCTGTCAAATTCGTCCTCAATCTCAACGGGGATCAGCTTGATTTTTTTCATGATTATTTCTCCTTTATGATAAGTTTCCGTGGTCTCTTGCAATGCCCAGCCCTTCCAGGATGATTTCCTCCCGTTGGCGCATCCGGGCTTTCATGGGGCCCTCGTCCAGGTGGTCGTAGCCCAGCAGGTGGAGGGTGGAGTGGACGGCCAGATAACACACCTCCCGCTCCGGAGAGTGGCCGTACTCCGCAGCCTGGGCATTTGCCCGCTCCAGGGAGAGCATCATGTCCCCCAGCAGCACCTTTCCGGTGTCCGGGTCGGCCCATCCGGCCCGGGGCTTCTCCCCGGGAGACAGCTCGAACATGGGGAAGGACAGCACGTCGGTAGGGCAGTCCACCCCCCGCATTTCTAGATTAGTCTGATGAATCTCCGCGTCGCTGGTGACGCACACCTCCACGATGCAGGGTACATCCACCCCTTCGCCCTCCAGGGCGGCCTGGACAGCCCGGCGGATCTGTTCCACTGCCGCGGGCGGCGTTTCTACCTCGGCGTCGATATAGACTTCGTGATCCATAAGCCATCCCTCCTATTCGATTATTATACGAAAAATAATTCGATAGGTCAAACATATTTTCTCCGTTTCGCGGAAAAATAGCCAGGAGGTGAGACTATGACGACAAAAAAAACCGGCGTGCAGACGGCGGCGCTGTCCAATCCGCCCTCCTTCGCCGGCTGGGCCAACGTGGTGGGCAAAAAAGAGGGAGAAGGCCCCCTGGCTGAAACCTTTGACTATATCGACACAGACGACACCTTTGGGGAATCCACCTGGGAAAAGTCGGAGAGCGCCATGCAGAAGCAGGCCCTGGGCCTGGCGCTGAACAAGGCCGGGCAGGCGGCCTCCGCCCTGGACTGGCTCTTTGCCGGGGACCTGCTCAACCAGTGCATCGGCTCCTCCTTCGCCGCCCGGGGGCAGGATGTTCCTTTTTTCGGCCTATACGGCGCCTGCTCCACAATGGGCGAGGGGCTGGCTCTGGCCTCTATGACTTTGGACGGCGGCTTTGGGGAGTGGGCGGCGGTGACCGCCTCCTCACACTTCTGCTCGGCGGAGCGGCAATACCGCACGCCTCTGGAGTACGGCGGGCAGCGCACCCCCACTGCCCAATGGACCGCCACTGCCGCCGGGGCTGCTGTGCTGGCCCGGGAGGGTCCGGGGCCCTATATCACCCATGTCACTGTGGGCAAAATTGTGGACAAGGGCGTCACCGACACCAACAACATGGGCGCCGCCATGGCGCCTGCGGCCTGCGCCACCATAACCGCCCACTTTGCCGACACAGGCCGTACCCCCAACAGTTACGACCTCATTGTCACCGGCGACCTGGGCGTCCTGGGCAGTGAGCTGCTCATAGAGCTGCTGCGCAAGGACGGCATCCAAATGCACAACCACGCCGACTGCGGGGCTATGCTGTTTGACATCAAGAACCAGGATGTTCACTGCGGCGGTTCCGGCTGCGGATGCTGCGCCTCGGTGCTCACCGGGCACATCCTTAACAACATGAAGGCGGGCAAGTGGAAAAACATCCTGTTTTGTCCCACTGGAGCACTCCACTCTCCCACCTCCGCATTTCAGGGGGAAAGCATCCCTGGTATCTGCCACGCGATTGCGATCTCGACTACAAAATAGGGTGATGATATGGAATATTTAAAGGCGTTTCTCTGCGGTGGGGTGCTGTGCATCGTCGGGCAGGTGCTCATTGACAAGACCCCTCTAACCCCCGCCAAAATACTGGTAAGCTATGTCACCGCTGGGGTAATTCTCAGCGGCGTGGGGATTTATCAGTACCTGGTGGACTGGGGCGGCGCGGGGGCTACAGTGCCCCTCACCGGCTTCGGACATCTGCTGGCCAAGGGGGTGAAAAAGGCCGTGGGCCAGGATGGCCTGATCGGCGCCCTGACCGGCGGCTCCACCGCTGCGGCGGGAGGCATTACGGCGGCCATCTTTTTTGGGTTTCTGGTGGCCCTCATATGCAAACCCAAACCCAAAATGTAACGGTTGTCTCCCCGCGCCGTGCCTCCAGCTTTTCCCGGACGCCTCGAGTTTTGGCATTGTATCAGCTGCGGTTTTGGCCGCAGCTGATCGTTTTTTACCGCGATTGTGCCATCTTTACAATTTCGTCCAGATGACTGGCCAGGTCTCCGTGCCCGGTGTAGCGCACTAAGACGGCCTTGTCTCCCACAGCGGCGGCGGCAATGTGGAACCCGTCACTGCGGCGGGCTACAGCTAAAAAGCCGCCCTCTCCGCAGGGGAAGTATTCTGCCGTCCAGACAGCGGAGCTATGGTCCGTCCACCAAATATCACCGTCCAGGCGCATCGTCCGTTCCATCAGTTCCCGGGCCAGTGGAGCGGACAGCAGGGACAGCCAGCTGGGCAAATCGTACCGCTCTACCTCCATCCGCACCCAGACATCCGGGCCGATCTCCCCGGACTGGACCGCCCTCCAGTAGCTCTGGCACAAAAGATAGTGTTCCTGGTAGCAGAAGTTGCCGTAGTCGATGACCTGGCGGATGGACGCCCCCATATTGGGCGTGTAAAGGACGGAGGGTTGAAAGCCATTTCCTTCCACCTGGGCCAGGGACAGCAGGGGAAAGCCGGTCAGCTCGTCCAGGGTCCGCGTCTTGCCGGAGAGGGGTATAAACTGGTTGGTGAGCAGAACGCCCAGGATCAGGATGGGCAGCAGAAGGTTGAGCAGAAAGCTCCCCCAGCTCCGGCGGCGGAGGTAGGGGACCCGGTGGTCCAGGGGTCTGCCCTCCCCAAGCTGCTGGACGACAAGGGCCAGCAGCCGGAGGTCGGCCCAGCTTGAAGGAAGCATAGCCAGCAGAAAGAGTATGGCGATGGCCAGAATCAGGACATCGGTGGTGAGGAAGTTGAGAACCGGCGTCCCGTTTTGAAAAAGCCCGGCCCAGGCGCATGCCATCAGGGCTAAATCCAAAAGCAGGGAGATCCAAAAGCCCCGCAGCTTGACGCGGTACAGCTTCTTCCACAGCTCGCCCTGGAGTTCCGGGTCGGAGTGGAGCTCAGGGGCCTCCGGGTCTGGGTTGAAGAAGATCAGCGTATCCTGGGGCATGCACACCAGGGTCCAGCCGAACTCCCGGTATAGGTCCAGCATATCCTGGGGGAGCTCTGCATCCAGGCGCTGGCGGTACGGCTCTACCCGGTACCGGACCGGCCGGGCCGGTCCCCTCTCAAAGGTGGAGAAAGCGGGCCGCAGCTTTTTCAGAAAAAAACCGCGCTTCGCCATGTCCTCCAGCCAGCTCTCAACCCCCCGGATATCGTAGAGGGATACCGGGGTCAATTTGTAAATACGTCTCATCAAACCGCCTCCTCTTGGTTAAGAGCCTCCAAAAACAGCCCGCAGCCGTCCCAACCGGCATTTGGGAAGACATAGGGAAAGAATAGGATGAAACAGCACAAGGGGATGTACCACGCCCAATACCGGGGTCGGTTCCACCGGCGCCTGGCTTTCAGGGGGAGGCCCTGGGCCAGCGTGCGGCGGATGACCATCAGCCTTCGGGTCTCAATTATGAGGAAAATCAGCAGTATAGCCATGAGGACGGGATAGAAGACATTGGTCGCCAGGTAGCGGGGACTCTCCCACAAAATCAGTTCCTTGAGCCAGCGGGAGGGGGCGAGCAGAAGGGGGAGGACCATAAACAGCAGCACCGTCAGACCGAAGAGGAGTGTCCTCCGGATTTCCCGCCGTACCAGGCAGTCCAGGGCGATGGACAGAGACTGGGGGTCGGAGTACAGCTCCGGGTCCAGGCGGTAGCGCACCGGGCGGGGTTCCTCCCGGCAGAGGGATACCCGGTCCAAACGGGCGCTGAAGTCCACTAGAAACAGGCCCTGGAGGGCCATGCCGTCCAGCCGCTCCTGCAAGCCCCCGATGTCGTATAGGGAACAGGGAACGGACTTTTTTACTAGCCTTTTCATACCAACTCCTCCTCTCCGTCCGTCACACAGGCGCGCAGGCGCGCCAGCTCCTGGTTAAAAGCCTCCTGGCCTTTGCCGGTGAGGCGGTAGGTCCGCTTGCGGCCATCCACGCCCGTCTCGGCAATGAGTTCCTCGTCCTGAAACTTGGCCAGCAGGGTGTACAGCGTCCCGGGGCCCAGCTTCACCCGGCCCGCCGTTTTGCGCTCCACAAACTCGCCCACCTCCGTGCCGCACAGCTCCCGATGCAGGAAGGACATGAGTACGTAGAACATGGGCTCGGTCAGCGGTCCCTTTTCCCGTCCCGCCATGGTCCGGCCTCCTCTCTTTTTGTCGGCTTATAATATCGTCTAACGATATTATATCAGGATATAAAAAAGTTGTCAACGGGGGGCAGGACAGGATCTGACTAAAATCCCTATCAAAATTCTGACCGCTTTCTCCCGACCAGGCTCCTATAATAGGACGTGCTGAAGGGAGGGGCGGCTGTGACAATCATTTATGTGGATACGTTGTTTCTCCTCAACGCGCTGGTGGATTATTTGCTCCTGCTGGCCGCGGCCCGTCTGGCGGGGGAGCCCCTGCGGAGGGGGCGCTTCGCGCTGGGCGCGGCGTTGGGTGGGTTGTATGCGGTGGCCATTTTTTTGCCTGGTCTGGCGTTTCTGGGCCGTCCACTGTGCCGCATCGCCTCCGCAGCCCTGATGATGCTGGTATCCTACGGGGGAAGCCGCCGCCTGCTGAGGCAGGGATTGCTGTTTGTGGTTCTAACCTGTGCCTTTGGGGGCGGGGTGGTGGCCATCGGCCTGCTGGGAGGAACGGGCTTGACACTGGGCAATGGGGTGTTCTATTCCACCCTGGACCTGAAGGTGGTGCTGCTGTCGGCTGCGGTATGCTATGGGGTGCTGACATTGGTGTTTCAGCGCCTGGCCCGGCACAGTGCGTCAGACGGGGAATTGGTTGACATAAAATTATTCCTGGGGGATCGGAGCCTCTCCCTGACCGCCCTGACCGACACGGGAAACACCCTGACTGATCCAGCGTCCGGGCGTCCGGTAGTGGTGGCGGAGGGCGGTCGGGCCGGGCCGCTGTTTCCCAAGGAACACTGTCCAAGTTCTGCCGACCTGCGGGATCCCGCCACCGCCCTGCCCCGCTTGGGGACGGGTACCTGGCGGGGACGGTTCCGTTTGCTACCCTACCGCAGCGTGGGGGTGGACCGGGGGCTGCTGCTGGCCGTCCGAGCGGATGGGCTGGAGCTGAACGGAAAAGGGCAGGGCCCTGTGCTAGTGGCGCTGTCGCCCACCCCGGTGTCGGACGGAGGGGGCTATCAGGCGCTGATCGGACCAATGGATGAAAGAGGTGTGTTCAGGTGAAACAAGTTTACATAAAATTAAAGGAGAGCCTGTCGGCTCTCCTCACCCGGCTGGGGTTGTCTCTGCCGGGAAAGATCATGTATATCGGTGGAAGTGACACCCTTCCCGCTCCCCTGAAACGGGAGGAAGAAGCCGTCCTCATCGCCCGCCTGGGGGAGGGGGACGCCGAGGCCCGCAACCTGCTCATTGAGCACAACCTTCGTCTGGTGGCCTATATCGCACGGCGGTTTGAAAACACCGGCATCTATATCGAGGACTTAATCTCGATTGGGACTATCGGGCTGATTAAAGCCGTAGGTACTTACCAGCCTGAGAAAGCCATTAAATTGGCTACCTATGCCAGCCGGTGCATTGAAAACGAGATCCTTATGTACCTACGGAAAACCGCAAACCAAAAGACAGAGCTGTCCTTTGACGAGCCACTGAACACCGATTGGGACGGAAACGAGCTGCTGTTGTCTGACATCTTAGGAACTGACGAGGACGTGGTTGTACAGCCCCTGGAGGCTGACGTGGACCGGCAGCTCCTCCATCAGGCCATAGAGCGGTTGGATGAGCGGGAGCGGCACATCATTACCCTCCGCTTCGGTTTGGACGGGCGGAGGGAGTGCACCCAGAAGGAGGTGGCAGACCAGATGGGCATCTCGCAGTCTTACATCTCACGGTTAGAAAAACGGATCATTGCAAGGCTGAAAAAGGAAATTGCAAAGATGCTGTAGCCGGCAAACTTGAACCATTACGTTCTTTTTTTCCCCGCGCCTACCAGAATGTAGACAATGGAAGCTGCCGCCAGCAGATAGGGGTAGTATAAGCAGGGCATGATCTGGAATGCGGATACCACCCCTCCGGAGGCGGAAATTGCTACCAGCATCTGAGCACCGTAGGGGATAACGCCCTGGAAGATGCAGGAGAAGGTATCCAACAGGGATGCCGACTCTTTCGGGGTAATATGGTACTCCTCGCTGATTTCCTTGGCAATGGGGCCGGCCATGACAATGGCTACGGTATTATTCGCAGTGGCAATATCCATTGCGCCTACCAGCAGGCCTACGCCCAGCCGACCGCCTACCCGGCCCTTGAATACCCGCCGGATGAAAGCCAGCAGAGCCTCGAAGCCGCCGAATTCCCGGATCAGCGCGCACATGGCGGATACCAGAATGGTGACCATAATAGTCTCGAACATTCCCGAAGCGCCGGAACCCATACTGCCCAGCAGGCTCATGAAGTCCACCGTCCCGGTGAGCAGCACAATGGCTACGCCGGCCAGAATGCCTATAATCAGCACCAAAAATACGTTCAGGCCGGCGATGCCGCCGATGAGAACCAGCACATAGGGAATCAGCAGCTGCAGATTGTAGTCGGGGATGTCGATATTCCCCACCCCTGCGTTGATGGACTGGAGCAAAATAACTGCCAGCGTGGCAACAGCGGCAGGCAGGGCAATTTTAAAGTTTGCGCGGAATTTGTCCCGCATTTCACAGCCTTGCGTGTTGCAGGCGGCAATGGTGGTGTCCGAAATAAAAGACAGGTTATCTCCAAACATGGCGCCGCCCATAACAGAACCTACACACAGCGCCAGGGAAAAACCGGATACGCTGGACACTGCCGCGGCAATGGGAACAATGAGCGTAATGGTACCCACCGAGGTTCCCATGGCTGTTGATACAAAGCAGGCCGCGACAAACAATACCGCCACAGAAGCCCAGGCAGGAGTAACGGACAGCAAAAAGTAGGCCACCGCCTCCGCGCTGCTGCGCCCAGTTACACCCACAAACACTCCGGCCACCAGAAAAATGAGAATCATGGTCATAATGTTTTTGTCCCCTACGCCTTGAGCCATGATTGTCAGCTTGCCATCAAATTTTAATGCGGGATTTTGGAGACAGGCCACCAAAAGTGCCGCCATAAATACGACAACAATAGGAATATTGTAAAATGCCATCTCAATTTTTAAGCCGTACTCAAATACCAGGCCCATCCCTAAGTACAGCACTAAAAACACCAAGATCGGCAGTAAAGCAGCCCCATTTTTCTGCGGTTTTTTCTCTCTTTGATCCATAAATAAAGCCTCCCTTTTCCAGTTTCTTTTTATTTTAGTGGAAAATCTACGTTCTGTCAACGGGATTTGAGCAATTATTTGGAGACTTCCCCCATAATCTTGAGAAAATGAAAAAGGCTCTTTACATTTCGAAAAAATCTGCTATAATACAGAAAGCATCTAAATAAGAATACAAATGGGTTGGTAAGGTAGGGGGTGGCTCGTAGCTCAGTTGGGAACGCATCACATTCGTATCCATAGTGAGAGATATCCGACCCGATTTTCTGTTCCCCGTTTTCCTGTCCGATTTGTTGGACTTTCCCCTGAAAATTGAATATTTGAGAAATCCAAAATTCGCAACTTTTTTCGCATGAAAAGTGCCGATTTGGGCCTGTAGCTCAGCTGGGAGAGCGCACGGTTCGCATCCGTGAGGTTCGAGGGTTCGATCCCCTTCAGGTCCACCATTGTAGACAAAACCTGCGTTTAACGGTAGTTATATGCAGGTTTTGTCGTTTCCTATTAAATTATATAAAAATTCAGCTCATATTTGGCTATAATTACATATCGGCAGATGCCAGCAAGCAGATTTGAGGAGATTTAATCTCCTTCAAACCTGCTTTTATTTATGTTTTAGAAAGTGAGGCTACTATGAAGATTCCGTATGGCTATGTTTTGGGTGGCGAGGGAATTGCCATCCATGAGGAAAAGGCAGATGTTGTCCGCAGCATATTCGAGTATTATCTTGCAGGAGCCAGCTTGGGGAAAATCGTTGATATGCTCTTTACGAAGGACATAGCTTCTCCGACTGGAAACTCCAAATGGACCAGGGCGGCCGTTGATAAGCTCCTGGCCAATAAGAAATATATCCCAATTGTTGGGTTAGGTGTATATATGGATGCTCAATTCGAAAGGGATCGCCGGTGTAATGTGAATTATGACAAGGCCGGACATCCAAGAAAAGCGACCAGATATCGGTCACCTGCTCTCAAAACAAGATGAGACTATACAAATCCTGTTTTTTCTGATATACTTGCAGAAAAAGGGAGAATGGGATCATGACAGAGAAAGAAGTTGATGAACTGTACATACGTTTGGCATTCCAATATGAGTCCACAATTGGTCGGCTTCTCGACAAGAAGATAATAGACCAGGATTTGGTGGACAGGCACAGGAAGTCT
>CANDCW010000084.1 GCA_947383275.1 uncultured Bacillota bacterium
GGCGGGAACCATGGCCTTGAAGCCCTCGGGAATGCAGCCCATCATCTCCTTGAAGGACATGGACTTGCGGATAAAGTAGTAAAGGAAAGCGAAGAGCAGGCCGAAAGCGGAACCCAGCATCAGGCCCACCGAGGCATCAGAGTTGGAGAACGCGTCTACAAAGTTTTCACCAGAGAAAAATCCGCCGGAGTAGATCATACCGATAACGCAGGCAATTACCAGTACGATGATGGGCAGCACCAGATCCAGAACGGTGCCCTTTGTCTCGTCTACCTCATCGTCCAGCATGGCGTAGGGGTTGGAGCCGGAGAAGAGGTCGCCCTTCTCAACGGCATTCCTCTCATACGCAGCCATGGGGCCGAACTCCATGTTCAGCAGGATCATGCCCACCATCATCACTATGGTAAGCAGTGCGTAAAAGTTGTAAGGGATGGCCCGGATGAACAGATTCAGGCCTTGGCCGTCCTCGGCGAAGCCAGCCACCGCAGCGGCCCAGGAGGAGATGGGGGCAATGATGCAGATGGGGGCGGCGGTGGCGTCGATGAGGTAAGCCAGCTTCACCCGGGAGACATTCTGCTTATCGGTGATGGGCCGCATGACAGAGCCCACGGTGAGACAGTTGAAGTAGTCGTCAATAAAAATCAGGCAGCCAAGCAGAACGGTGGCCAGCTGAGAACCAGCCCGGGATTTGATGTTCTTTTTGGCCCAGCGCCCGAAAGCGGCGGAGCCGCCCGCCTTGTTCATCAGGCACACCATGGTGCCCAGGATGACCAGGAAGATCAGAATGCCCACGTTGTAGCTGTCGGCCAGGGAGGCCACGATGCCATCGCTGAACACATGGGTGACGGTGCCCTCAAAGGAGAAGTTGGAGAAGAGCAGGCCGCCCACCACGATGCCGATAAACAGCGAGGAATAGACCTCCTTTGTAATCAACGCCAGGGCAATGGCGATGACAGGGGGCAGAACAGATAAAGGCGTGTTAAAAAAGCTGCTGGGGGACTTGATGTAGCCCACATACTCGCTGCCGGTACAGGTATCGCAGGGGACGGCCTCCCCCCCATCAGACAGGACCACGCCCAGCGTGCCGCAGTCGGGGCACTCGATATACTTAGTGCCCGTCAGCTCCGTAGGATCGCCGGCAGCAAAGGCTGTGCAGGCCATGGCCAGGAGCATCATCACAAGGACGATAGCCCGCAGGCCGAGGTTTTTTCTGGTTCTCATAAGTATTCCCTCCTAAATTTCAGGGGTACACAAACCCCTGTTCGCGCAAAATAAAACCGCGGTACGCTGCAGCGCGCTCCACGGTAAAACCGGACGTCCCCAGCCCAAGCCGGGGGCCTCTGGATAGCGCTCCACTCCTCGTGACAGTCCGCAGAATATTGTTCCGCGGCCCAGGTAAAACGGCCCAGGCAGGCCGCCTCACCTTCGGCGGCGCACCCTCTCCCGTGAAACAGCTGCCTGGCCTTGTTCCACGGTACGCATGAGCGCCGCGCCTCTATCCCCTTATGAAATTGCAATTATCCTACCATGGGCTTGCAGGAATGTCAAGCCTAAATCGCCGAAAAATGGACAAAAAATCAGTGGGACTCCCTCTCCGGCTTAGCCATAAAAAAAGTAAAGGTACCGGTGGCCACCGTTTTTCCCCGGGTATCGGTGATGACAGTCTGAACAACCGACAACTTGCTGCCCAGCTTTTTGGGCGTGGCCTCGCAGAACAGGTCGCCCTGGGCAGGGCGGAGGAACTCCATGGTGCTGTTGGCTGTGACGCAGCTAAGCCCGGTGGAACAGGCGCAGCAGCCGCCCACCGTATCCGCCAAAGCCGCCATGGCCCCGCCGTGAATCATGCCGTGGGGGTTAACTGAACCGGGCCCCGCCCGGAGCACTCCCCGGGCCAGCCCCGGCTCTATGCAGGTTACTTCGATCCCGTTTTCATAGGAAAACTGTCCGGGCTTGTTTACAATTCCCAGAAGCGGATGCCCGTTCTCCTCCATTCAAACTCATCTCCCCTATAAAATCACAGCTATTGTACCACACTTTTTCCGCTGTGACAATCCAAAACCAGCCTGGGGGCATAGAATGGGACAGTTCCCCCATTTTCTCAAGCAAAGGAGTTTTAAGTATGGAATTAAAAGTGGATATGCCAGCTCTGGCCGGACAAGACATCGACCCGGCCACGTTCCAGCGGGTGTGGAACCGGGTTATGCCCGATCAGTCCGCCTCCCGCGAGGGCACTGCTACATCCATCCCCGATACCGCCGTACCCGCCGTCCCCACGCTGCCCGCTGAGGAGCCTCCGGTAGGCGCCCCGGAGCAGCCCCCTGTTACAGAGCAGCCTCCCACCGCTCCGGAACTGCCCCAGGTACCCGATTGTCCCGCCCTCACCCCAATCCCGGACTGCGCCCAGGACAGCCAGAATCCCGACTGCCCGGACTGTCCCAGTACTCCCGGAACGGCTCCCGCTCCCGAGGCGCCGGCCTTCTGCCTGGGGGAGGCTTCACAGGGGGACAGCGCCCGCCTGGAGGAGCTGATGACCCTGGCTCAGGCCGGAGCCGCCGCAGGGCGCGCCATGGCCCGACGGGCCGCCGGCGCCTGCGCCAGGGCGCTGTCCGCCCTGGCATGCGACCACCGGTCAGCCTTCAAACGCCTGTCCGCCGCCTATTTCCTCATTACCGGCAAGCGATACTGCCCCAAGTGCGGCTCATTCAGAATTACCTCCTCTCTGCCTCTGGCCCTGCGGCAGCAGTTCCTATGGGAACAGCAGTGGGAACAGAAAAACAACCAGGCCGCCCAGTCAACCGCCGACCCCTGCCTGAAGGAGCTCTACCTGGAGCTGGCTCAGGAGGGTGCGTTTCACGCCGGGACGATACGCTCGCTGCTGGAGCAGATGGGTTGACGCGCCCCTCCGGGCGGGCGTTTCCATTTCTGATCGGAAAAGAAACATAAAATTACTTTCTTTTTCCCTTCATTTGAGGTACACTAAAGCAAAATACGCTCTCGGAGCGGAAACGAGGTGCACATATGATCCAGACCCTGGAATTCTCTTACCCGTCTTCCGACGGTGTCCACACCATCCATGCCCGGAAGTGGGTGCCGGAGGGCACGCCCCGCGGAGTGGTGCAGATTGTCCACGGCGTGGCGGAACACATCGGCCGGTATGATCCGGCTGCCCACTTTCTGGCCTCCCACGGGTATGTGGTATGCGGCGGCGACCACCTGGGCCACGGCCTCACTGCCGGGGGGAAATTTGGTTATTTCGGGCCCAAAAACGGCTGGGATTTTGTGGCCCAGGATGTCCGCAGACTCCGGGAGCTGGCGGGGGAGAGGTACCCCGGCCTGCCTTACGTGATTCTCGGCCACTCTATGGGTTCTTTCCTCACCCGGACCTATCTGATCCGTTGGCCCGGGACGGTGAACGCCGCCGTTCTGTCCGGGACGGGCCAGGAGAGCGCGGCGGCGGTTGCTTTCGGAAAGGCGTTGTCGGGAGCCCTATGCAAAGCCAAGGGGCCGGACTATGTGAGCAAAACGGTGAATGACCTGTCACTGGGGGCCTACAACCGGGCGTTCAAGCCCAACCGTACCCCGTCCGACTGGTTATCACGGGACGAGGCCCAGGTGGATATTGCCCTGGCCGACCCGCTGTGCAGTTTCATGCCCACGGTGGCCATGTTCCGGGACATGATGGGGGGCCTGCAATTCATCGCAGACAAGGACGGCTTGTCCAAAATGAACAAGGACACCCCTATCTATTTCCTTTCCGGGGACAATGACCCGGTGGGAGCCATGGGGGCCGGCGTGCGGAAGGTGGAGGGGATGTTTCGCTCCGCAGGATGCAAGGACATCACCGTCAAGCTCTACCCCGGCGGCCGCCATGAGATGTTCAACGAGATCAACCGCCAGGAGGTCTTTGACGACCTGCTGGCATGGATCGAATCCAAGCTGACATGATACTTGGTTAGATTAACAGATAAGGGGTAGGGATACAATCCCGACAGTATGAAATATCTCACTGCAGGACAGGCATAATTTGAATACTGGCTACCGTGAACAGGAAGGACCGGGAGAAGGCCAGCACGGCGGATACCACGCCGTTGGACAAAGCGGTAAACATACCGCTGGCAAAGGCGTTCAGCCCCACGAACTGCAATGCGATGGAGCACGGCCATGCCGGTGTAGCTGTATTCCCCAGGGACCGCCCCCTCTCCGTGAAGTCCCGGGGCGCAGGGTATTCTCTGGGGCACGCTGATGACCCGGTTGGCCGTCAGGTCTCCGAACTGGTCATAGGTTCGACCCAAAAGGTGCCGTCCGTCCTCAGTCCTCCAGGAAAACTGCTGCATCCAAAATTCATATCAAAAACCTCCTATTTTTTAATATTGTTGTTCATCGGACTTGCAATTATTTCTGACAGGGAGTATCATAAACCGTGTGGCTGCCACGCGGTCAAGAGGCGTTTTGAACTTTTAGGAGGAAATTTGTGTGGAGCGGAAAAAAGGCTGGCTGACCTCCGGGGCTTTCGCCGCCCTATGCGGTGTCAACGCCAATCTGAAATTGTAAGAAAACGCCGCCTTTTCTAAGCGGAAAAGGCGGTTAAATAATGATGAAAATTTATAGTTTGGACAAACATACTTTATGCCCCCGCGCCAATCATCACAGCGTCAGCTTTTTCAACGAGCTGCTTCAACTGCTGTGCTTGGGCCGAGAAGTTTTTGGTAGATCTGCTTGTCTGCATCTTTGAAAACATTGAAGATCACCTTTTGGATAGAGGATGGGGTTTGCAGGAAGTCGGTTACAGTTTTAACCGCGATTTCGGCGGCTTCCCGGTTGGGAAAGTGGAATTCCCCGGTGGAAATACAGCAGAACGCCACGCTCGCCAATCCGTGTACTGCCGCCAGTTCCAGACAGGAACGGTAGCAGGATGCCAATTCTTCCCGGTCCCTGGCGGTAACATGTCCCTGGACAATGGGGCCGACGGTGTGCAGAACATATTGGGCAGGGAGGTTATACCCTTTTGTCAGCTTGGCCCGGCCTGCGGGTTCCGGGCAGCCTTGGCCTTGCATGATTTGATTACATTCGTCCCGCAGCTGGAGGCCTGCTGTTGAATGGATGGCGTTGTCAATACATCCGTGGCAGGGACAGAAACAGCCCAGCAGGGCGGAGTTGGCGGCGTTGACGATCGCGTCCACGTTCAATCGGGTAATATCCCCTCGCCAAATCGCTATCTGCGGATGACCGCTGACGGTGGGCAGCGTTATTCCATCCACAACGCCCTTGTTATCCCGTTCGGCAGACAGAAGTTCGTCCTGCATAGCAAGAAATTCCTGTTTCAGCGGCATGGGCGGGCGGACGTTCATCAGGTTGCGAAGCAGCCTCCGCTGGCCGGCTGTGTCTTGGGAAAATTCCCGTGCCTGCAGCTGGTATTCGGGCATTTCTGCCAGCAGCATATCGTTCAATGCGCGAATCGCTGTCAAATGATCCATTGTATTTCCTCCTTTAGCGGGCCTCCCTCTGGATTTTGCCGGAGGGAGGCCCTGTGCGTAATCAGCTGAAGAAAAATCCTGCGGTCATGTTCAGGTAGTTTTCCCCGCCGTAGGCCAGATACTTGTTCAGTGCGGCTACGCTGGCGGTGAAGCATGGAGACTCAATAGCCACAAATTTCCCGGCTTTTTTCTCTAACTTAACTCCGAAATGAGAGATACAGTAAAATAAGGCAGTACAGCATTTTAGAAACAAACAGGAGGATATGATGGTGGAGGCAAAGGCTTTGCCCGCCTGCCCGGTGGAAACAACGTTAACACTGATCAGCGATAAATGGAAGGTGCTGCTTTTTGTCTGGACTAGGCTATCAGGTACTGCTAGATTTGTTTTTGCTTTACAATAGTAGTATACTAATTTCATAAAAACTGCATAGCTAGTTACATTTTGACTAAACATGAGCTGATACGGATAGGAGAGGAATTCAAATGGAGAGAAATTGGGTGGTGACTGTCTGGGGAGTTCGCGGGGCGGTTCCCAGGGCGGAGGCGGATTTTAAAGAATACGGCGGGAATACCTCTTGTATCTGTGCGGACTGCGGAGGCGAGCTGGTGGTGTTTGACGCCGGCAGCGGCATTGTCCGGTTGGGGGAGGCGCTGGCCAGGCAGGACAGGCCCAAGCGGGTCCATATCTTAATCAGCCATATGCACTTGGATCATATCCTGGGCCTGCCGGGTTTTTCCCTGCTCCATGACCGTAAGGCGGAAATCCACCTCTACGGAGAGGCGCGGGAGGGCGTGAGCTTCCGGAGCCAGTTGGAACGCTTTTTGGGGCCGCCCTACTGGCCGCTGGGCCTGAAAGATTTTCGGGCTGGCATTGCAGTTCACGAGATTGGGCCGGATGAGAGGTTCTCTCCGGTTGATGGACTGACTGTGTCCACCTTGCGGGGAAATCATCCCAACCAGAGTCTGCTGTATCGCCTGGACGGGATGGGCAGAAGTGTGGTTTATGCCCTGGATTGCGAAATGAACCCATCTATGGAATCCCGGCTGGCCCGGTTTGCACAAAATTGCTCTCTGCTCATTTGGGATGCCAATTTCATTCAGGCGGATCTGAAACCGGGCTGGGGGCATTCCACCTGGGAGCAGGGAGCCGCGCTACGGGAGGCAGCCAACGCGAAGATGGCGCTTATGATCCACTTTTCCCATACGTATACGGATCAATTTTTACAAGAACAGGAGCGGCTTGCCAGGAATCGGGATACCGCTCTCTGTTTTGCAAAAGAGGGAATGGACCAGCGGGCGGTGGATGAGATCGGCCCCTACCAGCAGTGGGGCCGGGACGTGATTGCCATGGCGATTGAGGCGCTGAACGAGTCGGAAGACTGCCGGCCCGCCGCCATTGCCCTGGACATACTCTATGTGGGAGAAACCGACCCGGAGGCGGACGAGTGGCTGGCGGAGGCCGCTGGCGCTTACGGAAACGTCATTACCGCCTGCGCCGCCCAGTTTGACGCCACCTTTGTGGAGTATGCGCCGGGCAAATTCTACCGGGAGCGTTTTGCCGTCCTAGGCTTTGAGGAGCCCTACGGCGCCCTGCGGGAGGCAACCGGGCAAGGCCATATCAACGCCATGCTGGACACAGACGGCATCCTGCGGCACCATATGCTGTACATCACCCTGCCTGACGGTACGCAAGTGCCTTCCCTGGCGCTGGCTGCGGCAGAGAAGTACCGGGCCTTTCATGGCCTGGCTCCGGTCGATCCCCCGCCCACCGATGGAAACGGCTTCTGGTATGTCCCGTTCACCGGCATACCCGGGGACTTTGACGGGGGAATCTCGGTGGCAGACCTGTTGGAAGGGAATATCCCTGCGGAGGAGTTTGCGGGAAAGATTGTGCTGATCGGCCCCTATACCACTGGCCTGCAGGACAGCTACGTCACATCGGCCGATCACACCCGGCCGATGTACGGCGTGGAGTATCAGGCCAATGCCATTCAAGCGATGCTGTGGGGAGAACCCAAGCGGGAGGTAAGCGACGCGCCTCAGCTGGCCGTTTTGTTTGCTCTGCTCCTGGCCGCTTTCGCCGGCTTTTGGCGGAGGAGAGTGCGCCTTTCCACAGCGCTGTGGGTCATTTTGTGCGCCGGCTGGCCGCTGCTGTGCCGGGTGCTGTATAACCGGGGGCTTGTCCTGCGCCTCATGTGGGTTCCCATTGGGGTTACGGTCCTATATGTGGGCTGTATCGCCTACAACTATATCCAGTCCGCGCTGGAAAAACGCCGGGTGACAAACACCTTCAAACGCTATGTGGCGCCGGAAATTGTCAATGAGCTGCTGAAAGAGGGGCCCGAGGCCCTGGAGCTGGGCGGAAGGCTGACCAACATTGCAGTGCTGTTTGTGGATGTGAGGGGTTTTACCACCATGTCTGAGCAGCTTCAGCCCGGGCAGGTGGTGGAGATCCTGAACCGCTATCTCAGGCTGATCTCAGACTGCATTTTGAGAAACAGGGGGACCTTGGACAAATTTGTAGGCGATGCTGTTGTGGGCAACATCGGCTCCCCCCAGCGTATGGATTATACCGCCATTGGCGACACAGTGAACACCGCAGCTAGGCTGGAGGCCAACGCGCCCGGCGGGACCATTTACATCTCCCGGGCAGTGGCAGACCGCCTGGAGGGGCGTATTAAGGTCACGTCTCTGGGAGAAAGCATTAAATTAAAGGGAAAGGCGGAGGGATTTGAGGTTCTAATTTTGGATGAGATACTGTGAAGTGGCAGCTTATAATATTTTGCATTTGAATGACGCGATGTCTACGTCAAAAGACAGCAAGGACCGGCGCAGCTTAATGCCGCGCCGGTCCTTGCTGTCAATATTTTCTGGCGCTGCCGGCCTATAGCAGGCAGTGGCTTTTTTCGGTTCAGCGCAGGTTGAAGAAAGCCTTCATGCCGGGATACTCGGCAATGTCGCCCAGCTCCTCCTCAATGCGGAGCAGCTGATTGTATTTAGCAACACGGTCGGTGCGGCTGGGGGCGCCGGTCTTGATCTGACCGGCGTTGAGGGCTACGGCGATGTCGGCGATGGTGGCGTCCTCGGTCTCGCCGGAGCGGTGGGACACAATGGCGGTATAGCCGGCCCGGTTGGCCATTTGGATGGCGTCCAGGGTCTCAGTGAGGGTGCCGATCTGGTTGACCTTAATCAGGATGGCGTTACCCACCTTCTTCTCAATGCCGGTGGCCAGACGGGACACGTTGGTAACAAACAGGTCGTCGCCAACCAGCTGAACCTTGTCGCCAATGGCCTTGGTCAGCATAGCCCAGCCCTCCCAGTCGGTCTCGGCCATGCCGTCCTCCAGGGAGATAATGGGGTAAGTGTCGGCAAACTTCTTCCACATGTTCACCAGCTGCTGCTGGGTCAGCTTCTTGTTGCTCTTGGGCTGGATATAGCACTTCTGCTCATCGTCCCACCACTCGGAGGAGGCGGCGTCAATGGCAATCTTAAAGTCTTCGCCGGGCTTATAGCCGGCCTTCTCGATGGCCTCTACAATGACCTTCAGGGCGTCTTCATCCTTCTTCAGGTTAGGAGCATAGCCGCCCTCGTCGCCCACGCCGGCAGCGGGGGTGCCGTTCTCCTTCAGGACGGTCTTCAGGGTGTGGAAAACCTCGGCGCAGCGGCGCAGAGCCTCGCGGAAAGAGGGGGCGGAGACAGGCATAATCATGAACTCCTGGATCTCCACGTTGTTGGTGGCGTGGGCGCCGCCGTTGAGGATGTTCATCATGGGCACAGGCAGCTGCTTGGCGTTGACGCCGCCAATATAGTTGTACAGAGAGGTGCCCAGAGCAGCGGCAGCGGCCTTGGCGCAGGCCAGAGAAGCGCCAAGAATGGCGTTAGCGCCCAGACGGTCTTTATTGGCGGTGCCATCCAGGTCGATGAGCATTTTATCAATGGCAGTCTGGTCCAGCACATTGGTGCCAATCAGGGCCTCGGCAATTTCAGTGTTGACGCTTTCCACAGCCTTCAGCACGCCCTTGCCCATATAGCGGCTCTTGTCGCCGTCACGCAGCTCGCAAGCCTCATAGATGCCGGTAGAAGCGCCCGAGGGCACGGCAGCGCGGCCCATGGTGCCGTCTTCCAGATAGACCTCAACCTCTACGGTGGGATTGC
>CANDCW010000085.1 GCA_947383275.1 uncultured Bacillota bacterium
ACCCGTCCGCCACTAAGTAACCCTATCTGTTGTCCGAAAACTCCTTCAAGGGCACCCCGTTCGACTTGCATGTGTTAAGCACGCCGCCAGCGTTCATCCTGAGCCAGGATCAAACTCTCAATAAAATGGTATCTATACAGCCTTTCAGCTGAATAAATCACTTTACTGAAACTAATAACCTTAGCTTCAAACTTAATTGACGTTGTCCATTCAAGCTTCTTTCGAAACTTCCTTAAACAACCAATCCTTCTGGTGCTTCGTGTTTGTCACGTTGTTTAATTTACAAGGTGCACGCCGCTTCCCTCAGCAGCGGGGATTATCATACCACATCGTTTTCGCTTTGTCAAGTGCTTTTTTTGTTTTTTTCAAAACTTTTTTGCGCTCTCATTCGCCGCTTCGATGTGTTTTCGCCGCTCTTGCCGGGCGACTTGCATAGATTACCACTGCTTCCCCTATTTGTCAAGCATTTTTTTCGATTTTTTTAAAGTTTTTTTCTTGTTTTTGCGGGAGCACAATATCTTTGGTTCATCTTTGCTTCCTCCTACAAAATATGCCATTTTTCGACTGCCCGCGAAAAATCCTTTCCGCCGGAAGCAACAGAGCGGGAAGCAGAAGCCCCAGAAAAAGATTGCCCGCAGGGACCAGGCTGCGGTTTAATTGCTCCGCCGTTCCCAAGGCGGGAAAGCAGAACAGCGCCCCCGCCGCTGCAAGGGGGACTGCCGCCCAGGCCGTCCAGACCGGCGGCCAGCCAGGCAGAAGCTCCGCCGCCATCGCCCGGACCGCAAAAACCAGGATGCCGCCCATGGTCAGGTCCGCGAAGGTCCACAGGGCGGCGACCACGCTCTCCACGCGCTGGAAAGCACCCTCTACCCCTACGCTTTTGGCCAGGGCAAAGAACGGGTTGTCCAGCCGTGCTGCCAGCCCGGCCCCCAGGTTGCCCAGGATGACGGCCTGCGCCGCCGACAGGAGCAGCGCCCCCCCCAGGCCCCAGAACAGCCAATGCCAGTTTTTGCTTTCTCCCTGGTCCCGCACATCACCCATAAGGAACGGGAGGAACAGCCCCCAGCCCATGACGCCGGCAGCGGACAGGGCAGCCCGGAACACCGGCTCCCCGCGAGGCAGCCAAAGGGGAACCAGCCGCTCCGGTTCCGCCTGAAACAGGGCCAGGATCAGCACCACTCCGGCGGTGGCCAGCAGGGCGGCTAAAAATAGCTGCCCTGCCCGGGCAAAAGCGGCCAGCTTTCCCCGGCCGATCCCCAGCAGGACCAGGGCCACGGCCAGCAGGAAGAACCACAGCGCGCCGTCCCGCTCCCCGGAATTTAGAAGCCGTTGGGCGCATAGCCGCAGCCGCAGCGTCAGCAGAAACATCGCCCATACTATATATAGTAAGAGTACCGCTCCGCCAAACCACCTTCCCGCGACCTTTGTAATGCTCCCGGCCAGCCCTCCGCCGCCCGCCAGGGAGCCCATCAGCCATCCTGCCGCCAGCACCACCGGCGCAGCCAGCACAACGGCCAGCCACGCACCTCTTCCCGCGCCGGGCAGCAGCACTGCCGGCAGCAGCTCCGCAGCGGGAGCCATTACCCCGGCCCACAGCAGCACCATCAGCTGGGTACGCGAGATTTTTTCATCCTTCATCAAGGCCTCCTTTTGTTCCTTTTCCGAAACAGGATCAGTCTTTATTTGTTGAGGACGACCGCAACCTCGACCTCTGTGGGCAAAGCCGAAAACAGCATGGGCCACTCCTCTTGAATGCCCTGCCACTGGGCCGGGCAGGACACGGCCCCCTTCACGCCCAGGCCGGCGCAGTCCGCCCGCAGGCGTTTGAGCAATGCCAGCGCCGCCTCTATGCGGGACCGCTCCCGCCTGGCCAGCTGAACCGGGATCTGTGCCGCCTCTCCGGCCGTCGGGCTGCTTTCATACTCAGATAGGCGCGCCTCCACCGTACAAACCAGCTTCAGCCTGGAGGGGGCATCCCCTTGGAACTCCAGCCGGCTTTGGGTGCGGGCGGAGGTGATCCTGACCGACACCCTCTGGCTGGGCAGCTCCGCCTCCAAGACGCCGCGGGAACTGCCGCCTGCCAGCAGCTCCAGCCCCCTGGCCGCCTCCCCTTCCAGGAAACCAACCAGGGCGTCCCCTTTCAAAATCCCATACCCCCGCTCCGCAAGGACGGCGGACTCATCTCCGACAGGGGAGAGGACCGGGACATAGGCGGAGCCCAGCTCCAGCAAATCGGCATACACCTCCCCGGCCGTGCGAGTGAGGGAGGCAATACCCATCTTGCTGTCCGCCTGGAGGGTCTCCAGCCGGCTGTCTACCCCCTCGTCGCCCCCGGCAGACAGGGCGTCCCGGGCAGAAGCCCCCCGGACCAGCCACAGCTGGGCCCCCAGACCCAGCTCCGTATCCCGAGCGAAGTAGTCCAACACCGGGCGGATTCCCCGCTCTGCCAGCGCCTCCCCCAACAGCAGCTGGTCCACATAGCCGAAAAAGACATAGCTGTCGCTCTGTCCCTGCATGGCCAGGCAGGCCCCGCTGAGGGACTCCCGGTCTGCCGCCAGGGTCAGGGCTGGCTCCCCTTCGGCTTGGATGCCCTTGGCCCGGGGGCCGGTGGAGCCGGTGACCGCTACCCCCTCGGGCGAGGCGTCGATGCCCATGGTACGCAGCAGGGCCATATCCCCCATTTCCCGGGCTGTGGGCAGTCCGTTGCAGCCGGTTAGGACCAGGCAGGCTGTCAGTAGGGGCAGCAGCCGGTTTTTCATCGCTGGTTCCTCCTGTTTCGGGTTTTCATGGGGCCGTCCCGCCACTTCATGGCGGGCAGAGGCAGACGGAGCAAACTGGGGTGGCCCCGGGGAACCCTGGTCCCGGTAGTAAAGGGAGCCAGGTAGGGCGCCCCAAAGGACTCCAGCCCCGCCAAATGGTAAATCAGGGCGGCGCAGCCCAGGGCAAGCCCGGTGAGGCCGCCCAAGCTGGCCAGAATTGCCAGCAGGAACCGCCATAAGCGCAGGGCGTTCCCAAAGTCCTGCGAGGGCTGTGTGTACCCGGCCACCCCGGCAATGGCCACCGCAATGAGGACGGCAGGGGAGACAATATGGGCGTCTACCGCCGCGTTGCCCACCACCAGCCCGCCCAGGATCGAGACGGTGGCCCCAATGGGCCCGGGAAGCCGGAGGCCCGCCTCCTGGATGACCTCAAAGGCCAGCAGCATAATCAGCACCTCAAAGATGGTGGAAAAGGGGACCTCCTGCTTGGCGGCCACAATGGACAGGGCCAGTTTTGGGGGGATGGCCTCGGGATGAAAGGTGACCAGGGCGATATAGAGCCCCGGCACCAGCAGGGTGATCAGAGCGCACAGCCACCGGATGACGCTGAGGGCGGAAGCCACCAGCCAGTGGTAGGCCCGGTCCTGGCCGGTTTTAAAGAACTGGTCGATGGTGCCGGGGAGGAGCCAGCCCAGCGGGATGCCGTCGGCAAACATCCCCACCCGGCCCTCCAGAAGACCCTGGCAGAAGCGGTCAGGCCGCTGGGTGTAGGGCATGAGGGGGAAGGGGGACCTGGCCGCGTCCACCAGGTACTCCTCCAGGCTGCCCGCCGCCTCCACGCCGTCAATGTCAATCTCGTCCAGCCGCCCCTCCAGCAGAGCCACCGTGTCCGGGTCGGCAATACCGTCAATCCAAAGCACGTCCACCGGGGTAAGGGACTGCCGCCCCACAATGTGCTCGCTGATCTTCAGCTCCGGCGCCCGCATCCGCCGGCGCACCAGGGAGGTGTTGGTCCGCAGGCTCTCCACAAAGGAGTCCCGGGCCCCCTTCAGGGCGGGCTCGTTTTCCGGCTCGCCCACGGAGCGCTTCTCCTCAGTGGCCACAGGAAAGACCAGACAGTCGTCCCGTCCCTCCAGAAACAGGGCGCAGCTGCCGTCGATCAGGCCAAAAACCACCGGGTCGGGCTCAGTTTCCCGCTTGCACCCGTGGGCATAGAGTGCCCCCCGCTCCATCAAGTCGAAGAGCTGCCCCTCCGGGGCCGACGCCAGCATAGGGTCTTGGGCCAGGGGGCGCAGCACATAGTCGTTCAGCCGCTCCGACCGGGCCTGTCCGTCAATGTAGCAGACGGTTGCCTTGCGCCGGCTGTCCCCGTGGAGGTAGATCTCCCGCTTGCGGAAATCCGCGCAGCCGCTGAACACCTCCTCCAGCCGGGCCAGGGAGAGGGGGCCGGGAATACGGGGCTCCCTCCTGGGATGGGGCGCGTTGGCCTTATTTTGTTTGGACATGAAAACGCCCTCCTTTCCGCTTAGTGTGCCAAAAGGAGGGAGGCATTATTCGGTTATTTTTGAACTTTTTTCAGCTGCCGGATCAGCCCCTGGGCAGCCACCCCGGTGAACAGCCCTGCAAGGACGGCGGCAATGACCAGATAGGGGAGGTAGGCAAGCACCGCCCAGGTGCGCATGACGGCGGCGGCGGCCAGAAGCTGGCCCAGATTGTGAAAAACGGCGGCGGCCGGGCTGGCCAGCCAAATCTGCTGTTCGGTGAGCAGCCTGCCCAGCAGACACAGCACGCACCAGCTGAGCAGCCCCCCAGCGGCGCTGTAAATCAGGGTCATCGGCTGTCCGGAGAACACCGCCCCCAAAAACACCCGCCCGGACAGCACCAGCAGCCCGTCCCCCGGCCCCATGGCGAACACAGCGTACACCGTAATAATATTAGCCAACCCCAGCTTGATCCCGGGTATGGCGCTTAGCTCCGGGAGCTGGGCCTCCACCATAAAAATCGTCAGGGCGATGGCCGTGAGCAGGGCCAGCCGGGTGATCCGCCCCGCCCCCTTACCCGGCCCCGCCATCGAATGCTCCTCCGCCCACAATTTCGATCATCAGCCTGTGGGGCAGGCAGACAATGGGCACCGTTCCATCGGAAATCCAGCCCTGCCTGACACAAATCTGGTCGGGGCAGTCGGCCTCCGAGATGCAAATGCGCCCCCTCTCCACCGTGACCGTGTTGCTCCCGCTGCCGTCCTCCAGGGCAAAGGACCGAGGCCGGTCCACCTGATCCAAGCCGATCTCCTCCAGCAGGACGCCGTCTCGAGTGATGCGGGCTATAGGGGAGGGGGCTTCCCCCCTCTGAAACAAAATCCAGCCCGCCGAGGCGGCCACTGCCGCAGCAAGCAGGAATACGATCACCTTGGTCCTCATTTCAGCACGGCCACCTCCCGGTCCTCATACCCCTCCGCCAGGGAGAAGCTCCCCTCCAGCCCGGCGGTACGGTAAATTTCCCCCTCCTCCGTCACAAAGACGGCCTCAAACTCCAGCTCGGGGTGGTCCCGCCAAAACTGGGCCCCGTCCTCCAAACCCATAACGAACAGGGCGGTGGACAGCCCGTCGCAGGTGAGGGCAGAGGGGGACACCACTGTCACCGAGGCCAGGCCGGACCGGGCGGGGGCAGCGGTGTCCGGGTCCAGGATGTGCCAGTAGGTAACGCCGTCCTCTTCAAAGTACCGCTGATACCCCCCGGAGGTACCCATGGCCATGTCCGCCAGCTCCACCACGGCGAAATAGCCCTCTCCCTCCGGGTCCCGGACGCCAATGCGCCAGGGGGAGCCGTCGGGCTTTGCGCCCACCGCCACGATGGTGCTCTGGCCCAGGTCCAGCAGGGCGGAGGTGAGGCCGATCTGTCCCGCCAGCACATTCCCCACATATCCCTTGGCCACAGCGCCCAAGTCAATCTCCATTCCGGCGGGGAGGGTCACCGTATCTCCCTCCAGCGTTATAGCTGTATAGTCAATCTTCCCCGCCAGCTCCTCCAGCTCGGCAGGGGAGGGAACCCGGTGTTCTTCTCCGCTAAAGCCCCATGCTTTCACAGCGGGGTAGGCGGTAATGTCCAGCGCTCCGCTGGTAACCTGGCACAGCTCCAGCGCCCGCTCCAGCAGCTTGGAGCTCCCTTCCAGCTCCACCGGCTGGCCATTCGCCTTGTTTACCCTGTCCACATCGCTGCCCTCCCGGGTGGCGGACAGCACGGCTTCATAGTCGCTGAGTATCATGCCTATAATACTGCGGGCGATGGAGCACTTCTCCCGATCCCCATAGAGGGTAAAACTCATCACCGTATCCATAGCGAAGGAGGTAAACTCCACCCGCTCCGGCGGTTTTTCGCAGCCGGACAGGACCAAAAGTCCCAGGGCCAACAGGGCGGCAAACATCCGCTTTCTCATAAAATCTCCCGGTACATGGCGGCGGCGTCCGCCTTGCCCACGTTGTCGGCCACCACCAGTACCTCCACCTTTACGGTGCTGGCCCCGAATTTCAGCTCCAGCTTGTCTCCCACCTTCACGTCATAGCCGGCCTTCACGGTCCGGCCGTTAACGGATACCCGCTCGTTGTCGCAGGCCTCGTTGGCCACGGTGCGGCGCTTAATGAGCCGGGATACTTTCAGCCATTTATCCAGTCGCATCAGTTTCCTCCATCATAACAAAAATGAGGAGACGCCGCTTCAGCGGCGCCCCTCTTCCTCTTCCATTTAATTAGCGGGCGACTGCGTCCTTCAGCGCCTTGCCGGCCTTAAACACCGGGGCCTTGGAGGCGGGAATGGGGATCTCCTCCTTGGTCTGGGGGTTGCGTCCTGTGCGCGCGGCCCGGGTTTTGACCTCAAACGAGCCAAAGCCAACCAGCTGGACCTTCTCCCCCTTGCGCAGGGACTCCGCGATGACGTCGATGGTAGCGGTTACTGCCGTCTCAGCGTCCTTCTTGGACATCTCAGCCCGCTCGGCTACAGCGGCAATGAGTTCGGTCTTGTTCATATTTTCTCCTCCTGTGCATTGTATTGGCAGCCTTTCCATACCGGTCCGGCTGTCGGTCTTATATACTTAAAACCCTTCAAAATCTACATTCGCAGCCGTGAACCACCGGCCCGGACGCGTTCTCTCCGGCGCGTAATTTCCTAGCTGTGAATACAGACCACTCCGGGCGTTAAGCCTCCTCCTCCTTTGCTTTTTGCCACAGCGCTTCCAGCGCCGGGACATCCATACGTTCCAGCGGCCCTTCCGCCAGCGCCTCCACCCGCCGGAAGCGGCGGATGAATTTTTCACAAGCTCCCTGCAAGGCCCGCTCCCCGTCCACCTGGACGAACCGCCCCACCTTGACGGCGGCAAAGAGCAGGTCACCCAGCTCCTCCTCCATATTGGAGCCCTCCCGCACGGCGGCTTTCAGTTCCTCCAGCTCCTCGGACAGCTTATCCAGCGCGGGGGAGACATCCGTCCAGTCGAAGCCCGCTTTCGCGGCCTTTCCCTGGAGCTTGGACGCCCTCGTCAGGGCGGGCAGGGCCCGGGCCACGCTGTCTAAGGCATCGGCATTGGTTTTTTGTCCCTTTTCCCGGCGCTTTTGGGCGTCCCAGGCGGACAGCGCCCCTTCCGCGTCCCCGGCCTCCGCCGCCCCAAAGACGTGGGGATGGCGGTATACCAGTTTTTTGCAGATGCCATCCACCACATCGTCGAAGGTAAACCGGCCGGCCTCCTGGGCCATGCAGGCGTGAAACACCACTTGGAGCAGCACATCCCCCAGCTCCTCCTTCAGGTTGTCCATATCCATGTGGTCGATGGCGTCAACAGCCTCATAGGCCTCCTCCAGCATGTTGGCGCGGATGGACTGGTGGGTCTGCGCCCGATCCCAGGGGCAGCCTCCCGGGGCGCGGAGCAGCTCCATGATTCTTCGCAGGCTGTCTACGCTGTAATGCTCTGCCATTTGAAAATCTACCACAATTTCGCTTCCTTATCAAGTCTTTTTTTATCTATTTTTCAGGCAATCGGAAAATTTCTCAAGAAACGCCCCGCGAATCCCTACAACCGCAGGAGCCTGGCAATCTTGTCGCCCTTGGGCATCAGGGACAGGTCATCCCGGGAGATGCCCCGCAGCGCCACCACCAGCACCCCGTACACCGCCACCGCCACGCCGATGGCCCCTAGGGTCATGATGGCGTTGCCGGCACGGCTCAGGCCCAGCACCTGTTTTGTCGTCTCATCGGTCAGGCACAGCCTGCCCAGCTTCATCAGCAGCCTGGACCCCAGCCCGTACACCGCCCAGGCCGCGCCCCCCATCAGGGCGGAGGCTAGGAAGGGCTTGAGGAAAACCTCCAGATAGCGGGGCCGCCGGGGGATCACCCGGGCAATGAGGATCAGATCCAGCGCCAGACACAGGCCAAAACACAGGATGTTGCCCAGGGGCGCGCCGTAGATGCCCACCTTGGGCACGGCCACGATGTTGTAGTTGAGCAGGATTTTCACGCCGCCCCCCGCCACCATTACAATGATAGGCAGGTTGACAAAGCCGTGGGCCTGCAGCACGGAGTTGCATACCAGCATCATACACACAAAGACGGTGGCCAGGCCCAGCGTAGACAGCAGGGGGCCGGCCAGGTCCTGTTCCAGGGCGGGGTAGAGCAGCCGCATAATGGGCTTTCCCATGACAAACAGGCCCACGCCCATGGGAAAGGCCAGCAGGGCGGTGATGCGCAGGGCGGAGCCGGATACCCGGGCGGCCCCCCGGCGGTCCTGTCTGGCCAGCGCCCCGGACACAGCGGGGATCACCGACGCGGTAATCGCCGCCATCAGGGAGGTGGGCAGGTTATAGATGTTCAGCGCGCCGCCGTAGTTGCCGTAAAGGGAGCGGCTTATAGACTCCAGCAGGGTGTGCACCTCCCAGGCGGCGCTCTCCAGCCCGGACAAGGCGGTCCCCGACGCCATGGCCTTCTGTACCGCGTCCACCTGCTGGGACAGGGTAGCCATGGTAGCGGCGGCTCCCGTGGGCAGGACGGCCCTCCAGTTTGCAATGGCCGCTTCCAGGGGGGCAAAGTCCACAAAGGAGAACCCCGCGTACAGCTCCCAGCAGTCCCGGTTCTCCAATAACACCCGTTGAAGCTGCCCCTGGACCAGGGAGGAGTCAATCACGGTGACGATGCCCACCATGGAGGAGCTGAGGGTGATGGGAATGGCAATGCGCAGGATGTCCCGGACAATATCGGCCGGGGCGTCCGGCTTATCCTGCGCCGGGCTGCCATATTCCCCCTTAAAGGTGTAGTTCAGCACCATGTACACCAGGGCCACCATGGTCCCCACCGTCACGCCGGTGATGGCCCCGGCAGCGGCGGTTTCCGGGGGCTGTCCGTTCTTTACCAGCCACCACGCCAGGGACAGGCCGATAATCAGTTTGCACAAGGCCTCGATAATCTGGGAGATGGAGGTGGGGGTCATGTTGAGGTGTCCCTGGGTGTAGCCCCGCAGGGCGGCCAGGCAGCCTACGCACACCACGGCAGGGGAGAGGGCCCGGATGCCGTCCGCCGCCTTGGTATCGTGCATCATCTCAGCCAGCAGATCGGCCTTGAAGTACATCACCAGGAAGGAGAGCACGCCCAAAGCCAGGAATATCCCCAGGGCCAGCCGGAAGGTGCGGCGCACCTGGCCCTGCCGGTTCCGGGCGTTGGCTTCGCTCACCAGCTTAGAGACCGCCACCGGCAGGCCGGCGGTGGAGATGGTAAGCAGCACGGCGTAGATGTTG
>CANDCW010000086.1 GCA_947383275.1 uncultured Bacillota bacterium
GGCGCAGTGCTCCAGCACCGCCCGGGCGATGGCCATGCCGTCGTAGGTGGAGGTCCCCCGGCCGATCTCGTCCAGGATGAGTAGGGAACGGCGGGTGGCGCTGCGGAGCAGCGCGGCCACCTCGGTCATCTCCACCATAAAGGTGGACTGGCCCGAGGAGAGGTCATCGCTGGCTCCGATGCGGGTGAACACCCGGTCCACCACCCCGATGCGGGCGGAGCGAGCGGGGACGAAGGAACCCATCTGGGCCATGAGCACGATGAGGGCCACTTGGCGCATGTAGGTGGACTTGCCCGCCATATTGGGGCCGGTAATGATGGCGGCCAGGTCGTCTCCGCCGTCCATGTGGGTGTCGTTGGGGACGAAGGGGGCGCCCTTGAGCATCTTTTCTACCACCGGGTGGCGGCCCTCCACGATGGTCAGTGCATCGGAGCCGTCCACCTGGGGCATGCAGTAGTGGTTGGCCGCAGCCACAGCGGCGAAGGATCGGAGCACGTCCACCTGAGCCAGGGCGGCGGCGGTCTTTTGAATCTGGTCCACCTGGGCGCAGACCGCCTCCTTCAGCTGGCAGAACAGCTGGTATTCCAAGGCGGTCACCTGGTCCTGGGCGGACAAAATCGCGTGCTCCAGCTCCTTCAGCTCCGGGGAGATGTAGCGTTCGGCGTTGACGGTGGTCTGCTTCCGGGTCCAGTGTTCCGGGACCAGCCCGGTCTGGGCTTTGGCCACCTCGATGTAGTAGCCGAACACCTTGTTGGAGGTGATCTTCATGTTCTTGATGCCGGTCTGCTCCTTGGTTTTGACCTCCATGTCGATAATGCGGCCGCTGGCGTTGGTGAGCAGATCCCGCAGCTCGTCCACCTGGGCGCTGTAGCCCGGGCGGATGAAGCCCCCCTCCCGGACGGAGAAGGGCAGGGGTTTCTCGTCCTCGTCCCGGATGCCGCTGTCCAGCAGAGCGCGCAGCTCGGGCAGGTCGTCCAGCTGCCCCCGCAGCTCCTGGAGCAGGGGGGAGGGGCAGTGGGAGAGCAGCTCCCGGATGTGGGGCAGCTTCCCCAGCCCGGCGGACAGGGCGGCCAGGTCCCGGCATCCGGCAGAGCCGTATACCACCCGGCCGGCCAGCCGTTCCAGGTCGGAGACCTCCCGCAGGGCGGCGGCCAGCTCCTCCCGGGTAATGGCATCCTCTACCAGGTCGGAAACCCCCTGCTGCCGGCGGGCAATCCGGGCCGGGGAGAGGAGGGGCCGCTCCAGCCAGCCCCGCATCAGACGCCCGCCCATGGCGGTTTTGGTCTTGTCCAGCACCCAGAGCAGGGAGCCCTTTTTCTCCTTGCCCCGCATGGTGGCGGTGAGCTCCAGGGTCTGACGGGCGGTGAGATCCAGCTCCATGAACTGCCCGGCGGTGTAGTAGGTGAGGGTGGAGATGTGGCTCAGGTCGGTTTTCTGGGTCTCATACAAATAGGCCAGCAGGCCTCCGGCGGCTTGAACCGCGGCCTCGTCCTGGGGCGGGACGGTCGGCAGGCCGCTTTGGAATTGCTTTTCCGCCAGGGGCCGGGCGGCGGCGGAGCGGAACCGGGCCTCTCCGCCGTTCTCACATAGGCAGCCCAGCCGCTCCTTGAGGAAGGGGACCAGCCCCTCCGCGTTCCAGGCCCCCGAGGATAGCACCGCCTCGGCGGGGTGGAACCGGGCCAGCTCGTTTTGCAGATGGCCCAGGCCCTCCTCCCCGGCGGGAAAGGAGGAGGCGTACACCTCGCCGGTGGAGATGTCGCACATGCACAGGCCCCAGGCGGCGCAGTCCATGTAGACGGCGCAGATGTAGTTGTTTTTGCTGTCCTCCAGCATAGAGGAGGCGATCACGGTGCCTGGGGTGACCACCCGGATAATGTTCCGGTCCACCAGGCCCTTGGCCAGGGCGGGGTCCTCGGTCTGCTCGCAGATAGCCACTTTGTAGCCCTTGGCAATAAGCCGGGCGATATAGCTGTCGCTGGAGTGGTAGGGCACGCCGCACATAGGGGTGCGCTCCTCCGGGGGCTTGTTCCGGTCCCGGGTGGTGAGGGTCAGGTCCAGCTCTTTGGACACCAGCTTGGCGTCCTCGTTGAACATCTCGTAAAAGTCTCCCAGCCGGAAAAACAGGATGGAATCCGGGTTCTGGGCTTTGATATCCAGATATTGCTGCATCATGGGGGTGGTCTCCGGCATGGAGGCACCTTCTTTCCATTTTTATACCAATTCTCCCAACAGCGACCACCTATTGGCCCCGGTAATTTTCACGTCCCGGAACTGGCCCAGGGCGGACTTATCGCCGGTGGTCCGGACCAGGCGGTTGCCCGGGGTGCGGGCGGTGAGCGGATATCGCTCGTCGCCGGAGGTCCCGTCGATGAGGCACCGGAGGGTCCTGCCCACATAGGCGGCGTGCTTTTCCTCGGAAATCTGGTCCTGAAGGGCGATGAGGCGGTTGAAGTTGGCCAGCTTTTCCTCCCGGGGCATGGGGTCGTCCATTTTGGCGGCGGGGGTTCCCTGCCGGGGGGAGTAGATAAAGGTGAACAGGGCGTCGAACCGGACTTCCTCCAGTACCTTGAGGGTGTCCTCAAACTCTTCTGTGGTCTCCCCGGGAAAGCCCACAATAATGTCGGAGGTGAGGACAATGCCGGGGATCAGAGCCTTCAAGGCCCTGATTTTCTCCAAATACTCCGCCCGGGTGTGTCGGCGGTTCATCGCCTTGAGGATGCGGTCGTTCCCCGCCTGAAAGGGCAGGTGGAGCACCGGGGCCACTTTTTCGCACTTGGCCATGGTCTCAAACAGCCGCAACGTGGCATCCTTGGGGTGGGACGTCATGAAGCGGATGAGGAAATCTCCGGGGATGGCGTTTACCTCCTCCAGAAGGGTGGAAAAGTCCATGGGTTCGGCCAGATCCCTGCCGTAGGAGTTGACGTTCTGGCCCAGGAGGGTGATGTCCTTGTACCCCTCCTCCACCAGCTGCCGCACCTCGGCCAGGATGTCCGGCCGCCCGCGGGACCGCTCCCGGCCCCGGACATAGGGAACAATGCAGTAGGTACAGAAGTTGTTGCAGCCATACATGATGGACACCCAGGCTTTGATTTTGTCCTGCCGCACCACCGGAATGCCCTCGGCGATGGAGCCGGCCTCGTCCTCTGTCTGAAAAATCCGCCCCCGCTGGGTGAGCAGGGTGTGGACCATCTCTGGAAACCTCCACAGGGCGTGGGGGCCGAAGACTAGGTCTACATGGCGGTAGGACTCCCGCAGCCTTTGGGCGGCGTGGGGCTGCTGCACCATACACCCGCACAGGCAGATGAGAGTGTCCGGATGCCGCCGCTTTATGTGGACCAGGGCGCCCGCGTTGCCGAATACCCGCTGCTCTGCGTGCTCCCGGATGGCGCAGGTGTTGATGACGATAATCCGGGCCTGTTCCTCGTCGCTGGTAAAGCCGAAGCCCATCTGCTCCAGATAACCCCGGAGACGCTCGGAATCGGCCTCGTTTTGCTGGCAGCCGTAGGTATCCACAAAGGCCAGGGGCCGGTCCGGCCATTGGGCGGTCAGCCGGGCGATGGCTTGGCAGTATTCCAGCTGCCGCTGAACGCCGGCGGGGGAGATGACGGTGGTGCGTTCCATAAAAACCTCCAAGAGTGTGTTCAAACGCTGTGTTAACCCATCCAGTATACTATCTTTTCCGGAAAAACACAAGGGAATTTCACGCTGTCATATCTGTTCCCGGCGCCTCATAAGCTGAATACAACAACAGCTTACGCAGGATAAGGAGTGGTACTATGGGGAATCGAGTGGGACGTGCCCTGCGCCGGGGGGTGGCGCTGGGCCTGGTGCTGGCGGCGGGCTGGGGGATCAGCCTGACAGCGGACCTGTCCGGGGTGGGCGGCAGGCTGGCCGGACTGGGGGAGGAGCCCTCCTTGGCGGTGGCCCTGATGGCCTCTCGGCTAGGGGAGCTGCCCGGCAGGAAGAAGGGGCTGACAGGTTGGGGCCGCCTGCTGCTGAACAGCACCCCCCTTCTGGAGCTGGGGGAGGAGCGGGTGCTGGCACTGCGGGCCGTCCGGGACAGCGCGGACGCCCCCGGCGCCCCCGCCCCCCCGGACGGTGAGGACGAAGATCTGCCCGACCTGCGCCCCGTGCCTGACGGGGAGGGCATTGTGGAGATGACCGGGCAGGGGAAGGAGGGGAGCCAGTATCTGTCCGACGGCGGGGTGTACGTCTACAACCGCACCGGATGGGAACTGGACTCCTCCCTGCTGAGCCAGGGAACGGTGGATGTCCCTCTGGGGGAGGGCCCCCAGATTTTGATTGTCCATACCCACGGCAGCGAGGCGTACTCCATGACGGACGGGGACCTCTATGAGGAAAGCGACCCCTACCGTACCACTGACTGCACCCACAACGTGGTCCGGGTTGGGGAGGAGATGGCTACCGTGTTCAGAACCTATGGCTTTCAAGTGATTCATGACACCACGCTGTGCGATTACCCCTCCTACAACGGGGCCTACGACCGGTCCAAAGCCGTGGTAGAGCAGTGGATGGCCCAGTACCCCACCATCAAGGTGGTGCTGGACGTCCACCGGGACGCCCTGGTGGGCAGCGGGGGGGAGGTATACAAGATGGTGTCGGTAGAGGCGGGGCGGAAGGTGGCGCAGGTGATGATGGTGCTGGGCACCGACGCCGGCGGGGCGGACCACCCCCGGTGGAAGGACAACATGGCTTTTGCCCTGCGCCTGCAGCGGAATCTGGTGAAGGGCTACGCCAGCCTGGTGCGGCCTACCGTCCTGCGCAAGAGCCGCTATAACCAGCAGCTGTGCCCCGGGTCTATTCTGGTCGAGGTGGGTGGGCACGGCAACACCCTCTCTGAGGCCATCGCCGGGGGGCGGCTGTGGGCGGACAACGTGGCCAGGACGCTTTTAGAGATGAAGCAGTAGAAAATCCGCCGGGATAAGCGTCCCGCCGGAAAGCCCCGGCGGGAATTTTTTCTCTCTCGACAAATTTCCCCTGAAAAGTGGACAGCCTCCCCGCTATACTGGAAGAAACTGGAAGGGAGAGCGATAGCATGGGCGACTGGCACAGCCTGCGCCTGCCGCAGGTGATGAAGCAATTGGAGGGCCGGGCCCAGGGCCTGACGGAGCGGGAGGCGGCCCAGCGGCTGGAAAAATACGGGCCCAACCAGCTGGCCCAGCCTGAGCCGCCGGGGCTGTTCCTGCGCATTTTAGGCCAGCTGAAGGACCCTATGATCCTGGTCCTTTTGGCTGCGGCGGCACTGTCCCTGCTGGCCAGCGGCGGGGAGGACTGGCTGGATGGGGTTATTATTCTGGTCATTGTGGTGGTAAACGGCGTCATTTCCATCACGCAGGAGGACCACGCTCAGCAGGCCCTGGAGGAGCTGCGGCGCATGTCCTCCCCGCAGGCCAGCGTCCTGCGGGAGGGAAGGCGGCACAAGGTTGCCGCCTCCGCCCTGGTGCCCGGGGATGTTATCCTGCTGGAGGCCGGAGACCAGGTGCCGGCGGACGCCCGAATTATAGAGTGCAGCCGCCTGCAAGCCGATGAGTCGGCCATGACCGGGGAGTCGGTTCCGGTGGAAAAACAGGCGGCGGAGGCCCTCCCGGCGGACACCCCCCTGGGAGACCAGGTAAATATGCTTATTTCAGGCACTCTGATTACCGCCGGCCGGGGGACGGCCCTGGTGGTTGCCACCGGCATGGACACCCAGATGGGGCACATTGCCGGGCTCCTTCTGGAGAGCGGCGAGGGAGATACCCCCCTCCAAAGGCGAATGGGGGAAATCTCCAAATCTCTGTCCTTTTTGTGCCTGGCGGTGTGCGCGGTCATGTTTGGGGTGGGGCTGTTCCAGGGGAAGGAGATTTTGGACATGTTCCTTACCGCCGTTTCCCTGGCGGTAGCGGCTATCCCGGAGGGGCTGCCCGCTATTGTAACCATTGTGCTGGCCCTGGGGGTTCAGAGGCTGGCGGCCCGGAACGCCATTGTGAAAAAGCTGCCGGCGGTGGAGACTCTGGGCTGTGCCGGGGTGATCTGCTCGGACAAGACGGGCACCCTTACCCAGAACAGGATGACGGTGCAGCAGGTATGGCTCACCCCCGGGGCCCGGCGGCGGGACGCTATGCTGGCGGGATGCTTGTGCTCCGATGCCCGGCTGAGCTGGAAGGCGGGGGCCCCTGCCGCCTCTGGGGACCCCACCGAGGGGGCGCTGGTGGTAGCCGCCGCCCGGGACGGCGTGGACCAGAACCGGGAATTGGAGTGCTGGCGCCGGGTGGCGGACATCCCGTTCGACTCCAACCGGAAGCTGATGACAACGGTACATACCGACCCCGGCGGCGGCTGGACGGCCATGGTAAAGGGCGCCCCTGACGTGCTGCTGGAGCGGTGTTCCAATACGCCCAAGGGGCCCATGACCCAGGCCGACCGGGCCCGGGTGCTGGCCGCCAACGAGGAGATGGCGAATCGGGCCCTGCGGGTGATCGCCGTGGCCCGGCGGGAGCTGCGCAGCCTGCCCGCGGATCTGGAGCCGCGGATGGTGGAGAGCGGGCTGACCTTTCTGGGCCTGTTCGGCCTGATGGACCCGCCCCGGCCCGAGGTGCGGGCAGCGGTGGCCAAATGCCATATGGCGGGGGTGCGTCCGGTGATGATTACCGGCGACCACCGGGCCACGGCCATAGCGGTGGCCAAGGAGCTGGATATTGCGCGCCCCGGCGACTGGTCGGTAACTGGCGCGGAGCTGGACTTTATCCCCCAGGAGGTGCTGGAGGAGGACATTGAAAAATTTGCCGTGTTTGCCCGGGTGTCCCCGGAGCACAAGATGCGGATTGTCCAGGCGTGGCAGAAACGGGGGAAGGTGGTGGCCATGACCGGGGACGGCGTCAATGACGCCCCCGCTCTGAAGGCGGCGGACATCGGCTGCGCCATGGGAAAAACAGGAACCGATGTGGCCAAGGGCGCGGCGGATATGATTTTGACCGACGACAACTTTTCCACCATCGTCTCCGCCATTGAGGAGGGGCGGGGGATTTACGCCAACATTCGCAAGGCGGTCCACTATCTGCTCTCCTGCAACATCGGGGAAATTTTCACCATCTTTGCGGCAACCTTGCTGGGCTTTGGGCAGATGCCCCTGGTCCCGGTGCAGCTGCTGTGGCTCAACCTGGTGACCGACTCCCTCCCCGCACTGGCGCTGGGCGTGGAGCCGGTGGAGGAGGGGGTCATGGAGGAGGCGCCCCGGGATGCCAGCGCCGGGCTGTTTGACCGCAAGTTTTCCCTGCGCCTGGCATGGCAGGGGCTGATGGTGGGAGGGCTCACTCTGGCGGCCTACTTTTTAGGCTTCACCCGCCTGGCCCGGCCGGGCATGGAGGGGGCCGCAGCCAACACCATGGCCTTTGCCACCTTGACCCTGTGCCAGCTGTTCCACGCGTTCAACGTGCGCAGCGAGGACCGCTCCCTGTTTGCCCAGGGGGTGCTGTCCAACCCGGCCATGAACCGGGCCTTCCTGGCGGGACTGGCTATGCAGCTGTCCGTGCTGCTTGTGCCGCCCCTCCAGGGGGTGTTCTCCGTGGTCCCTATGACGCCCGCCCAGTGGTGTACCGTTCTGGCTTTGGCCGCGGCGCCCATTCCCATCTGCGAGTGGGCCAAAGCCCTGGGGCACAAAAAAACGGCGGAGGCCGCGGCTGGAGAGCCGGCCGTAAAATAGTTAAGAGCACAGCCCCACCGGCAAGCGCCTGGTGGGGCTGTTGTTATTTTTTTGCCCGGGGATAGGGCTTGCGCACATCCGTCAGCCCCAGAAGGTAGTCGGTGCTGGTGTTGTGAAACTGTGCAAGGGCAATGAGAATTTCCGGCGGAATCGTCCGCTGCCCCAACTCGTAGTTACTATATACTTGTTGTGAACAGTTCAGCTCAACTGCGACTGCTTTTTGAGTTAGATCGGAATCTTCGCGTAAGTCGCGAATTCGCTGATACATGAACATCACCCTAAAACAGTATAATTACCGCAAAATGTTGTATTTACTTTTACAATAAATTGCAGTAAACTGTTTGCGAGGTGATTTAATGAAAACGATCAAAGAACTCAAAAAAAGGGTGTGCGTTACCATGCCCCTTGAGCTGTACGACGCGTTGGTGGAGCTGGCAAGGGAGGACGCCCGGTCTCTTCCCGGCTACGTCCGCTGGGTGTTAAAAAATGAAGTAAACAGGAAAAAGGGAGGCGGCTGATAGGCCGCTTCCCGCTATTTCAAGGAGAATACCGCCCCTGACCGGGGGGGCAGGGCAATGGTATACAGCCCATCCATCTGGGAGAACTGGGGCCGGCCTAGGAGGGGGAAGAGCCTGCCTTCGTCGAAGGGGAAGGCGTGCTCCTCGTCTCCGGCGTTAAAGACGCACAGCAAGCGCTCATCCCCGGTTTCCCGGAGGAAAGCCATCAGGGGGCCCTTGCCGTGGACATACCGTATGGAGCCACGGCGCAGGGCCGGGTGCCGGTTGCGCAGCCGGCCCAAGGCCCGGTACCAGTTCAGCAGGTCCTGGTCCTCGCGGCCCCAGGGATAGGTCTGGCGGTTAAAGGGGTCCTCGAAGCCCTCCATTCCCGCCTCATCTCCGTAGTACACGGTAGGAGAGCCGGGAAAACAGAACATCAGCAGGGCGGCGGCCTTCAGCAGCTCCTTGCCCCTGGCTCGCTGCTTTGGGGACAGCCGGTATTGGGCCCGCCACTCCTTGGACTGATCCCGGTACTCACCCCCCGCCCCCAGCAGGGTGAGCAGGCGGGGGGTGTCGTGGGTGTCCAAGGAGTTCATGGCAGAGTAAAACGCGAAGGGGGGATAGTTTTCCCGGATGGCCTCCATTCCCTTGATAAAGCTCTCGCTCCCCCCTCCCAAAAAGAAGGACAAGATCGCTGAGCGCAGCGGGTAGTTCATCAGGCCATCGCAGTGGCCGCCTAAAATGTGCTTGCGGCGCACGCCGTAGGCCACCTTGGTGGAGCCGTCCTCCCATACCTCGCCGATGACCACCGCGTTGGGTTTCTCCTCCCGGGCGGCCCTATGGATGCCAGCTACGAAGTCATCGGGCAGCTCGTCGGCCACATCCAGCCGCCAGCCGTCCGCGCCGGCCCGCAGCCACCGGCGGACCACGCTGTCCTCGCCGCCGAAGATGAAGTCCCGGTAGCCCGGATCGTTTTCGTTGACGGCGGGCAGGGAGTAGATACCCCACCAGCTGTCGTATTTCTGGGGCCACTGGGCGAAATTGAACCAGGAGCGGTAGGGAGAATCCGGGCTCTGGTAAGCTCCTGTTTCAGGGTAAAAGCCATCGCCGTTGAAGTAGCGGCTGACAAATCCGGTGTGGTTGAACACCCCGTCCAGCATCACCCGCATGCCCAGATTATGAGCCTCCCGGCAGAGCCTGGAAAAATCCTCGTTGGTGCCCAGCATGGGGTCCACCCGGTTGTAGTCGGCGGTGCCGTAGCGGTGGTT
>CANDCW010000087.1 GCA_947383275.1 uncultured Bacillota bacterium
GCCGGACCCACCCGGAGCAGGTGCGCCAGACCGACGCCAACCGCTGGGGCGGGCTTACCTTTGAGCTGCCCAAAAAGTGGCTGAAGGTATCGCCGCCCCGCGTCCCCTCCCCGGCACAGCGGGCGGTGTTGGACAGGATGAATGAGAAACGGCGCAATAGTTGAGAAATCCTCTTTCTGTGTCATTGCTTGAATCTTTCTCTACATCGTAGTAATATAGGGAAAACTGGGGCAGGAGGAAGTTTCATGAACAAAGGGGAATTCAATCCTGTATTTGCATTAAGAAATGAAAAAATTGTACATATTTCTGAAGTTGAACGAGGGCGGAAGTGTGGATGCAAATGCCCAGTATGCAATGGTTTACTGATTGCGCGAAAGGGCGAACAACTGAGCCACCATTTTGCACACTATGCTAAAACAAATTGCGAGTATAGCGGTGAATCAGCCTTGCATTTTGCCGCAAAAGAACTTCTGAGCAAAGCGAAGAAAATGGTAATTCCTGCTGTTTCTCTTAAATTCCCTGATTCTTGTCGGCCAGATGAACTTATTCATGAAGCGATGGAGATTGATATTGACCGTGTTGACTGTGAAAAATATTTTGGAAATGTGATTCCTGATGTTGTTGTGTATAGCGGAAAGAAATTTTTCTTCATTGAAATCTATGTAACACACGGCATTGATGAAAGAAAGCTGGCTAAACTGAAAGAAGCACGAGTTTCTACTCTTGAAATTGACCTAAGCAAGCGTAATGGCACTGTAACACCAGAAGAGTTGTCCCACCTTTTGCTTGATAATTGCGAAGAAAAGACATGGGTGTATAATGCAAAAGCGGAACAATATTATCAGATGTTTCTCCGTGCTGCGGATAAGAAGCCTATCGTCCAGCGAGGATTTGCATTACACGTTGATGGGTGTCCCCTCCGTTGTCGCATATGGCATGAAAAGCCGTATGCTAATTATTTTGACAACTGCTATTATTGTAAATATCATATCACAACTGTGCATACTGAGGACAGTGTTGAGGATATAGGGGAGATAGGGTACAAGTATATCTATTGCTCTGGGGCCAAACGTATTGCAAATATTGTGGACTTCAAACAGGAATAACATATAGAATATCTTGGCTGTGCCCGGAGGGGAGATTCCCCTCCGGGCTTTTTCACACTGAAATAAGGAGGTTTTCATGGCAAACAAGCTACAATATGTGTCAGAGTTGGCAAACCAGACCGCCCATGCCGTCACACACAGCGTAGACGGCTGGAAGCGGTATTTGTCCACCAGCAGCCGTTTATACAAATATCCCTTCGATGAACAGCTTTTGATTTACGCCCAGCGCCCGGATGCCACCGCCTGCGCCAGCATGGAGCTGTGGAACGAAACCATGAGGCGGTGGGTGAAACCCGGTTCCAAGGGGATCGCCCTCATCCGAAAGGACAAGCGGGGCAGACCCTCGCTGGAATACGTCTTTGACGTGTCAGACACCCGCCCGGTGAAGGGGGCCAAAACGCCCTACCTGTGGGAAATGCGGGAGGACCACCATGCCGCCGTGCTGAACGCGCTGGAACGGCGGTATGGTCCCACCGGGGATGGGGATATCGGGGAACAAATCATGGAGCTGGCGGCGAGGGCGGTAAACGAGGTCTACCGGGACCGCCTGACCGATCCGGCCTATGACGTGCAAAACAGTCTGCTGGAGGAGCTGGACGACCTCAATCTGGAGGTCCGCTTTCGGGACGTGCTCACAGCCAGCGTCCAGTACGCCGTTCTCACCCGCTGCGGCCTGGACCCCGCCGAGTTCATGGAGGACGGCGATCTAGCGGGGATCACCGAGTTCTCCACCCCTGCCGTCCTCCACCACCTGGGCAATGCCGCTAGCGCGGTGTCCAGGGAACTGCTCAATGAGATTGGCAGGGCGGTCAAGACCTGGGACCGGGAGCAGGCGAAAAACAACAAGAAAAATTTGGAAAAACCTCTTGCATTTTCTCAGGGAATCGGCTATACTGAGGATGCAAAAGAATTTAGCACTGTAAAGCACGAAAGTAAAGAAAGGAGCGGTGAACATGGAGCTGACTTACACGAAGGTGGGCGATTACCTGATCCCCGACCTGATGATGGACGGGCAGGACGCCGAGGAAGAAATGCCCCTGGGCAAGTACGGCCGGATGAGGGAGAGCTTTCTTCAAGAGCACCACAGCGGGACGTACACGTCGATGCTGCTGACCGGACGGCTGGATCCCCACCTGCGGGAGATCGATCAGCAGGCGCGGGAGCAGGTGGACAGGATGGTGGCCGATCTGAAGAAGCGCAACGGCGTGGACGAAGCGATGAAGGCACGAGACCAGATGGGTTGGGTGCAGGCGGTGAACAACTTCACCCAGCAGGCGGAGGAGATCGTGCTGAACGAGATCGTGTACAGGTAAATCAGGATACAGAGCAGACGGCGGGCGATGAGCCCGCCGTTTCTTTGTCTGAGGGACCCGCCCCTGCGCCATTTCACCTGTTTCCCCCGGTGGAGGAGCAGGTGGAACGCATTGCCCAGGCCCAGGCGGAGGAAACGCGGCAGGCGGAGATCAAGCTGCCCACCTTCCGCGTACCGGATGAGGTGGTAAACCGCGCCTTGACCTGCGGCGGCAACGGCCAGCACAGCATGGAACACATTGTGGCGTTTTTCCAGAAGAACCCCACCGGGTCCGCCGCCGCGTCCTTTATGGAGAAGGAGTTTGGCGAGGGCGGCAAGGGCGTGTCTGTCGGCGGGCAGGACTATTCCCTTTGGTTCAGCAAGGAGGGGCTGCGCATCGCCCAGGGGCGCTCGGCGTTCGGCCCCGGCAGTACGCTGGTCACTTGGGTGAACGCCGCCGTTATGGTGTCCAGTCTCCTGCGGGAGGGGCGGTTTGCCAGCCAGGAGAAGATCGCCGCCGCCGAGGACAACGAATACCGGGAGCTGGCGGGAAAGCTGTGGCATCTCCGCCAGGATTTCAGCGACAGCGCACGGGAGCGAAACCTTCTGCCCACGGTTTCCCAGCATTTCTTAGGCAAGGGTTTTCCGGACGATACGCAGGAGATCGCCGGACTGCTGAAGGACCCGGCCAGCCGCCAGCAGATCGTGCGGGAGCTGGCCGAGTTTGCGGGCTCCTATGACCGTAACACCGGCCTTCTGCGCTCCAGGCACCACCCAGACCCCCAGGCATTATTGGTTGATGTAGTAAACCTGTTCACGCCCCGCCAGGAATTTCACGCGGCGGAGGGCTTTGTCCCCGGCAGGGCCAGCTTTATCACCGAGGATGAAATTGACCGCCTGCTCCTGGGGGGCAGCAGCTATGCGGATGGAAAATTCAGCATTTATTCTTATTTTGTGCAGGGCCACAACGCCCAGGAGTGCGCCAAGTTTTTGCGGGAGGCATACGGCGACGGCGGTTCCTCCTATACCGGGTATGATGAGTGGCATGACAGCAAGGGGATCAAATTCACCCGGCAGGATGATGAATCCGGCTTCAAAGGATATGCCACCATCCGGCTGAACTGGAACCAGGTGCAGAAGCGCGTCCGGGCGCTGATCGACGGCGGGAACTATCTCAGCGAACAGGAACGAGAGCGCCTGCCAGATTATGAGGCTACAACGCTGGCTCGGAGAATCTATTGGTTCTATCAGGCCGACCCCAACCGGACAAAAGTTCCCAAATTTGATATGGACGGGGCCGTTAAGATGATTTTCGGCGCTTTGCGGCCTTACGATCCCGTGGCGCGGGGCAGGCTGGCCCAGGAGATGTTCAATATCCTGGCCGCTGTGCCCCCGGACAGCGAAGCCTACCAGCGCATGGCCCCCGTCCTGCGGGATGTGGAGGCATTCCGGCGGGGCGAATACTCCCTGTTCAAACCGCTGTCGGAGGCCGAGCTGGAAGCGGAGCGTCAGGCAAAACAGGCGGCGAAAGATGCCCAAAAAGCCGAAAGGGAGGCCCAGAAAGCGGAACAGGCCCGACAAATCCGCCAAGCCCAGCAGGAGGGCCAAACGGAGCCGGAGGGCAAGCTGGCGGCTGCGGCCCGTGCTTTAAGGCAGAAGATGCAGCCCTCAGTGTCAGAGGGCGATGATGGGCAGATTTCTTTTGACCTGTTCTCCGTACCGGCCCCGGAGGCCAGCGAACCCCCCGCCGCTGAACCCGCCGCGCCCCAGGCGGAGGAGGAAAGCTCCCGCGCCCCCTGGTGGGATGAATACCTTGAAATACGAGACACCCACCCGGAGAGCATTGTGCTGTATCAGGTGGGCGATTTCTTTGAACTGTACGGCGAGGATTCCAAGACCGCCGCCGCCCTGCTGGGGCTGACCCTCACCACCCGGCCTGTCGGCGGCGTAGGACGGGTGGAGCTGTGCGGGTTCCCAGCCCATATGCTGGATCAGAATGTGGAAAAGCTGCGGGAAAATCATGCTGTCACCCTCATGCCTGTGGATGGGCAGACCATGGAACGCCGGGTGGAAACATTGGAGCGCACCGGCGCGGCGCAAACCCAGCTCCAGCAGGAACATGAGCAGACCATGGAGAACAGCGATGGCCCTGATGTTGTCTCTCACAATTTTGAGTTTGAATACCGCCGCCTAAGCGCGTTGAAATCTGACTGCGAATATTTTTTGGGGGCGGGTGGCCGCGCTCAAAAGCATTTGTCGGAGGGGGGCATAGAGGCACAGATCGCCAAAATGCGGGAATTGTACGCTCTCCTGCCCGATAAACCCGAATGGCTGACGGCAGAGGATATTGACCGCTATGAAGCGCAAATGCAGGCTGGCGCGGTTGAAACTGCGGTTCCCAACTATGAAGCCACGGTAACGGCGGAGGAGGCCCCGCTGGTGAAAAGGCTCATGGACGGCGCTGGGATCGAGCACGCGCAGTTTGTCCATGACCATGGCGACGTTACATTCAGCTTCACGGAATCTGACCGTGATGCGGTTGAAAAGCTGATCGCCAAGTTAAGGACGGAGCTCACCAAAGCGGTATCGGCCACATATGCCGCTCCCGCCTCCCGAAAGCCCGGACGTACCAAGCCGGAGCTCAATTACCGCACCCTGGCAAAGCTGTTCCCCGAGCTGGTCAGCGGCGAGTACCGCTATCTGAAGCTGGAAGCTGGGGAGAGCATGATGCCCCTGTACCTGGAATGGCTCAATGAGGACACGCTGGCCATCAGCCACACATATAAGCTGAACGGTGATCTGATGTATGACCCGGAAATGACCTTCCGGGTGGACCGTGAGAAGGGAACGTTGGAACCGCTGACCTTCCGGCAGGATGGCTCGATCCAGATTTATCAGGAGGTATACCCGGAACCCGGCAGATGGGTCCCCAGACTGCGGAGCGATTTGAACACCTTTGCCCAGGGCTGGTTCAAAAACATCAGCGAGCAGGGCTACATCAAAAAAGAGGCTGTGGTGGACCGGGACGGCGAGGATGTGCGGCTGTTCTTTGATGAGGACGGGAACACCGTGCAGCCCGCCGCCGCACAGGTAGTGGAAAATTCTTTGGGCGAGAATCCCACTGTTAAGGAAATTTACGAGCACTACGCGCCCATGGTCAAGGAGATGGTGCTGGCGGATACGGCCTATCAAAACGCCTGTGCCAATTCTGACCAGGAAAACGCCTATTTGGAGGGCGGCGAGGCTGTCAAACGGGCGGCGCGCACGATAGGCGCGGAGAACACAGATTTTCTGCGGCAGTATTATGACAATGCTGCGTTTCACAACCGGCTCCATCAGGAGATCATCAGCGAAACCTATCCCATGCTCTCCCAGACTCAGCCGGAGCAGACGGAGGCGGATCATCCTACCGTTATCACTTTGTCCAACCCCGTCACCCTTTACCGAAGCGCCCTGGATATGCTGGACCGGGAGATCAGTCGGGGCTGGCTGTACGATTACCTGCGGGACCGCAGCATCGACTATAATACTGCCAGAGACACGCTGGTCAAGGAATTGCCCGCCTACTTTAATTTCATTGCCACCGGCGACCCCGATATGCAGTCCGCGTACCACACCCTGCCAAGATTCCAGGAGTGGCTGATCGAGGATCTGATGGAGCGCAATTACCAGGATGTGCCGGACAGCCGGGACGCACTGGAGCGATACGCCGGAAGCCCCGATGCCCCAGAGTGGGCAAAGGGCGCGCCCCCTACGCCCAAGCCCGAGTATGTGACATGGACCGCCAGGGGGACGATACAGCGGCCTGCGGTGGCACCCGCCGACACAGATGCGCCGGAACAGCATGACAGCACTTCATCTATCCGCGACCCCATGGCCCCGGCTTATAAAGCTGGCGATACTGTCTATTTAGAGGGAAAGCCCTTCACAATACGGCGGTGCTTTAACGCCCAGGTGGAGCTTTGGGACCAAAGCGTATCGCCTGCGGTGTCTTTCATGATGGGCAGGCGAGAGTTTAACCGCCAACTGTTGCAAGACCTCCGCAACAGTTCCATGACCCGCTATCTTACCGATTACCTACCGGACGTGAACGCTGATTTGCGGGAAGCCCTAGCGGGCAATGGCGGTCTGCTGAAGCTGAAAGATAAAGCGGCCATTGTGGGGTACATTGAGGCTGGTGAGGACAATCTAAGAATCGCCCAGCGCATGGCGGACACCTACGCCGGTGCTACTGAAAACATGGAGCTGCTGTCCGGGGACCAAGCGGCCTATTTCGCCAACAGGGACGGTTTTGAAGTCAACATCCACGACAGATCTGGCACAAAGATGTCTATGACCTGGAACCTGATCGTGCCCATCCTCCGTGCACTCTATCAGGAGCAGTTAGACGGATTTCTCCACGGAAGTTCTAGCGCGGGCCGTTCAGAGCCAGAGCAGAACGCGGACCATACCCTGGCACCCCCAGCGCCGGAGGCGGTGCCCGCACCTACCGGGGCGGGTGCGCCGGAGCAGCCGGAAAGCGATGATACCATCCCTGTTGAACCCGACTTCGCGCCTGTGGCGGAAAAATACTGGAATCTGAAAGCCCAGCACCCGGACAAGCTGGTGGGCGTCCAGGTGGGAGAGTTCATGATGTTCTACGGCAAGGATGCTGAGGAGGCGTCCTCCGCACTGGGGACAAAAGCGCCGGTACTGGACATTCCCGGCCTGGGTCAAACACCTGCCACCGGGAGCCGGGAAGCATGGCAGGCGGTACTCAAAAAGCTGCTGGAGCATGGTCATAGCGTAGTGCTGGCCCGCCCCGACCTGGAGCGAGGCCCGGACGCGCCCTATGAGATCATCCAAGAGAGCGATGCCGCCGACTATATCCCCATCGGTATGGAGCTGATGGTGGATGGGCGGCGCATGAAGATCGACAGCGTGGACTATGCCAACGGCGAGGTCAAGCTGCTGGATCTGGACCTGCGGGGCTGGTTTCCCATTTTCCAGTCAGCGCCCATCCCCTATGTGCGGGAGTCCGTGGAGGACACGCTGACCAGCGAGGAGTACATCGCCGCTGAGATGGCACACCAGCTCCGGCAGGAGGAAGCGCCGAAAGGAACTGTTGCAGCAAGCCCACCGGCTCATGATGCGGCGGATGATCCCGTACAGCTCCCCGAAGCAGAGCCGGAACAGGTAGAGCTTGACGGCGGGCAGATCGGCCAGCCGGAACCGCCAGCCCCCCGGCCCGCCCAGGAGCGGCACAATTTCCATATCACCGATGATAACCTGGGCGCGGGCGGTGAGAAAACCAAATATCAGTATAATGTGACGGCCATCCGCACCTTGAAGCAGATCGAGGGGGAGGGCCGTCTTGCCACACCCGAGGAGCAGGAGATATTGTCCCACTATGTGGGCTGGGGCGGCATCGCCAAGGCGTTCGACCCGGATGACCCCAAATGGGCCAAGGAGTACGCGGAGCTGAAGGAGCTGCTCACCCCAGAGGAATACAACTCTGCCCGGTCCACTGTCCTCAATGCCCATTATACCAGCCCCACGGTGGTCAAGGCCGTCTATCAGGCGGTGGAAAATATGGGCTATCAGCCGGGGACGGTGCTGGAGCCCTCCATGGGCATCGGCAACTTCTTCGGGCTTCTGCCGGAGTCCCTGTCCGGGGCCAAGCTGTACGGCGTGGAGCTGGACAGCCTCACAGGGCGGATCGCCCGCCAGCTTTACCAGAACGCCGATATCACCGTGGACGGCTTTGAAAAGACGGACAGGCGGGATTTCTACGATCTGGCGGTGGGCAACGTGCCCTTTGGACAGTACCATGTCAACGACCCCGCATATAACAGGCTGGGCTTCAACATCCACAACTATTTCTTCGCCAAGGCGCTGGATCAGGTGCGCCCCGGCGGGATCGTGGCCTTTGTCACCAGCCGCTACACCATGGACGCCAAAGATTCCACCGTGCGCAGATATCTGGCGGAGCGGGCCGACCTGTTGGGGGCCATCCGCCTGCCCAACAACGCTTTTAAGGCCAACGCCGGAACGGAAGTGGTGTCCGACATCATTTTTCTGCAAAAACGGGACCGACCCGCCGTGGAGTTGCCCAGTTGGGTGGGAGCAGGTGAAAATGACGATGGCTTTCACATCAACAATTATTTTCTGGAGCACCCGGACATGGTGCTGGGCACCCCCACCTCGGACAGCACCCAGTACGGCCACCAGGACTACACCGTAGCCCCCATTGAGGGGGCAAACCTTTCCCAGCAGCTTGCCGGGGCCGTCCAGAACCTCGCCCTGCCGGACAAGGAGCTGCTGGAGCTGGAGGCCACGGATGAGCAGACCGGCGAAGCTCTGGAATCCATACCCGCCGACCCATCTGTGCGCAATTTCAGCTACACGCTGCATGAGGGCAGGCTCTATTTCCGAGAAAATTCCCGCATGACGCGGGTAGAACTGGGCAAGACCCCCGCTGAACGTGTCAAAGGCATGATCGCCATTCGGGATTGTGCCCGGAAGCTCATCGACCTCCAACTGCAAAACGCCAAGGACGACACGGTAAAAGCGGAACAGGAAAAGCTCAACCGCCTCTACGACCAATTCACCAAAAAACACGGTCTACTGAACAGTTTTGGCAATAAGATGGCCTTTGAACAGGATTCCGCCTATCCCCTGCTGTGTTCGCTGGAGGTGCTGGATGAGGACGGCAATCTGGAGCGCAAGGCGGATATGTTCACCAAGCGCACCATCCAGAACCGCCGCACCGTCACCAGCGTGGACACGGCGGTGGAGGCCCTGGCGGTGTCCATCGGGGAGAAAGCCCGGGTGGACCTGGAGTACATGGCCGGCCTGATGGGCGGGCCCGATAAAATCCCCCAGATCGTGGCCGATTTGGAGGGCATTATTTTTAAGGACCCCGCCACCGGCCCCTTTGACCTGGATGGGGACAGGGAGAGCGCCCTGCGGGGCTGGCAGGCGGCGGACGAA
>CANDCW010000088.1 GCA_947383275.1 uncultured Bacillota bacterium
CGGTAGGCGCTGTCCTGGGCGGAGATGATGACGAAGTAGGCGCAGGGCTTTTGTCCCGGGAGCACCAGATCGACATCGTGGTTTCGGGTGATGGTGTCCACCAATTTATTTTGAAAAATAGCCAGCCGGTTGCCCAGTCCAATGGCGATGTTGCCCCAGAGATTTTCCCGGGCCTTGAGGAACAGGCCGTGGTGGCCCTTGGCCGGGTGCTCCGGGGGCAGCTGGGCCAGGGTGCGGTTGATCTCCTGGATGCTCTTGTTGGCCAGCAGCTGGTACACATCCCCCAGCCCCCGCTGTTCAATGGGGAGCAGCTTGCCGTTGGCGTCCTTCAGATTGCAGACGTAGTGGATGAGGGCCATAAGCAGGTTCAGCTCCGCCCGGCTCCAGAAGTCGTCCGCCTCCTTGGGGCCGGAGGTGTTCTGGATGATGGTGTTGGCCACCGTCTGCACCAGCTGGGTCTCCTGATCCAGGGAGTACAGGCAGTTCCAGCCGTCCGAGTGGGCCATGTCCAAAAAGTTCACCGCCCGGACGCAGTAGCCGTGTTTGGTAAAGTAGGGAGCCATTTTTTCAAAAAGCTCGGCCTTGGGATCGGTCACAAATACCGATTCCCCCCGTTGGGCACAGCCCAACAGGAAGGGGATGATAAAGCCCCTGGATTTTCCGCTGCCTGGCGCTCCGATGCACAGCAGATTGTTGTTGTCCCCGGGCACCATCCGGTGGGCCACATAGGCGGCATATTTGTCCGGGTCGTCCGGTCGCTTTTTCCACTTTCCCAACATCATGCCCCTGACCTCTGCGACGCTGCCCAGCTCCAAAAACTCCTCCAGCTCCTTTTTCGTCAGGAAGCCGGAGGAGCCGTGGGTGGCGTCCGGTAGGATATCGAAGCCCCGGGGATCGCGGATAAACTTGTAGCCGGAGAAAAAGATGTACCCCTTTTTCGTGATAAGGCAGATCAGAAGCAGGATGACAATGGTGAAGCCCAGCCCGAAGGGGGTGAACAGCACAAACCAGTTGCGCAGGGGATTGAACACCCAGATGCTGCCCACCTCTTCACCCTCGGTGTGAAAGGTGGCGGCGGTACCCAGGCGGATGGAGTTGAGGAACATCCCATAGAAGTACCAGCCCAGCAGTCCAAGGGGGATGTAGACAGGAAATTTGGCTTTATGCCGCTCAAACCAGGGGCCTAGCCTTTCGGCCAGCTTGTCCTCCAGCTTTTCCAGATATGCGGATGGGCGGAGCATCGACAACGTCTCCTTTCTCGGTGAGGAATTGAGTGCGGGGCGGGGTATAGGGAACCGGTGGCCGGCCGGTGACTGCCGAAATGACCTCGTTGGTCAAGGCGAATACTCTGGCGTGACCAGTGGATTGGCAGCGGGGGATCAGCACTGCCCTGGCCTGCCCCTCCAAGGCAGCAACGGCGATCTTCTTTATCCCCCGGCCCCGGGCGGCCTGAATGGCGGCGTCCAAGCGGCGCAGATCCATGTCGGCGGCGATGACAAGAGGGCGGTCCCGATAGATGGCGTCCCAGACAGGCACATCCAAGGGCGGAGGCTGGTATTCCTCCTTCAGCGCGGCCCGGGCCAGCCGGGTACGGTAGTCAGGCTGTGCCATGATTTGAAGCTGCACCGCCCCGGTGTTGTCACAGGACAGGAGGTGGACCGGAAGCTGGAGACAGCGGTATCCCCCTCCATAGGAGATCAGTTTGGAATCGGTCTGGGTATCAGCCTCCAGTTCGGCGAGGATATCCTTGTAACTCTCGCCGGCGAAAAGAAAAGCCCGCTTGCTGCCCGGAAACTGGGCGGTCTGGTTGGAGAAGGCGGTCAGTTCATCGGTCAGGGACAGTTTACCGATTCCCGGGCAGACGTAGTGAACAGCGCAAAAGAGGTCTCCCAGGTGAGCGATTGCCGCCACCCGGGTACTGCCCCAGGGGTTGGCTCCGCGCTCCCGTGTCAGTGTCGATAAAAACATAGATGGAGTATTGTTCAGCAGCTCATTTCGATCAAGAAAAATATCAACATTCCCACGGTAGGCAGTCAGCACCAGTTTGGACAGATGCAGACGGCGTTGGATGATTGCTGTATGATATGATGGCGGATAATGAGGTGCTTCTTCTGTAAAGAATGTTTGCAGCAGCAAAACTCCCTTTTTGCTCATAATCAAAGCCCCGCTTCTTTCATGCTGCCGAATCAGCCCCAGGGCCACTAAATTTCTCACTTCTGTTTCAGCGGTCAGTACATTCACATCTTCCGGCATAATAAACTGACACCAGCGGATCAGTCTCAAAATATCTATATCCTGTTGGCTGAAAATCACTTGTCACTCCTCCCTTTTTCTATATTCCTGCGGGCACCGAAACCGCCCTTGCGCCGGTTCCGGCGCAAAGGCAATTTCGGTGCTTCCCGTCCTCTATGTGGGGTCATTTCTGATGCCCCCACATAGTAGACAGAAAAAATAAAAATCTGAATGGTATTTCTTTGTGTAAAATCCTTGTCCCGCATAGCTTTCCGGGCTTAAATACCCATCAGAAAACCCCTTGCTTCTGAAAAGTAAAATTTGAGCTAAATTGGGTATCTTTCTGATGGGTGTTTAGAGCCCCCAACTGCCTCCATAGAAGTCCGCAACGGCGTAATCCCCGGAGCGGTAAGCGAAGAAATCAGCCACATCCACCATGTCCAGCAGGGTGATGTGGCACACGTCCAACTCGCTCCTGGTGGACAGCAGCGCCAGGGCCAGAGTGTGCTGGTCGTCATCAGGGATCAGCCTGCCCTTGATGGCGTTGCTCACCGCCTTATAGCCCTTATTATCTTGGTCGAAGATGTGCCGGCCCTTGACTGCGCAATGTTCGTCGATGACCAGCATGGCCTCCTTGAAAAAGGGCAGCTCGCTCCCACCGCTCTCATATTCGTCCAGCAGGCGGCGGATGGTGTCGCTGAGCCAATCCGATGTTTGATACCGGCAGTGGGGCAGCAGGGTGTTCAGCTGGATGTGGAGCCAGCCGTAGCCAAACCGTTCCACAAATCCGGCCGTCTCCATCCGGGGCAGGACCGGCCGGTTGCCGTATCCGCCCACCCCGGGGCTGTGCTTCTCACACAGCTTCCGCATCTCCAGAGCGGAGCGTTCAAACTGCCCGGAGGCCTGTTCCAATGTCCGCTGCAATTTCTCCGGAGCCATACCGCTGTCCGCTAGGGCCGAAAGGATACCCGCCTGCCGGGCGGCGTCCACCACCAGCTCTTGGATGCGGTTCATATCGTCTTTCATCGCGTTCATGTCTCTTCCTTTCTCCGGGCCCGCAGGTCGGTGGGCGATGTGGTGATGGCGTCGTACTCCTTTTCGGTGGCGTGGAACTGGACGGGGACATGGTTATAGCCGATACAGAGGAGGCCCTCCCCCCGGCGGAACCGGGTGATCTGGCGCACTTCATCCTCGGACAGGTTGAGCACGCCCTGGATGAGCCGGGCCTCCTGTTCCTCCATCTGCATGACCAGCTTGATCCGGCTGGAATCCAAAATCCCCTTGCCGTATTTGCCGCCGTCCAGACCGAACAGGTCCTGCATCCCCTGGGTGGAGGTGACGGCGATCCCGCCCAGGCCCCGGATGGTCTTGACCATCTCCTGAACGAAGCCAGCGGCCAGGGGGTTGGAGTTGGCCCCCACCAGGGACCACAGCTCGTCGGCGATGAGGGCGGACAGGTCGCCGCCGGCGTCCATGATGAGGTCGTTTGCCACATCGGTGGCCCAGAAGATACCGGGGAGCAGCAGGTCGTCGGGCATCCCCGAAGTATCCAGCACGATATACTTATTATCAAGGTCAATGTCGTTACGCTGGCCCATAGCCGAGGCGGAGCCGGTCACATACCGGGCCAGTACCACGGCCAGGTGCCTGGTTTCGGGATTCTGGGAGAGCACATCATACCAGTCCGGCAGAACAGGCATCTCCACAAAATTGCCAAATTCATCGGTGATGGTGGCGTTGTCGAAGGTGATCCCGTACCGCCGGTAGCACTCCACCAGGGAGGAATCCAAGTGGTTTTTATCTTCATCTCTCAGGTCACGTTTTTGGAGGGAGTACCAGATAATCAGCCGGGAAATCTTGTCGGCCAGGACAGAATCGTCCCGGGCGGCCATGTCACGAAGTCCGGCGTAACTGTCCAGGGATTTTCTCCGGATGGCCATGATGTTGGGGCAGTCCCGGGAGGAGGGCGACAGCCGCAGATACAGCCCGCCCAGCAGTTCACACAGGGGCCGGAACTCGTGGCCCTTTTTCGGCACGATGAAAATGACCCGCTTGCCCTGTTGACGCAGCCGCCCGCCCAGGCATTGGAGTGTGAAGGTCTTGCCCGCACCGGAGGAGCCGCCGATCCAGCAGTTGCCGTTGGTGTACTTGTAGTCGTCAAAGGGGTCCAGAAACACCGGGGAGCGGTTATAAAGGTTGAGGCCCAGAAAAATACCGTTGCGGTCACTCAGCTCATAGGAGGCAAAGGGAAAGGCCGCCGCCACTCCGCTTGTCAGGGCGTTGCGGCGGGACTTTCGCTCCACATCCGGGTCCAGAGCCAGCAGCGGGAGCATGGAGAGGAACGCCTGCTCGTTTTTGTAGTCGCAGCGCCGGGCGATCATGTCGATGGAGACGCACAGCTTCTCCACCGCCGTCACCCGCTGCTCCAGTGTTTCAGTATCCTCCGCCGTGACCTCAATTAGGGTGTGCATGTAATAAAAATCTTCTCCTTGCCGATTGATAGCGTCCTTCAGGTAGAGGCCGGAGCTGATGGCGCTGTCCAGCTCCTCGAAGTCCTGTCGGGTGTCCCCCACATCCCGCATCCGGGAGCGGTTGACCATGGTGGTCTGGGCAATCTTGGACAGGATTTTTTCCTTGGGCTGGTGTTTGAAGGTAAAGCTGAGGTTGACCCCTTCCCCCGCCTCCACAAGCGGGGCCAGCCAGCAGGAACCCACGGTGGTGGAGTAGCCGTAGCCGGCAACGTAGAGATAGGCATGAAAAATGCCGTCCACTACAATGTAGTCCCGGCTTTTAGTGTCGATGGTGGTGGGGGAGAGAATGTCCAGGATGGTGGTGGAGCCGGCCTCCAGCTCGGTAAGGTCGGGCTTCTCCTCGCCCATAATCAGGCGTTTGAGAGAAAAAGGCTGGTCATTTTTCTTTTTTGGGGACTGTGCCTTTTTCTTTTGCTTCACAGGCGTTTTTTTCGTTTTCTTCTGCATTATGTTACTCCTTAATATAACGATTAAGGCTTTTCGGGCCTTGAATCAGATAGGATAATATGATATAGTTTAGAAAATGAAACAGTGATAAATCAAAATTTAAATAGGGCAGTAGGTGGAAAGAGGTAATGCAATGAAGTACCTGATGAAATATTTCATAGATTTTATAGTATTGGTTTTCCTATATGTTTTCGTCTTTTTCAGGAAATGGAAGGCCCAAGGTAGAGATAGTCTGCTTGTCAATACCCTCATGTACGCATATCTCTCTCTGGTACTCTATTTTACTATGATGCCGGTGGTCGTATCTATCCCATTCATACTGGACCATCCCTATAAACCCATGAATTTGGTGCCATTTATTGATGTTTCTTTGGGAAGAGGGGATTTTTTTAGACAAGTGTTCTTGAACATTGTCATGACTTTGCCTTTTGGCTTTCTGTTTCCGCTGACCCGGGACAAAAAGGCCAAATTCGGTGTGACGGTGTTTTTCTGCTTTATGATGAGTCTGGGCATTGAACTGTTACAACCATTTTTTGACCGCTCCTCAGATATCACGGATTTAATCACGAACATTATCGGCGGAGCGCTGGGCTATGGCCTTTATACTATTTTTAAGCCGATCACCTTTTGGATATTGAAACGATTGAAAGACAGATGACAAAGCTATTTTCAGTAAATTTTAGTTTATTGGGCGGATGTCAGTATCGGACAGCCGCCTTTTTCACGCCCATTACTCATAAATCCCGTGGATAGCAGTGGTCATGTCAAAGACACCCTCGGGCAGCTTGACCCGCTGGCTGGTGCGTTTGTTTATGATCTCATACAGCAGCTTCAGGATGAAGTCGTCCGAAAATCGAGGCTCCAGCACCTCCAGCTCGCACAGGTCCAGGTAGCGCCGGGCGGTGTCCGCCTCCTCATTCAGACGCTGGATGATGGCGGCGATGCTGTGCCCTTTGGACTTCATGTTGGCCTCGTACTGGAAAATAAGGAAAAAGCGGTGCCGGATAGCGTCGCTGGCTACTCCCTCGCCGATTTGAGTGATGTTGTCCTCGATCATCTCCCGGCAGCACTCGTTGTCCTCCGCCGACCCATACTCCCGCATCCGGTCCACATAGGCGGCGGTGTCGGCGGGGAGAGTGCGGGCCTCCAGCTGTAAGCTGTCTGGGGCAATCTTCAAGTAGGCCGCATAGCTGGAAATGATGTTTTGCCGATCATTGGGGGACTTGAGGTAGATGTTCACCGGCAGCACCTCTAAAATCTTGACAAATCGGTTATCCCGGGTGATGACCACACCGTTGATGATATTTTTAATGGGTAGCCAGGCCTGGATACTGTCCCGCCAGGCTCCGCCCCCGGCGGTCTTGACACCGCCGCCGAAAATCAGTTCTTTGATGTTCAAATCTTGCACTCCCCTCGGTAAAAAATCAGACGGCGGTTTTTCCGCCAGCGCCACCAGCAGCCCAGCCACCGGGTCAGGCTGTCGTCGCTGATTCCGATGAGCCCAAAGCCGCCCACGGGTACAATGACGGTCATGGTGACCATGATCTTGGGCGTCAGGGCCAGCGGCAGCAGGACGATGCACAGATACAGGATAGGCAGGGTGAGCAGGATGGCCTCGATCATGTTGCGAATCTCAAACAGGCCCATTACCCGGCCGGCGTCAGTAAAGTTGGTGGGGATATAGTAGGTTTCATTCATCCAATTCGCCCCCCTCCGGCTGGAGCAGGCGGCCCTTGCGGACCGCAAAGCTCCGTTCTAACGCGCTGAGCCGTTCACGCCGCTGGAGGATCACAGCGTCCACGGCGGCGCCCAGCTTGTCCTCCAGGCGGGGCGTGGGGGAAATCTCCCCCAGTTCTGCCCGGCTGATGTACTGGTTGGACAGCCCAGAGGCCGCCGACATCTCCGACAGCGGGATTTCGTACCGCAGGCGCAGCGCCCGCAGATTTGTTTTTCGATTCAAGCTGCCTTCCTCCCCTCATGGATGCAGGACCCAGAACGGCCCGCCGGCAGAGCCAACCTTGCGGCTGGCCTCGCCAGTGACGATTCTCAGGTCCCATTCCTTGTTGCTTCTCTTGACGCTGGCCGGGTCGGCCACCAGAAGTTTGCCGTCAGAGGTGACGCCCCGCAGGACGATAAAGTGTCCGCTGTTGGTAAAGTGTCCCTTGGTCATGATGGCGATGACCAGCTTGCCCTCTTGCAGGGCCTCCACCAGTTTTTTGCCGTCCCGGCCAATGCTGGTCACGGTAAGGCCATAGTGCCGCCCGCCGTTGGGGATCAGGCTGTGGTAGCTTCCGCTACCCTCACAGAGCCCACCGTTCGCCACCGACCACTGGGCCACGTCATAGGGGGTGACCTTGTTGCCGGTCAGGGAGGCCACGGCGATGGCAAGGGCCGTGGGGCCACAGCCTGCCCGGCCGATGGTGCTGGTCTTGCCGTAGGACTCATTCCCCCAGCGGGCGTCCGTCTGATTGTAGTAGACCACAGGGGTCACCGCATTGCTGAAGGTGATATCACCGTAATCCGTTCCGTAGTAACCGGAGCCGTCTGTGTCACCGACGGATACCCGCTGATCCTCATCCATGACGGAATAGAGCAACGAAGCCCACTTCTTTTCCTCATCGGTGAAATTTAGACGATCCATGTATGCCTCCGGGGTCAGGTCCCAGATGGAGATGTTCAGCACCCGGTCGGCGATGGAGGCGGAGTAGTCCAGCTTGCTGAAGAGCAGATCCTCCAGGGCGTCATCATCCATAACAGCCAAATCCTGTTTGTACCGGACGGAGCCGATGGCGATAAGCCAATTCTGGTTCATGCCGCCGGAGCCGTCCGTTACCTTATATTCATCGTAGTCCGAAAAGCCGGGCAGGATGCTGTTGACCAGACGTTCCAGGGCGGATTGATTTTTCTGTGTGATGTTCTGGTATGCGCTGCTCAGCCGCCGGGCGGAGGCGGTAAAGTCCGCCACGCCCTGATTTGTTGCGCCGGCGAAACCAAAAATCGTATTTGGCAGCGCCGTGAAGATCAGCATGGGCAGGAGCAGCAGCGCGGCCAAAACGCCCGAAATTACCTTGGGCAAAATAGATGTGCTTTTTGCGCTATACACTTGTGGGACCTCCCTCCCGTTTGGTCTGTCGTGTGGGCTTCTGTTTCGATGGTCCGCCGCCCAGCTTCTGGCCTGGGGGTGTGCGGGAGCCTGGCGCAGTTCCTGCCATGCCGGGGCGGGGAACGGAGCCGCCGCTCTTCACCGGGAGCTTGTCCTTCTTGGAGGCCCGGCGTTGTTCCTGCTGTGCCGGGCTGGAACTCTGCGCCCCAGACGGAGACGCGGCTGTAACCGGGGGCACATTCCTGCTGTGCCGGGGTTCGGAGGCGGGCGGTCCCCGGGTACTGCGTGTTCCTGCTGTACCGGGCTGAGAGCCAGGCATACTGCCACTGGACAATTTGGTAGATGGAGGCTTCACCATTCCTGCCGTGCCGGGGTGGAAGGCGGAGCCGCCGCCTTTTGCCGGGGGCCTGTCCTTCCCAGGGCCCCGGCGCTGTTCCTGCTGTACCGGACTGGAACTCTGTGCCCCTGATGTGGGCGTGGCAGGTAGCGGGGGCACATCCCTACTGTGCCGGGGTTCAGAAACGGGAGGACGCTGTGTGCTGCGGGGCGGCTTTCCTGCTGTCGGCGGCGTCCCGGTTCCTGCTGTACTGGACTGGGATATTTCCGTTTTCTGAGAGGTTTTGGAGAATGTGCCACTGAAACCAGAGCCTTGGGGTGTGCCGCTGGGCTTACCTCCAAAAGTGCCACCACCACGGAGCGTATCAGTTTTTATACCAGTGCCGCCAAAGCCGCCTCCCCTCGGGGTGTCCTTGGAAAATCCGCCGCCACGGGGAGTACCCTCGCTGGTGAAGCCGCCTCCCCTCGGGGTGTCCTTGGAGAAACCGCCTCCCCGGCCCCCGGTAAAGCCATCGCCTCTGCTGGGTGCGCTGCCGGTAAAGCCGCCGCCCTGGGGACCGTGAAAGCCAGTGAATCCGCTGGAAGAAGTGGATTTTTCCTCTGTTTTGCTCTGACTGTCGGGCGGCGTGACAT
>CANDCW010000089.1 GCA_947383275.1 uncultured Bacillota bacterium
GAATGTGGAAGCTGGTGTTGGGGACGGGTTCGCCGGTCTCGGTGTTCCGCTTGGTAATGGTCAGGCTGCGCTTGTGATGATTCATTTTCTCCACCACAATGGTCTGCTCTCCCTGCAAGTCCTCGGCGTTGACGTGTACGCCCACCGGGGAGCGGTCACAGTCGAAGCCAGCGGGGGCGGACACCTCCACAAATTCATAATGGCCCTCGGTGACGTTGCTGACGGTAATCGTACCATCCGGGCCGGTTTCCTCGGTGGAGATGATCTGGCCGTCCCGCAAGACGATAAAAATAGCGCCAGCCAGGGGGCTGCCGCTCTCATCCACCTTTTTCAGCATGACTTTGACCTTGCTGGAATTTTCAAAAATCAGAGAGATATCATGCTCCCCATCCCACACGAAGGGCTGCTTCACCTTGGACACGTCGGAGCTGAGGATGAAGCCCTCTGGGGGCGTGATCTCCTCCGCGACGTAGCTGCCGGTGGGGAGCTTAGAAAAGTCCAGGTCCTCTTTGGGGATGTAGCCGCCATCGCCGGTGGTGTATTCGCTGACAAAGCTGCCGCCGTCATCCAGCTTGACGCTGGTAATGCGAATGACAGCGCCGGGGATGCCCACGGTGGGGTTGTCTGCGTCAATCTTCCTGATGGAGCCGGTGCCGGGAGTGGTTGTCGTCGTGGTCGGTTCATTGTAGAAAGTAAATACGCTGTTGGCGGAACCGTTGGGCATCACGGTCACGATCTGGGAAACGGTCTGGGCCACATAGCCCTCCGGCGCGGTCTCCTCGGTAATCTTATACTGGCCCGCCGCCAGCCCGTCCGCCTCGGCAGTCAGGGTAAAGGTGCCGTCCGCGCCTGTTTCGCGGGTAACGGAAAAGTTGCTGTTCTGATCGGCGCTTTCCACTTTGAAGGTCACACCGGGGATGGGCTTGTTGGTGCCTGCCTCCAACTTCTTCACCGTCAGCCTGACCGTGGTTTCCTCCTGCTCCTCATCCGGCACGGCGATGAGAAGCCGCTGCATGGGCACCCCGGACTGGCCCGCCAGCTTCCAGGGCTGGCTCTTGTCCCACTCGTAGATCCACAGGTGGTAGTTGTGGTAATACTCGGGGTGGTCCAGCACCAGATTAACACCAGCGGAGATGTAGTCATAGGCGGAGTTGCCGGTCTTGCCGCCGTCCGCGCTGTCGATGATGCTGTGGGTCCCGATTTTACTCCAATCTGTGATGAAAGAGGACTGACCGTAGGTATCGTGGTACAAACGCATGGCCGCGATGAACTCCTCGGCGCACTGCTCTTTGAACCCCTCCCGGTCCGAGTTTACATCCTTGATGATACCGTGCTCATAGTACCAGGACATGGCCTGGGCAACCATGTACCATATATCGGACCAATAGTTATTCCAGTGCTCCAGCCCACGGGCGTTGCCCGCGTCGGTGAAGTTGCCGTAGGTGTGGGAGTAGACGTAGGTGAGCAGAACCCGCAGGGAAGCGTTGTTCACTTCCTCTTTGAAGTTCCATTTTTGTCCATTGGCCCCCGGCCCCAGGGTGCCCTTCTGATAGGCGCACAGGGCGCGGGTGGGGCCAAAATCAGGCACGTCCACTTGTTCGTCAAAGACATAGGGCAGGCCCACATTGTTGATGACGCTGCTGGCCGCTTTGTAGCGGACGGACCGCCCACCGATCTTCATATAATCGGAGGAACGCTGGGTGATGGAGCCGGGGGCGCTGGACAGCCCCTCGGCGGCGAAGGCGGACAGGGGCAGGACCCCCATGACGCAGACCAGCGCCAGGAGCAGGCTGACCGCGCGTTTCAAAAAGTTATGCTTCAAAGTTGACCTCCTTCAAAATAAAACAGGGCCAGACTGCGTTTACAGTCTGGCCCTGCCAGTGTTGAGTGATTTAGTTGTTTTATTGCGGATACCGGGTGCGGAGAGCGTAACCGGACTGTTCCTCCAGCCACCACTTGAAATACTGCCCGCCCCAGCGGACTTTATTGTTGCTTCCGCTCTCGGTGACACTGATGTATTCATCTGTTTTGCTTAAAACGACAACTACATGGCCGTCATACTGAACCAAATCGCCTGCCCGAATTTCTTCCCAACTGGGACGGTTCACTCTCCGCCAGGGCAGGTCGCCAAAAGCGGCATCGGAGCAGAGCATAGCCCAGCCAGCACATTTGTCGCAGTTGCTGTAGGGGCGGTCAAAGGGATTGTTCGGAACATACGGCGCAGGGTAAGCGGTGTTGATGGGGTAAATATCCCGGAGCGCCATAATTGTGGAATAAACATTTTCTTCCGTCAGCTCGGTAAGGGCGGCGGGGACCTGCTGGGCGGGCTGGTCTACTGGGGCCGCACCTGTGTAGGGCTTATCGCTTTCCACCTGCACCGAAGCGCCGTCCCAGTACACGTTAAAGCCCACCGCCTCGCCAATATCCCGGAGCTTCACATAGTTGTTGCCGCCGATCTGATAGGCCGTCATGTACACCCGCTGTCCATCCACATAGACGGGCTGATTGGATATTGCCGCCATGATGTTAGATGCCGCAGACGCCACAGTCGGAAATGCACAGAACAGAAGTGCGCCGCAGAGAAAACCTGTCAAAAACTGAAAACGCTTCATGGTAACGACCTCCTTCATCATTTGCGTATTTCTTCGCAATCTTATATTACCATATATTTCCAGTTTTGTCAACAGCTTTCGACAGGTTTCTTTCACATTTTTTTAGTTCCGCGTCAGGTTTCCTGCGCCCGGACACACCACCGATAGGCGGGCTGGTTCTCCACGCACGTATAAAGGGTGATCTGGTTGTCGATGGAGGCGGACAGGCCGGAGGTGTCGTTGACGGACACCTTGGACACGCTGGTGACGGCGTAGGTCCGGGTTCCCAGGGCGGTGGTGAGGGTGATGGTGTCGCCGGATTTCAGCGTGTGAATCTTGCCGAAGTCATTGCGGACGCCACGATTGTGGCCCGCGATTGCGATGTTGCCATTCCAAATGCTGGTGCCCTCGAAGTGGCCCGCCCCTTTCAGCAGGGGGGCGCTGCCGGTGCCCTCATACACCCCCACCGTCAGGCCGATAGAGGGAATTTTAAGGGTGCCCAAGCTCCCGTTGCTGTAATACATAGAGCTGGTCACTTCGGTGAACGCGGTGGCCTGACCGCCTGTGCCGGACACGCCGGTGTCCACCGTGGGGAAGCCGGAGCTGTCCACGCTGGCGTCGGCGGTGGGGTAGCCGCTGCCCATGGTGTTGGTGGATGTGCCGCCGTTGGGGTTGCCCACGCTGCCCACCTGGTTCACCAGACCGCCGCTGAGTGCACCGGGGACGAGGTTGGGAGTGAGATATTCTCCGCTCCCCGGCAGGTAGCTGGTGGGCGTCCCAAAACCGGGCGGGATGAGAGCGGTGTTCTTGCTCCTGTCCACGTTGGGATTCTCCCACTCGTAGATGGTGTTATCGCTGGTGGGACGGCCAAACAGGTAGTCCTCCGCGCCGTCAATATTGTACTGAGGGGCCCCCGCAAAGCCGCCTCCCAGGCTTTGTGGGGAAAGGAGCCCCAGCGTAGTGAGCGAGCTTTCGCCGTAGGCGGAAGCGAGGGATACGGAGCTTGGGGCGACGTACTCCAGCGCATGGGCGGGGGCCACGCACAGGGCGGTGAGCGCCGCCAGAATCAGGGGTTTCCAGAATTTCTTCAAGTGTGCATCTTCCTTTCCTTCATTTTTTGATACCCCCAGCAGGCCGCAACCAGCAGGGCGATCACGCCGCCAACCACGCCCAGCACGGGGAGATAGTTGGTGCCCAGGTTCAGGCTGGCCGGGGCCTCCGCTTCGGGCTCGGGAGTTTCGGACGGCTGTTCCTCAATGGCTGTGCTCCCAAAGATAGCGGTGTAGGTCACGACCTCGCAATTGGTCTTGGCGACCTCGCCGGTATAGCTGGCGCTCACCGTGTAGCCGGTGGCGTGTCGGCTGCTAGACGAGCCGGTATATTTAGCGGTGGCGGTGTAGTAAGTGCCGTCGCTGGACCACTGAACATCGGCCAGGGTGAGGGTTTTGCCCCCATCCGTGATGGTGGTGGGAATGAGGGCCAGATCGGCGTCGGACAGGCTGGGATAGGTCCGGGTGGCGGACAGGCTCCGGGAGCTGGTCTTATAGCCCTTGACCTCCACCTTCACGGAGGTGTGGTCCAGGACCAGGGTGCCGGTGTGCCCGTCCTCAGTCGTGACCTCCATCTGAGCGTCCAGCCGCTTCAGCACCTCGGCCAAATCGCCGGTGTCGCTGTCCATGGTGATTGTCTCGGTGTGGGGCTGGGTGTCCACCCCCACCTCATCCTTGCGCACCATGTCCAGCAGGTAGTAGTGGCGTCCATTGCGGTCAAAGTTCTCGGTGGGGATGCCGCTGGGGTCGTCCGAGAGGGAGAGCTGATAGATTTTGTTGATCCGCAGCTCATCCAGCGGGCCGTAGGTGTACTCCTCCACCGACACGGGGTAATGCTGCTCCGCCGCCAGCGCCGGGAGTGTGGTCACGCTCAACAGAGCGGACAACGCACACAGCAACATGGCGATCCGTTTTTTCATGTTGGTTCCTCCTTCAAATTTTTCGTTCAGCGGGCATCGCCGCCATGTGTCTTTTCCTCCTTGGGCGGATGCTGCCGCGCATCCTTCATAGCGGCGTTAAGCTGCTGCCTTAGAGAACGTCTTTTCGGCAGTTTCACCTCCGCCAGCGGCAGGCGGTCCTTCGCTTGTGTTTCCTCCAGCAGATCACAGATGGGGAAGCTGTACTTATGGCTGTTTTCCTCCCAGCAGAGATAGGCCGCTTGCAGCGGGTCGGCAAATTGCAGAAGCGCCTCCACCTCGGCAGGCTCAAACTGATGCACCGTTTTCAGATAACAATGCACTTCGGCCAGACCCTGCACACAGTACACCCCAATAATATTGATGCTGCTTTCCGCGCACAGCTCTTTGGCCTGGGCCAAAAGGTTCTGATCCAACGCATTCAAAAGCTGCTGCTTTGCCTCTTGTTCCGCAAAAAACTCGATTTTCTTCACCTCCGCGTTCGAATATTGACAACACAACGGGAACTAAGGCGGCACAACCAGGTGACGAAGGATGAGCTTCATGCGCCCTTCGCCTCCTCTCTGGCGAAGCGTTCCTCCAGCCGCGCCACGCTCCAATCCTTCTTGAACTGCCCCAGCGGGCCGGGGCCGAACATGGCCCGTGCCCGGTCATCCATATCCCGCAGCCGTGCCCACAGCTCCGGGTGGTGGCGGCGCAGCTTGCGAAGTTCGTCAATTCTCTGGAGCGGGCAGCACCAGCAGGAGGCACGATGATAGATTTCATACAGCCCGCCCCAGTCAAAACCCCGGTTATAGCAGATTTGCAGGGCCTGGGCCTCGGTGACGCCCCATTCCACCAGGGGATAACGGTTTTGCGGGTCGGCCTTGCACCGATGGGCCTCATCGGCGGCGATGCCAATGTAGTGCAGGGCATTTTTTCCCTTTTTGAGCCGGTTGACTTCTTTCGTTATGAGGTGGGTTTTAAGCTGCCCAGTACACCAGCGCACCTTCATTCCCGGCCAGCCGTAGCCGGTCAAGGGCTGGTCCATGGCGATACGGCGCTCAATGGCCCGCTTCTGCTGCTGGGGGACATCGAACATCAGCCACTCAAAGCCATGGGGATGGCGCAGGGTAGTGATGTGGATGCCTCGCTCCCGGTAGAGCAGATCGTCCAGCTTTGCGATGTGGGCTTCCATCTCAGGAAACTCCATCCCCGTGTCGGCGTAGAGTACGCAGTCGATGGGCATATCCTTCTCCAGCATCAGAAGCAGTAAAGCCGTGGAATCTTTCCCGCCGGACGCCGAGATAGAGCAGAAATTGTTGCTGTTTTCGCCTGCTTTTATCGGTGATTTCCTCCTTTGCGCAAAAAAATAAGCCCCGGAAGGAAAAAGTCCTTCCGGGGCAGATGTGGGTTGCGGCCTGTTCGCTCTAAGGCGGCACTATCAGATGGTGGAGCAGATATCGGGTTCTCACTCGCCCCCGCCTCCTTCCGAAGCGGGCAGGGCGAAATACGCCTGGAACTGCGTCTGCTGGGCCGGGGTAAGGGACGCGAAGTGCTCCCCCTCGAAGCTGCACAGCAGGAAGGTTCCGGCGATAAAGTCCCCGCTGTCCATGGGGTTCTCCCGGTTGGGCATGAGGCCCATGTGCTTCCCCTCGCCGTTGCAGACGAGCATGACCCGCTGGGGCAGGTAGCACCCGGCCTCAATGGGTCCGCCCACGATCTGCTGAAAAGCCTCCAGCGTGTCCTCAACAGTGGCCGGACGGGGTTCCTTTCCCGGCTCTACGATCAGGACGTTGATTTTCTGGTCCATGCTGACTTTCCTCCGTTTCGATTGATTTCTATGACTAAGGGACAGCTACGCGCCCCCAAAGCCCTGAGCCATGTCGTGGCTGACCTGCGCGGTGTAATACTGGCTGATGGTGACGGGGGCATTGTAGAGCGCCGCCAGGGTGTACGCCCGGATGTTGACTACCTGGGCTGTGTTCTGCCGCAGGCTGTCCATGACGTAGCGGATGTGCTCTCCGTCCAGCTTCAAAAACCGCTTCCGAACCAGCTCAATGGGCACGTCCTCGCCATTGACCCGGATATACTCCCGCCTGCTGGCACAGGTTTCCGCCATCAGCTCCACGTAGCCGTCGATCTCCTCCGCGTCATAGGGGCGCTCCAGCAGCAGAAGGTTGTAGCCGATGTTTTCTCTGATCTGCTCCCTGTACCCATCCATCTCATCCATCCGCATCCGGCGATGAGCGCCAGCGGGCGGTGAGTCGCGCGAGGGGGCAGGGGGAGGGATGGATGATTCAGTATCGTTGGAATCAGTTTTGTTCTTATCAGTCTTATTAGGGACGGAAAACCCGCTGTCTTGACCGCTCATTTCCAGCGGTGCAGACTGCTCAAAGGGCGCAGTCTTGACGGCGGCACTGTCCAGCGGTCTGGACTGCTGACTTCCCGCAGTCTGGGCCTCACCGCCCGGCTCCTGGACCGGGTTCGGGCTGGGCGGCGACGTCTGGCCGGGTTCCGGGGGCAGGGTGAAGTTCTTGACGTAAATCCGGGTGGGACGGCCCTGGCCCTGCTTCTTGCGCTCGATCAGGCCAATACCGCCCTGGTCCAGTTCCCGGAACAGCCGGGTGGCCTTGTCCTTGCCGCAGCTCATCAGCGCCATGGCGTCCTCCTGGGTAAAGTAGATGTAGACGCGGCGGTTCTTGTCCATCCAACCGTTGCGGACGGATAGGCTCATGCGGTCCAGCAGGAGGCCGTAGAGGACTTTGGCCTCGATGGAAACGCCCTTGTAGCGGGGGTCGGTGAGCAGGGCCTTGGGGACGCGGTAAAAGCTGTACTGTTCGGCTTCGGTGCCGTAGTAGTAGTCCAGATTCAAATTTGACGGCATGGTGATTGCCTCCTATTCGTGATGTGCGGGAAAACAAAAAAAGCGGGGCGGTGACTGCTGATAGTCACCGCCCCACTGATGTTCTTGCCGTTTGTTAATTTGTCCAGAAACGCAAAAAAGCCCCCCTGCAACTGATTTTTAGTCAGTTGCAGGGGGGCTTTGATTGAGTTTGAGTTTATTGTGCCCTTATACGGACGGTAAGGCCGTTCATGGAAAGGTCCTTGTATCCAACGAGGTAATAATCCTCACCGTTGTGCTCCACGACAGTCCGGGTCCAGTAGGGAACATCGTGATACTCATCCGTCACCAGGGCTTCAATACTGCTGCCACAGTTGTAAAAAACGCCCTGTGCCGTCCGATACTTCCCAGATGGACCTTTGCGCAGACGGCAGGTTTCCACAATGGGCCGGGTTAGATAGGCAATGCGCTCCTGCGCGTCCGCCAGCTTGTCGGTGATGAGCCGCAGCTCCTCCCAGAGAAGGAGCTGCTCCCCATCGGTGCGGTCAATACCATCAAGGCCGCTCAGATCATCATAGTCCGTGTAGGTGGAGAACTTGAGAAATTGCGTGATTTGGCGGTTCAGCTTGACAGCTTCCGTGAATGCCTCTTGTAAATTAGCCATGCCGGTGCCTCCATTTCTAAGCGTGTTCTTTTAAGGTCTGCTGAACGGACTGGATATGCTTTAACCACTGTCGAAGAATTTCCTCACTGGCCCATCCCTGATACTTCCAATGCTCTGGAGACTGAACGCTTTCCAGCTCTGCCAGAAGGGGCAGCAAATCATTTCCTGTGACAACAAGGTTTTTGATATGGTACTCAATTGGATCGTAGAGTTCACCGACATAATCATAAACGACCAATTCCCCGGTCTGATAGTAGTCGTAAAGGCACTCTGCGACCAGGATTGCCGCATTGGTAAAGTTGTGCATAAGTGAATTGCTAATATAGAAATCCGTAGTTTTTGACGGCGGCTTCTGCTTGTACTGTTCGATTTCCTCTTGAATGGTTTGGTTCAAAAGCGTAATGGCCTCCGACACATTGAAAACAGCAAAATTCACTTTTCTCAGTTGTTCCATTACGATAGTGTCCAGCAGGTCTAAGCCATCGTCACTTTGCCTTACAGTGATGCCCCAGGCTCCCATTTTGCCCTCCTTTATGGTCTAAAAAAATTTGTCCTTTAAGTGCAGCCCTAGTTTTTCATCCCCTCCCGCAGACCCCATTTCAGGGCCGTTTTTAGTGGAAAAAGAATAAGGACAAACCAGCCAACCCGTTGCAACGCAAGGGTTTTCCGATTTGTCCTTATTATGCCATAAGGGCATACCTTCGCCACCTTGGCACTCCAGAACGGCGTGGATATCAAAACAGTCTCCAGTATGCTGGGCCACTACGACGCGGGGTTTACCCTTCGCACCTACACCCACGCCACCCGCCAGATGCAGGATCAGGCAGCGGAAACCATGGGAAATTTCATGACCCAGATGATGTAACTCCAACCCAGAAAACCATAGAAACACCGGGCAGGAAGGCCAAACTTCCTGCCCGGTGCTCTCTACCCCTTTCCGCACATTTCCCCGTGTGGGTCAGGTTGTGGGTCACCCCGCCTGACCCACTTTTTGACCCACATTATTTCTAGAGAAAACAGAACAAAAACTCCCGAAATCCACCGATTTCAGGAGTTTCTTGGAGCTGCTATCCAGATTTGAACTGGAGACCTCATCCTTACCAAGGATGCGCTCTACCGACTGAGCTATAGCAGCAAATGGC
>CANDCW010000090.1 GCA_947383275.1 uncultured Bacillota bacterium
TCGAGAAGCTGAAGGAGCACAAGCTGGAGGACTACCGCAAGGCGGAGCAGAAGGATGAGGAACAGCGCATTGAGGAGTTTGTCTCCACCACCCGCGCCATGGCGGCGATGGGTATTTAACAGGTGAGCAGCACGTAAAACGTGTTTCTCTATATATGGTCACGGGAAGGAGGTGAGTGCAATGAGTACGCCGCTTTCCTTCTGTGACATCAGCGCACGGTATGGGCAGGCGCCCGCCCCCCAACAGACAATTGAGGAGCAGACCGGCTGGAACCCCAAGCAACTCTTTTTAGACTATATGTTCAAGCTCCGGAGACAGGCCAAGCAGGACGCCAAAGAGGCCGAGGAAGACGCCTTGATGGCTGTGATTGACGCCATGACCGCGAGAGACAAAGAGGACAAACGTCCGGATGCCGTTACGGCCGACGATCTGGGCAAGGCAAGCAAAGCCGTCTATGAACGGCACAACGGCGAGGTATCCCCGGAGAAGTCCCTGACGCTTCAGGTCATGCTGTCCTGCCTGGGCGACCGGTTCACCTTTGACCAGGTGGACGAGGTCCAGGAGAACACCGAAAAAGCCATGGAGCTGGAGAAGCAGAAGGTCAAAGAGGAGAGCTTGGAAGTCACAGAAAAGCGCGGCCTCAGCGACCCCCGCGATCCCTACAACATGCAAGGAGGTGAATGACAATGAATGTATCAGACAAGTGGATGCTGGAGCAGATGCAGCAGATGGCGGCTTCCATGGCCACGTCCCTGCCTCAGACCGGCCAGAACACGGAACAGCCCTCCAAAACCGAGAAGGGCGAGAGCTTCAAGGACCTGATGGACAAAGCAAAGGACAAACCGGTGGAAGCCCCTGAAAAGGACAATGCTGCCCCCGTGAAAAAGGAGGAGGCCGTTCAGGGCGAGAAGCCGGTGCAGACGGTGGAGAAGACCCAGAAAACCGTGCAGACCGACCCAAAGACGGGCGCCAGACAAGTGATGGTGACCGCCGAGGAGGCCGCCCTGCTGGCCGCCGGATACGCCAAGCTGTCGCCCCCTATGGAGGACGGCACGGTGTGGATGGTGACGGTTCAGGACGAGAATGGAAACCCGGTCCTCCCCCTGGCTGAGCTGGAGGGGACGGCAAATCTCTTTGACACCAGCCAGTACCTTACCCAAGGCGAGTGGGTGCTGACGGAGACCACCCCGGAGTTTACCCAGGCTCTGGCGCAGCTGCTCCAGAGGACCAACGACCCCCGGACGGTAGACGATATCCTCGCCAAACTGGCTCAGAAGCTGGACGGCTTCCAGGAGGCGGAGGGCCCGGAGATGGAAGTGGTGCTCAAAACTGCCGGGACTGAGCAGAATACCGGGACGGAGCAGAATGCCGGGACGCTGAAGCAGGCGGACAGCCAGGAGCGCGAGGAGGAACCCTCCGACCTGGTGGACGCCCAGGCCGCTGCGCCCAAGGAGGCCCTGTTCAAGGATGTAAAGGGCACGCCCGTCAAGGTGGGCGAGAACTTCCAGCTGGACACCCGGGAGCCCGATATGGACGCCAATCTGGCCGATGCCATCCGGTTTGCGTCCCAGCAGGGACTGCGGCAGCTGGAGATCAAGCTCAGCCCTGAGAATCTGGGCAACCTGACCATCAAGCTGACACAGGCCAGCGACGGCACCATGCAAGTGGTGCTCCACACGGCCAACGCCAAGGCGGCCACCCTGCTTGCCCAGCACATGGACGGACTGAACGCGGCCCTTCAGGGCTACGGGCGCAGCGAAGTCCAGGTGGAGGTCCAGCGTGGCGAGGAGAGCCAGCAGGGCCAGCAGCAACAGCAGCATCAGGCCGACCCCAACGGCCACAACCAGCAGCAACAGCAGCAGCGCCAACAGCAGCAGGACAACGGCCACAGCGGCGACTTTATCCAGAAGCTCCGGCTGGGACTGTTTAACCTGGAAGATATCTTTTAAAAGAGGTGAACAAAAATGGCAGATTCCGTAGTTGACAACATGTTTGACCTTACCAACCGGTACCAGACCGCCAGCACCGACTTTGACCCCACGGTAAACCGGGGCAAGCTTCGGGAGGAAGAGGAGAAGAACCGGGACAAATCCACCCTGACCTTTACCGATTTGCTCGGGCTGATGGTGGCCCAGTTCCAGAACCAGAGCATAGACAATCAGGCCGACACCAGCGACATGATGAACCAGCTGGTACAGATGAGCTCCATGCAGGCCATGACCGAGATGACCGCCCAGCTGAAGGAGGTCGCCCTGGCCAGCGTGATGGGCTACTCCGCGTCCCTGGTGGGGCAGTACGTCACCCTGGGCGTCTACAACAGCGAGGGCGAGTTGACCGAGAAATACGGCAAGGTGGAGGCTGCGGGCACTTATAACGGCAGCCAGGTCGTCTTTGTGGATGGCGAGAGCTACTTCCTGAGCAGCATCATGGCCGTGGGCAAGCTGCCTGAAAAGGTGGAGGAAAAACCCGGCGAGGACGGGGAGGAAAAACCCGGCGAGGACGGGGAGGAAGAAGCCGCCCCCCCGGCTGGCGAAGAGGACAACGACAATTCCAAGGGCTGAAGCAAGGACCGGGAGGGAATCCGGCCGCGAATAAGCGGACAGGAGGTCCGCGAAGAAAGCAGGTAAGAACATGGCGGAACGCATCAATTCCATCCAGGGCGTCTCCCCGGTGGAACGCGTCCAACGGGTCGAACAGGTCAGCCGCGTCTCGACGGCAGGACAGTTTGGCGCTCTGCTGAAACAGGAGCTGAATGTCAGGGAGCCTGCGATTTCCTTCTCCAAGCACGCCCAGAGCAGGGCGGAGGAGCGGGGCATCCAGGTGGACGAAGCCCTCATGGGCCAGCTGGCCGACTCGGTGGAGCGGGCGCAGGCCAAGGGCGCGACCAACATCCTGGCGTTTGACGCTACCCGGGCTTTCATCATCAACGTTCCCCACGGGCGGGTGATTACCACCATGTCCCAGGAGGAGATGGAGGAAAATATTTTCACCAATATTGACGGCGCTGTACTGCTGAAATAACAGAAAGCAGGACCTTTTTGGATGCTTTGGTCCCCTGCCCGACTGACAGGGGGCCGGCAGCGCCCATAGAAAGGATTTGATTTAATGACAGGCGCAATGTACGCCGCCATTGGCGGCTTGAGATCCCACATGAGCAAACTGAACGTCATCGGCAACAACATTGCCAACGTCAACACCTACGGCTATAAGGCCCAGCGTATGACGTTCAAGGAGTCCATCTACGGCACCACCCGCTCCGGCTCCAACGGCGGCGTGACCAACGGCGGCAACAATCCCTCCCAGGTCGGTTACGGCTGTACAGTGGCCTCCATCGACCTGAATATGGCCCCCTCCACCTACTCCCCCACCGGCGTGGGCCTGGACTGCTATATCGATGGTGAGGGCTTCTATCTGCTGGGCGGCAAGCTGGAAAAGGAAGAGACCTATGCTGACGATGGGACGATTACCGGCGTTAAGTGGAGCGGCGGCATCACCAGCGGCGACCAGCTGAAGGACTACACCCTGTCCCGGGTGGGCGACTTTATGGTGGACGCGGACGGCTATATCTGCAACAGCAACGGCATGATTGTCTACGGCTTTGCCCGGGTGCAGAACCCCTATTATGTGCCCAACGCCTCGAAGCAGGATATCGCCGCGCAAAAGGCCAAGGGCATCGACATTGAGAGCGAGACCATTATCAGCACCCATCTGGTTCCCCTGCGGGTTCCCCTTCAGGCCGCAGCCCCTACGGAGGATAACGGCGGCGTGACTACGGAAAAGGACGCGGACGGGAAGGACGTTACGGTGAAGCAGTGGGAGCAGGGCGATCCTGTTTACCCCTATCTGTCCTCCGCTGACCGGCTGAACCAGTATGCCGAGCCCAATCTTGACAAGGGCAGGGCAAAATGGGATGGCACCGCGCCCGCAGTTGGCACGGCTGTTTATGGAAAAAGTACAATCGCGGTGGGGGAGAACACCGCAGAGGACGCGGTGTCCAACGTGAAGCCCTGCCAGATGAAAGAGATGAGCATCGACAAGAACGGCGCGATTATCGGCACCGCCAACGGCAAGAGCGTGGTCATCGGCTATATTGCCATCGCCAGCGCCGACAACCCCAACGGTGTGACCCACATCGACGGCCCCTACTACAAGTGTATGCCCGGCGCCGGCAACCTGCAGATTTCTACCGCGGGTCTGGACCTGGACAGTCCCTACCTGGGCAACAAGGTGGACCCCGGCACAGCGGATGGGGATCTAAATGGCGCTACGAGGGCCCGTGAGATCGACTATATCTTTAAGGAGAAGGACACCGAGATGCAGGGCGGCGGCTTGGAGGCCTCCAGCACCGACCTGGCCTATGAGTTTGCCGAGATGGTCACTACCCAGCGCGGCTATCAGGCCAACACCCGCATCGTGTCCGTCACCGACTCCATGCTGGAGGAACTGGTGAACATGAAGCGGTAATGTTCCAACGTAACTGACCCGGCCCGCCCCGGCGGGGCCGTCCCCGCCGGGGCAGCCTGAGATGAAAGGAAGGTTTGTCATGATTCAACTGACAAAGCGTAATGGAGAGCGGTTTTTGGTTAACCACACCCAGATCGAAAGCATCGAGATGATCCCAGAGTCGAAAATCGTCATGATGAACCGGGACTACTTCATCGTGCGGGAGTCGCCCGACCAGATTATTCGCAAGATCAGTGAGTACACAGCCAAGGTGCAGGACGTGCACCGGGAGCTTACCATCGTGGACCGGCGCTGACGCACCGGCCGCGGGGCGTATTTGACAGGCGTCAAGCCTGAAGCGGAGGGGCGGTTCCCAGCCTCGACGCCTTTCAAATGCGCCCTGAGAAAAAGAGATGCCCCTAAGCGGGGAGAGGAGTGGACTTGCAGCAATGAATATTACATATATTATCGGCTTAGTTGGCGCGTTTGGCGTCATGGTCGTCGGTATGATGCAGGCCGAAGGGGGCATGCTTCCCAGCCAGATCATGAACTTCTGGGACCCGGCCAGCGTGTTCATTACCATCGGCTGTACCATCGCCGTTCTGATTGCCTCCTTCCCGCCCAGCGCCCTGAAGTCGATTCCCAAGCACTTCCAGGTGCTAATGAACGCCAAAAAATACGACCCTATGGCTGTGATCGATAAGCTGGTGGAGCTGGCCCAGGTGGCCCGTAAGAACGGCCTGCTGGCCCTGGAGGAGATGGGCAACCAGGAGAGCGACCCCTTCTTCAAGTTCTGCATTATGCTCATCGTGGACAACAACGACGCTGATCAGGCCAAAGAGATCATGATGAACGATATCGAGCAGGCCTCCGCCCGCCACGAGGACGCCGCCGGCATGTACGACAAGGCGTCCGCTGTAGCCCCGGCTTTCGGCATGGTGGGTACTCTGGTGGGTCTGATAAACATGCTGAAGGGCATGGACGTCTCCGCCGAGGGCGGCGCCAGCAACATCGGCACCGCTATGGGCACCGCCCTGATTACCACCTTGTACGGCTGCGTGCTGGCACATATGATCTTTGGCCCCATTGCCACCCAGCTGCGCCAGCGCGACGAGGAGGAGATGCTCTGCAAGCTCATCATTGTGGAGGGCATCATGTCTATCCAGGCCGGCGCCAACCCCAAGTTCCTGCGCGAGAAGCTGCTCACCTTTATGAGCCAGAAGCAGCGCGACGGCGACGGCGGCAAGAAGGCCAGAGGCGGCGAGTAAACCGCTTCCCTTGTGTGAACTGAGGTGAAACCATGGCAAGCATTAAAAAGAAGAGCTCCGGAGGCGGAGGCGCCAACTGGATGGACACCTACGGCGACATGGTAACCCTGCTGCTGTGCTTTTTCGTCCTGCTGTACTCCATCTCCACCATCGACCAGACCAAGTGGATGCTGGTGGTCCAGAGCTTTAATAAGGACGCGCTGCTCAATGTTGACGAGCCCCAGGGCCCTGTGGGTGATTCCACCCAGCAGGGCGGCGATGGCATGCCCGTCCCCGACATGAACAACGAGGTGGACGAGGCGCTGGATGAGCTCTACGACTTCCTAGTGGAGTATGCCTCCCAGCAGAACCAGACCGCCGAGGGCGAGGGCAGCGTGGTTGTCAGCGAGGGCGATGACTACATCTTTATCTCCTTCGATGACGCCGTGTTTTTCGACGGCGACAGCTCCTATTTGCGCCAGGACGGCCAGGCCGTCCTGAACGGGATTATCCCGGCCTTGACCGAGGCCGCGCCCTACATCGACGAGGTGCGGGTGCTGGGCCACACCGCCCAGGGCAACCCAAACAAGCCAAACGCTGTCATCAAGGACCGGCATCTGGCCTCTGACCGGGCCACAGAGGTGGTCATCTATATCCAGCAGAATATCGACAGGGAGATTCTGAACCCCGGCCGGCTGGTGGCCCAGGGCTACGGCCAGTGGCGCAATGTGGCCCCCAACGACACCGGCGAAAACCGGGCCAAAAACCGCCGCGTGGAAATTATCATCAGCGGCAGGGATCAGATGAACCCCATGACCGACGACTACGAAAAGTATTACAAGATGTATGAGGATACCACGGGCAACACCGTGATGAATTACACCACCAACGGGAATTGACCCGCCCCTCCCGGGGCAGGAGGGTGCAAAAATGAGGGAACAATATGGCTGAAGTCTTATCACAAAGTCAGATAGACGCCCTGTTGAATGCGGCTAGAAGCGGAGAACTGGACGTAGACAAGCCGGCGGAAAAATCTGCGGAGCAAAAGTATCGTAAATATGATTTTTACAGCCCGCGCAAGTTCACGAAGGACAGGCTGAAGATGCTTAACAGCATTTTTGAGAGCTATGCCCGGGTGATTAACTCCAGGATCAACGCCCTGCTTCACGCTACCTGCGAGATTGAGGTGGATAACGTGGAGGAGCAGCGCTACTATGAGTTCTCCAATGCGCTGACGGAGAGCGACGTGGTGGCCTTGGCAGAGATTGACCAGGCGCAGCTCCAGGGAGAGGACCCCATCCTGGTCCATATGGATACGCCGGTGGTGTTGTCCATGCTGGACCGCATGATGGGCGGCGAGGGCGACCCGGACCCAACCATCTCCAGCGAGTACAATCTGACCGACCTGGAGCTGAATATGTACGACAGCCTGATTGCTGACCTGATCCCTATTTTGGGCAGCAGCTGGGAGAACTACATAACCCTCCGCTTTTCCTATGTCCGCACCGAGGTGAACCCCACCCTGGTCCAGCTGATTGGTTATGATGAAACGGTGGTTATTGTTGGGCTGAACATCAAATTTCCCAACTGTACGGGCCGTATGAGCCTGTGCCTGCCCGGCGAGATGCTGACCAACATATTCACTGAAATCAGCAAGAACACCAGCCGGCGCACCACCGGCGAGGACAAGTCCGAGGAGATATTTGACTCCCTGCGGGACTCTGAGCTGGAGATTGTAGCCGAACTGGCTCGGACCCGGATTTTACTCAGCGACCTATACCACCTGAACGTGGGCGATGTGGTAGACATCAAGCGGCCTAAAGACTCCCCCGTCTTCCTGAATATTGGCGGGCGAAGGTGGTTTGACGGGAAAATGGGCACCAGCAACAGGCAGGTGGCCGTGAAAATTGGAGAGACCTACATCAAAATGTAGGCTAAAAGGAGCGAATCTGGATGGAAGATATTATTTTTAGCCCGATGGAAATAGATGCCATCGGGGAGATCATGAACATCAGCCTGGGCTCCTCCGCCACTGCGGCCTCCAACATGCTGGACCACCGGGTGGACATTACAACCCCCAGAGTGAGTGTAATTAACGTGGAGGATTTTTCCCTCGGTAAGATAGAGCCGGCGGTAGGCGTGGAAATCAAGTATGTCTGCGGCCTGGAGGGCAGCAACATCATGCTGCTCAAGCGCAGCGACGTGCGGGCCATTACCGATATCCTGCTGATGACTGAGACTCCGGACGAGGAATTTGAGCTCAACGAGCTGTCCATCAGCGCGGTGTGCGAGGTTATGAACCAGATGATGGGCTCCTCCGCCACCGCCCTGTCCGACCTGCTGGGCCGGATGGTGAACATCTCTACCCCTGAGTCCTTTGAGCTTCACGATCTGGACAAGGTGAAGGAGGAGCATTTCCCCGTCACCCACGGCCCCGTGGTGGTGGTTCGGTTTAACCTGACCATTGAGGGTGTGCTGGACAGCGAGTTTATGAACGTCATGTCCGTGGAGCTGGGGAAAGAGCTCATTGCCGGATTTGGTTTGGATACGGAAGAGGAGGCCCATGCGCCCGCAGCCCCCGCGCCGGCTCCCGCTGCTCCCGCTGCTCCCGCATCTTCCGGAGCCAGCATGAGCCAGGAAGAGATTGAGGCTATGATGGGAGGCGGTGTTCCGCCGGCTCCGGCGCCTGGAGCGGCGGTGCCCGCGGCCCCGGCGCCGGGAGCGCCTTCCGCGCCTCCGGGCATGCCGCCCGAGATGCCTGCCGGCTATCCGGGCTATCCCCCCTACGGCCAAATGCCGGCCCCTGGGCAGTACCCCTACCCGTACCCGCCCTACCCCATGTACCCGCCCCAGCCTGCCGCTCCGCCTGATCCCAAGGTTATCAACGCGCAGCCCAACCGCATGACCGAGCTGGGCGGGTCCGCCCAGCTGAACCAGGAGCAGAAGGATAACCTGGACTTGATCCTCTCCGTCTCCCTGGAGGTGGCGGTGGAGATTGGCCGCACCCGGCGGAAGATTCAGGACATCCTGTCGTTCTCCAAGGGTTCCCTGGTGGTGCTGGACAAACTGGCCGGCGATCAGGTGGACCTGCTAGTCAATGGACAGTGCGTGGCAAAGGGCGATGTTGTGGTTATCGACGACAATTTTGGCATCCGTATCACCGAGATTCTGCAAAAACCTGACATCAATGTGCTGACCCAGGGCTGAGGCCTTTAAATATATAAAAGCTCACACAATCAAGTATTTTTGAAAAAAGGATGGTTTAACTATGGCTAAGATTCTTACGGTTGACGATGCTGCTTTCATGCGCAAGGTTATTAAGGACACCCTGAGCAAGGCCGGTTACTCTGATATTTTTGAGGCTGAGGACGGCGCTATGGCGGTGGAAAAGTACAACGAAATTAAGCCCGACCTGGTGTTGATGGACATCACCATGCCCAACATGGACGGCCTGGAGGCCCTGAAGGCCATCCGTG
>CANDCW010000091.1 GCA_947383275.1 uncultured Bacillota bacterium
CACCCGGGCCTACGTGGACCAGGTCCGGGGGGTGGACAGCTCCTACACCATGGGCCTGCTCCTGGAGCGGGAACTGATCGAGGAGGCGGGGCGGCTGGCCGTGCCGGGCCGCCCGATGCAGTTCAAAACCACGAAAAACTTCCTGCGCTCCTTTGGCCTGTCCAGCCTGGACGAGCTGCCTGAGCTGCCCAATCAGTCCCAGGAGGGCAGTCAGCTCACCCTGGAGCTGGAGGCCAGCCTGGCCCGGCTCCGGGAGGCGGAGGCCGTGGAGGAGCCGGAAGAGACGCCGCCGGAGCCCCCGGCGGAGGGACCATGAGAGCCCTGCATATCCTGGCCGTTGTATTGCTGGTCCTGCTCCTCATTGGGCAGGTCAGGATGGGCAGCCGGGCGCGGTTCAACGCCGGAGGTTTTTTCCTTTGGGTGCGGCTGGGGAAATTTCGGATCAAAATTCTCCCCATGAAGCCCAAAAAGGAGGAAGCGCCCTCGAAACCGAAACCTCCCCAAAAAAAGAGGCCGAAAAAAGAGAAGCCGCCCACGCCGCTTCCGGAGAAAGCCGGCGGCGCGCTGGAGTATGCCAGGGCCCTGCTGCCTGTGGCGCTGAAAGCAGCGGGCGGGATGCTGCGAGGGGTGCGGGTGGATGTGTTGGAGCTGGAGCTCACCGCCGGGTCCCCCGACCCCGCCGACGCGGCTATGCTTTACGGCCAGGCCAACGCCGCCCTGGGGGCGCTGTGGCATCCTCTGACCCGGGCGTTCCGGGTGAAGGACGGTGCCGCCCGGGTGAAACTGGACTTTAACGCCCCCGGCATGACGGTGTATGGCACGGCGGAGCTGTCCATCAAAATCGGGACTGTGGTGTGGATTGGCCTGTGGGCCGGTTTCAAGGCCCTGTTTGGCGTACTTGCCGCAAGGAAGCGGCTGAAAATAAAACGACGGCAGAGAAAGGCGGCATGACCGATGGAAGACAAGAAACCCCCCCTCAGTGAATTGATGCGCACCACAATGGAGCACATTAAAACTATGGCGGACGCCAATACCATCATCGGAACCCCCATCCACGCGGAGGGGGTCACGCTGATTCCTGTGTCCAAGATGTCCTTCGGCGTGGGGGGCGGCGGCACGGAGTACACCACCAAACAAAACCCGGCCCAGAACTTCGGCGGCGGCTCCGCAGCCAGCGCCAAGCTGGAGCCGGTGGCCTTTCTGGTGGTCCGGGAGGATGGCAGCGTGAAGCTGCTCCCCGTGGCCCCGCCCCCGGCCACCACCGTGGACCGGGTCATCGAGACGGTGCCCGAAGTGGTGGACAAGGTGACCGGTTTCATCGAAAAGCAGCAGGAGAAGAAGCTGGAAAAGCAGGAGAAAGAGGCAGGCGAGGCGGATTTCGCCGAGTAAAAAATTCCCTGGAAACAAAGGTAAAAAGCCGCCGCATACTATTGCCATCGACTGATAAAAGAAGGTGGCAAATGTTGAAGCGGTTTTTTTTCGCAGTCCTGGCCGGGGCGCTGCTGTTATGTGGCCTGCCCGTTGTCCGGGCGGAGAAAGCGGTCCCCAAGGTTTCAGCGGCCAGCGCCGTCCTGATGGATGCCGGGACCGGGCGGGTGCTGTATGAGAAGGACGGCCATACCCGCCGGCTGATTGCCAGCACCACCAAGCTGATGACCGCCCTGGTGGCGCTGGAGTCGGGGCATGACCTGGGGGAGACGGTTACCATTGACCGGGCGTGGACAGGGGCGGAGGGCTCCTCCATTTACCTCCGGCCGGGGGAGGAGGTCACCCTGGAGGCCCTGCTATACGGCATGCTGCTGCGCTCGGGCAACGACGCCGCTCTGGCCGTCGCCGGCCATTGTGGGGGTACGGTGGAGCAGTTTGTGGCCCGAATGAACCGGAAAGCCCAGGAGCTGGGTATGGAGGATAGCAGTTTTGCCAATCCAAACGGCTTGAACGCCGAAAGGCACTACTCCAGCGCCTGGGACATGGCGCTTCTGGCACGGGCCTGCCTGGAAAATGAGGAGCTGGCTAAGATTGTGTCCACCAAGTCTATTACCCTGGGAACCAGGACTTTTACCAACCACAATAAACTGCTGTGGAGGTATGAGGGGTGCATCGGGCTGAAAACGGGTTATACCGAAAAAGCGGGGCGGACGCTGGTCAGCGCTGCCCGCCGGGACGGTCTGACGCTGATCTGCGTTACCCTCAACGCCCCCAGCGACTGGGCCGACCACGCCGCGCTTTTTGACTACGGGTTTGCCAATTACGAGGCCCGACCGCTGCTCCGGGCGGGAGAAGCGGTTGGACGGCTTCCTGTGTCCGGCGGGCTGATCCCCGCCTGCCCCATCAAAGCAGCGGAGGGATTGACGGCCGCCTTGTCCCTCAGGGAGAGGGCGGAGGTGGCCTACGTGCTGGCGGAGCCTGCCCTCACAGCTCCGGTACCCGCCGGGGCGCGGGTGGGGGAGGCTGTTTGTTATGTAAACTCAGAGGAGCTTGCACGGGTTCCGCTGGTAGCCGGGCGGGAGGTCCCTGACATCCTCGCGCCCAAGGGAGGTTTTGCTCTGTGGAGAAACGTCTTCAAAAACTGATCTCCGCCTGCGGCCTGGCGTCCCGGCGCGCGGCGGAGGAGTGGATCGCCGCGGGGCGGGTGACCGTCAACGGTGGGAAAGCCCACCTGGGAGACCGGGCGGACCTGGACCGGGATACGGTCCTGGTAGATGGGAAGCCGCTGCGGCCCGGCGGCGGGCGGACCTATCTGATGCTAAACAAGCCCCGGGGATACGTGACCACGCTCTCAGACGAAAAGGGCCGCAAAACCGTGGCGGACCTGGTGTCCGGCTGTGGTGCGCGGGTCTGGCCAGTGGGCCGGCTGGACCTGGATTCAGAGGGCCTGCTGCTCCTCACGGACGACGGAGCCCTCACCCACCAGCTTCTCCACCCCAGCCACCAGGTGGACAAGGAGTACTTGGTCTGGGTGACGGGCAATGTGAACAAGGCCCTGCCGGTTTTGTCCGCGCCCATGGTGCTGGACGGGGAGGCGCTGGCTCCCGCCAGGGTGCGCCGGGGGCGGGACAGCGGCGGGGTGCACCAGCTGTCTGTTACCATCCACCAGGGCAGGAACCGCCAGGTGCGGCGGATGTGCGCCCAGGCAGGGCTGGAGGTCCTGCGGCTCAAGCGCATTCGGGAGGGCTCCCTGTCCTTGGACCGGGGCCTGAAAGCGGGACAGTGGCGGCCTCTCACCGATGAGGAGCTATTGGAACTGACCGGCCCGCTGAGCGATACTTGAGAGATTTTTGCGGGGAAAGGACGAAGTCCCCACAAAAATCTCTTGCATTTCTCCCGGGAAGCGAGTATGATAAACTTCGTGAATCGCCGGGAGGGTGAGAGCCATGAACCGAGATATTTTGACTGCTATACAAGAGAACGTGCATACATTTTCCAAGGGGCAGCGGAAGATTGCCAGCTTTATTCTGGAGTCCTACGATAAGGCCGCGTTTATGACGGCCAGCCGCTTGGGCAAAAAGGTGGGCGTGAGCGAGTCCACGGTGGTCCGCTTTGCCTTTGAGCTGGGCTACGACGGCTACCCGGATATGCAGAGGTCCCTGCAAAAGATGATCCGGAACCGGCTGACCACCGTACAGCGCATCGAGGTCACCAACGACCGCCTGGGGGATCAGGATCTGCTGTCCATGGTGCTCCAGTCGGACATTGAAAAGATCCGCATGACGCTGGAGGAGCTGGACCGGGACAGCTTTGAAAAGGCGGTGGACGCCATTGTGTCCGCCCGGAAAATATATATTATCGGGGTGCGCTCCTCGGCGGCGATTGCCTCCTTCCTGCACTTTTATTTCAACCTGATCTTTGAAAATGTGGTGCTGGTCTCCGCCAGTACGGCCAGCGAGGTGTTTGAGAGCCTGCTCTGGGTGGGGGAGGGCGATGTGGTCATCGGCGTCAGCTTCCCCCGGTACTCCAGCCGGACGGTCCGGGCCATGAGCTTTGCCCGGGACCGGGGAGCCACTACCATAGCTATCACCGATGGCGAGGCATCGCCGCTGTTTCCCATTTCCCGCTATGCCCTTATGGCCCGCAGCGATATGGCCTCCTTTGTGGACTCCCTGGTTGCCCCCCTGTCCCTGGTCAACGCCCTGCTGGTTGCCGTCAGCCAGCGCCGCAATGACGACCTGGCCCGTACCTTCCGCACCCTGGAGGGCATTTGGGACGAGTACGGCGTGTACGAGAAGGCGTAGGAATGAACTGCGGCGTTGTTGTAATTGGCGGCGGGGCCGGGGGAATGATGGCGGCCATAACCGCTGCGCGGCTGGGGGTGCCCGTGGCTCTGGTGGAGCGCAACCCCAAGGTGGGCCGTAAGCTGTACATCACAGGCAAGGGCCGGTGCAACGTGACCAACCACTGTACGGCGGAAGAGGCGCGGGCCGCAGTTCCCCGCAACGGGAAGTTCCTTTACAGCGCCCTGGACCACACGCCTCCCGCCTGGACGGAGAAGTTTTTTGAGTCGCTGGGCGTCCCTCTGAAGGTAGAGCGGGGGAACCGGGTTTTTCCCCGCTCGGACCGGGCTGCGGACATCATTGACGCCCTGTTCGGCGAATTGAGGCGGCTGCGGGTGCCGGTGATCCATGACCGGGTTGTGGGACTGCGCCTGGAGGGCGGCAGGGTCCGGGCTGTGGAACTACTGGAGCGGGGGGAGGAGCTGTTTTGCAAGGCCGCGGTGCTGGCTACGGGAGGGCTGTCCTATCCCGCCACAGGCTCCACTGGAGATGGCCACCGGATGGCAGCGGAGCTGGGTCACACGGTGGTGGAGGTAAAGCCGTCCCTGGCGCCTCTGGAGTCCCCAGACCCCTGCTGCGGGCGGATGCAGGGCCTGGCCCTGAAAAATGTGGTTCTGACGGTGAAAAACCAGAAAAAAAAGACCCTCTATCAGGAGCAGGGGGAGCTGCTGTTTACCCATTTTGGCCTGTCGGGGCCGCTGATTCTGTCGGCCAGCGCGCACATGCGGGAATTTGAAAAAGACCGGTACACCTGCGCCATTGATTTAAAGCCCGCCCTGGATGAGCCCACTCTGGACGCCCGCCTTGTCCGGGAGCTGGCGGCCGGGGCCAACAAGGATATGGACAATCTGCTGGGGGCTTTGGCGCCCCGGCTGCTGGTTCCCGTCCTGCTGGAGCGGGCGGGCATTCCCGGGGACAGAAAGGCCCACGATTTGACAAAGCAGGAGCGCCGCCGGCTGTTGGAGCTATTCAAAAGCTTTACCGTGGCGGTGTCCGGGCCGAGGCCGGTGGAGGAGGCCATTGTCACCTCGGGGGGCGTGAAGGTTTCAGAGGTGGACCCCAGAACCATGCAGTCCAAGAAGGTCCCCGGCCTGTTTTTCGCCGGAGAGCTGCTGGACGTGGACGCCTATACCGGTGGGTTTAACCTCCAGATCGCCTGGGCTACTGGCCGGGCAGCGGGCGAGGGCGCGGCGGCCCTTATAAATCAGGCCGCAACGTGACCCCCGTGCGCACCCCCAGGCGGAAGCCCTGAACGGCGTAGAAAGCCAGGACCTCTTGCAGGATACGCTTCATGCCTGGGCACAGTTCGTTGTTTAGCAGATCAATCTGCATAGCCTCCGCGTCATCTTTTGGTTGGTTTTCGATTTGCGGTTTGATATAATTATCGTACATGCAGCGCATTAGGTCGGTCGTGGCAAATTCCTCCTCCTGTCTGATTCTGACGTTTATTATACCCGTCTTAATTTAACGTATCAAGAGCTGAGAGGAATCTTTATGGATAAAAGTTTGTTGGTCGATTTTGGAAAGCGCATCAAGGTCTTGCGGGAATCGAAAGGGCTGAAGCAAAGAGAAATGGCTGAAATTATGGGAGTTAAGATGCGGCAGTACCAGCGCTATGAATACGGTGAGATCGGAGTGCCCTTGGAGGTTTTGAACTTTTTCGCCGATTTCTTCGGCGTGACGACAGACTATCTCCTGGGCAGAGAGCAGTAAAAAGCCTCCTTTCCAAAGGAGCCTTGAGGAGGCAGAAACGGAGCGGTCAGTATGAATTATAAGAGCATTGCCATCGACGGTCCCGCCGGGGCGGGGAAGAGTACTCTGGCCCGGCGGCTGGCGGAGAAGCTGGGATTTTTGTACGTGGACACCGGGGCGATTTACCGCACGGTGGCACTGGCGGTCCTGCGGGCGGGGATTGATCCCGCCGACGCGGCCCGGGTGGTCCCCCTCCTGGGGGGGCTGGACATCCGAATGAGCTACGGCGGGGACGGGGTGCAGCGGATGTACCTGGCCGGGGAGGACGTGAGCGAAGCCATCCGGGAGCACCGGGTTTCCAGTGCGGCCTCCAAGGCGTCGGCCCTTCCGGAGGTCCGGGCCTTTTTGCTGGATTTCCAGCGCCGGCAGGCCCAGGAGCACGACGTGGTCATGGACGGTCGGGACATTGGCACGGTGGTCCTGCCTGATGCGGACGTAAAAATTTTCCTCACTGCCGCCCCGGAGACCCGGGCGGAGCGCCGCCTCTTAGAGCTGGAGCAGCGGGGCCAGGCGGCAGATTTCAACACCGTCCTCCGGGATATCAGGGAGCGGGACCACCAGGACGAGACCCGGCCTGTTGCCCCGCTGAAGCGGGCGGAGGACGCTGCCCTGCTGGACACCACCCGGCTGAATCTGGAGCAGAGCCTGGAGGGGCTGCTGTCCTTGGTAAAGGAGAAGATCGCCTTGTGAGTGAAGAGACAACGATTAAAAAAGCGCCCCCCAAGGAGACGCCGGAGCGTCGGAAAAAGCGGATGGACTGGTTTTACCATTTGCTGTACATGGTTGTCTGGCCCTATTTTCGGCTGATCCATCCCGTCAAGGCCAGGGGGCGGGAAAACATTCCGGAGGGGCCGGCGGTGATCTGCCCCAACCACACCACCGCCGGCGACCCCTTCTATGTGGTTTTCGCCTTTGGCTACCGGTGGACCATGCGGGCCATGGCGAAGATACAGATCATGCGCGTGCCCTTTATCGGGTGGATCTTGGGCAAGGCGGGCGTTTTCGGCGTGGACCGGGATACAACCGATGTGAAAGCGGTGCGCACAGCCATGAAGTTCCTCAAGGAGGGCGACAAGCTTCTCATGTTCCCCGAGGGCACCCGGGTCCACGACGGGGAGGACGTTCAGGCCAAGGTGGGCGCGGCCCTGTTCGCCACCCGGACGGGGGTGCCCCTGCTTCCGGTGTACATTCAGCGCAAAAAAAAGCGGTTCCGGCGTAATACCGTGGTAATTGGGGAACCCTATTATCCGGAGTACGAGGGCCGGAAGCCCACGTCAGAGGAGCTTCAGGTTATTGCCCGGAATCTGATGGACCGGGTCCGCGCCCTGGGGGAGGGCGTGGAATGAGGGAAATTGTGCTGGCAAAGTCCGCCGGCTTCTGCTACGGCGTGCGCCGCGCCGTGGAGCTGGCGGAGGAGAAAGCCGCTCAAGGCATCCCCTGCGTCATGCTGGGCTCCATCATCCACAACCGGGATGTGACCGGCCGTCTGGCCGGCCAGGGGCTCCGGGAGGTGGAGCGGCCCGGAGACGTGCCAGAGGGCGCCGCCGTTATCATCCGTTCCCACGGGGAGAGTCGGGCCGTCCACGAGGCGTTCGCCCGGCGGGGTGTGGAGGTCTTTGACGCCACCTGCCCCAATGTCACCCACATACACAACATTGTGGCGGAGGCGGAAAGACGGGGGCGCCAGCCTGTGATCGTGGGCACGCCGGATCATCCGGAGGTGCTGGCCATCGCGGGATGGTGTAAGGCTCCAGTGGTTGTTTCCGGGGAAAAAGATTTGGAAAAATGGCTGAAAAAAGGGGAAAATCGAAACGATTTACCCCTCACGTTTGTTTCTCAAACTACCTCCACCAAGAAAATTTGGGACAATTGCGTGAAAAAAGCAAAAAAACTATGTACAAACGCGGAATTTTTTGATACAATATGCGGAGCGACGTCCAAACGCCAGGAGGAAGCCCGCCAGCTGGCCGCCCGATGCGGCCTGATGGTAGTGGTGGGCGACAGGCAGAGCTCCAATACCAAGCGGCTGGCGGAGATCTGCAGGGAGTCCTGTCCCGAGGTCCTGCTCATTGAGCGGGCGGGGGACCTTGATCTCAACCGGCTGCCTCAAGCGGATATGGTCGGCATCACTGCGGGCGCATCCACGCCCGCGTGGATAATAAAGGAGGTCATTGACAAAATGAGCGAAGAAATTTTAGAGATGGACAAATCTTTCCAGGAGATGCTGGAGGAGTCGTTCAAAATTTTGAATAATGGAGATAAGGTTACCGGCACCGTTGTGGCCATCACGCCCACCGAAGTCCAGGTGGAGCTGGGCATCAAATACCCCGGCTACATTGCCCTGACCGAATTGAGCGACGACCCCACTGTGAAGGTGGAAGACATTGTGAAGGTGGGCGACAAGATCGAGTCCATCGTCATGCAGGTCAGCGACCGGGATTGCCTGGTTAAGCTCTCCAAGCGCCGCCTGGACATTAACAAGGGCTGGGAGGAGGTTGAGGAGGCCCGGGAGAATGAGACCGTCGTTGAGGGCTTTGTCACCGAGGACAACAAGGGCGGCGTGGTTGTGTCCGTGAAGGGCGTGCGGGTGTTCGTCCCCGCCTCCCAGACCGGCCTGCCCCGGGAGACGCCTATGAGCGAGCTGCTCAAGCAGAAGGTCCGCCTGGTCATCACCGAGGTCAACCGTGCCCGCCGCCGCGTGGTGGGCTCCATTAGCCGCGTTACCCGTGCCGAGCGGGCTGCCGCCGCGGAGAAGGTGTGGGCCGAGATCGAGGACGGCAAGCGCTACACCGGCACCGTGAAATCCCTGACTTCCTACGGTGCGTTCGTGGATATCGGCGGCGTGGACGGTATGGTCCACATCTCCGAGCTGTCCTGGAGCCGCATCAAGCACCCCTCCGAAGTGGTCAAGGTGGGCGACACCGTTGACGTGTACGTTATCTCCGCCGATAAGGAGAAGAAAAAAATCTCCCTGGGCATGAAGGACCACAGCCAGGATCCTTGGACCGTGTTTACCAGCACCTATCAGGTGGGCGATACTGCCAATGTACGCATCGTCAAGCTGATGACCTTCGGCGCCTTTGCCGAGGTGGTCCCCGGTGTGG
>CANDCW010000092.1 GCA_947383275.1 uncultured Bacillota bacterium
CCCATGGCCTCGGCCAGCTCCTCCAGGTCGGCGGAGCCGGACACCCGCCAGCGGCGGCCGTCCAGCTGGATCATCTCCTGCTCCTCCTGGGGGTCAAACTCGTCGTAGATATTGCCCACCAGCTCCTCCAGCAGATCCTCCAGGGTAACCAGGCCGCTGGTGCCGCCGTACTCGTCCACCACCAGGGCCAGATGGGTTTTCTTGGTCTGCATGTCGTGGAAAAGGACATCCGCCCCCACCGTCTCCGGAACAAAGTAGGCCGGGCGGAGCAGCTCCTTCAGGGGCAGGGGATCAGGCTGGTGAAAGTTAAGCAGATAGTCCCGGGTAGACAGAATGCCCACGATGTCGTCCGCATCCTCCCCATACACAGGAAACCGGGACAAGCCCGACTGCCGGATGGCCTCCAAGATCTCCCCCTCCTCCGCGTCAGCCGAAAGGGTGACCATATCAGTGCGGTGGACCATCACATCCTTGGCCGTGGTATTGTCAAAATCCAGGACGTTCTCAATAAATTCCTTCTCATTGCTCCGGATGGCCCCGGACTCCTCGCCCTCCTCCACCATGGCCATGATGTTGTCCTCCGACACCTGGTCCTTTCGGTGCAGCAGGCGCAGCACGGGCCTCCAAAGCAGTAAAATTCCGTTGACGCACAAGCTGATTCCAAACAGTACAAGCCATATTTGGCCCTCGTCCACGAGAATGACCTCCTTCTTTCAAATCCGTTGACACGCCTGCATCATAGCATAAAGATTCAGTCATTGCAAGGGCTTGGGCACATTTTTAGGAGAAATAAAGAATTTGGGGGGTGGAAATTTTTCGGGGATATGATATACTTTTCTTATTCCACAGTGAAAGGAGCGGATGCGGCAATGCTGCGGCTGCCTGACCGCGCGAAGGCCAGCGTGGAGAACTGCGCGGCCTTTATCAAGTGGCTGTTATACTCCTGCCTGACCGGCGTGGTGGTGGGCCTGGTGGCAGTGGCTTTCCATGTGGGCATCGACATCGCCGCCGGGCTGCGGGAGGAATATCCGCAGGTCATCGTCCTGCTGCCCCTGGCCGGCCCAGCCATTATCCTCCTATACCGGGCCTGCGGCATGGACAAGGACCGCGGCACCAACCACATTTTGGCGGCTGTGCGGGACGCGGAGGGCGTTAAGCTGCGCACCGCGCCGCTGATTTTCCTGTCCACCATCGGCACCCATTTTGTGGGCGGTTCAGCGGGCCGGGAGGGCGCGGCTCTCCAGCTGGGCGGTTCCCTGGCCGCATACACCGGAAAAAGGCTGGGGCTGGATGAGATGGATGAGCGGATCATGGTGATGTGCGGTATGGCCGCCGCCTTTTCCGCCCTGTTCGGCACCCCCCTCACTGCTGCCCTCTTCGCCATGGAGGTGGTCACGGTGGGGCGGATGTACTACGCCGCCCTGGTCCCCTGCCTGGTCTCCTCCTCCGTGGCGCTGCTGGCGGCTCAGGCTTTTGGACTCCATCTGGACGGGGGATACCCGGTATACGATGCTCTGAAGCTCACCCCCCTCTCCCTCCTCCAGGCGGCTGCGCTGGGCGTGCTGTGCGCGGTGCTGTCCATCCTCTTCTGTGTGGTGATGCACGCCTCCCCTAGGCTTTACGCCAAGTATCTGCCCGACCCCATGCTCCGCGCGGCGGCGGGCGGCACGCTGGTGCTGATCCTCACCCTGTTGGCCGGCAGTCAGACCTACAACGGCGCGGGCGACCCGGTTATCCGCCGCCTGTTGGCCGGCGAGACTATCCCGGAGGCTTTCGCCCTGAAGCTCCTGTTTACCGCCCTGACCCTGGGCGCGGGATTCCGGGGCGGCGAAATCGTCCCGGTGCTGTTCACCGGCTGTGCCTTCGGCACCTGGATGGGCCCCCTCCTTGGCCTGCCCCACGGCTTTTCCGGGGCGCTGGGGATGGCCGCCGTATTCTGCGGGGCCACCAACTGCCCTCTCAGCTCCATTCTGCTGGCCTTTGAGCTCTTTGGCGGCGACGGTCTGCCTTTGTACGCCTTGTGTTGCGGGGTATCCTACATGCTATCCGGCTACTATGGGCTGTACAGCGAGCAGAAAATCATCTATTCCAAATTCAAGCCCCTGTGGGTAGACAAAAAAACACATTAAGGAGTACATACCATGACTGCATTTTATCACTTTAACTTTAACGTCCTGGACCTGGACAAATCCCTGGCTTTCTACAAAGAGGCGCTGAATCTGTCCCCCGTACGGGAAAAGGAGGCCGGCGACGGTTCCTTTAAACTGGTCTTTCTGGGGGACGAGGCGGGCTCCCCCTTCCAGCTGGAGCTGACCTGGCTCCGGGACCGGACCACAGCCTACAACCTGGGCGAGTGTGAGTTTCATTTGGCCTTCCGCACCACCGAGTATGACGCGCTCTACGCCAGGCACAAGGCCATGGGTTGCATCTGCTTTGAGAACCCGGCCATGGGCATTTACTTCATCTCCGATCCGGACGGCTACTGGATTGAGATTGTCCCGGAGAATCAGTAATGGCAAAAGGGGACCGTAATATGGGGTGGCCCGGCTTTTTCCGGATGTTCACCGTGCTGTGCGCCATCATGCTGCTGCTGGCCCAGGAGGGCTTGGGGCTGGCAGAGCCCGGCTCCGGGACCTGGCATGTGCTGTCCGTCTATGAGGGGCTCACCTCCTGGACCGTTCCCGCCCTATTTATGCTTTGGGGGATGTTCGCCCTGGAGGAGGGCAAGCCCCAGGTGTCCGCCAGCCTGCTGGGGCTGGCCCTGCCCGCCTTCTGCCTGCTGGTATTCTGGGGCGCGGTATACGCCGTAGTCGCTCACCTGCTGGGAGGCGGAGTTCTGACCCTCTCCGGCGTGTGCTCCGCCCTCATCGCCGCCGCGAAGGGAAGCACTTACTTTCATCTGTGGATCCTCTATCCTCTCATCGGGCTGTATCTGGTCCACCCGGTGATCCACCGCTTTACCTCCTCCGCCGCCCGGGGGGAGGTCCGCTATTTCCTGGCCCTGTGCTTTCTGTTTGCCTCCCTGCTGCCCCTGTGGACGGCACTGTACCCAAACAGTGCCGCCGTCTCCCTGCTGGAGCGGCTGAACGTCCGCCTGGTGCTGGGCTGGGTTGGATGCTATGTAGCGGGGTGGTACCTGCGCCACTACACCATCGGCCGGGCTGCGGAGTATATTCTGTATATCTTGGGCGCGCTGGGGCTGGTACTGTCGGTCATGGCGCCTGCCGCCGGCCGGTTCAGCCCGGCGCTGCCGCGGCAGTATACCGCGCCTAACGTGGTGCTTACCGCTGCGGCTTTCTGCGCCCTGTTCCGCTATGTGCTCGGCATCAGCGAGGAGCGCTCCCGCCGCCGGGCAGTCAATGAGGTCGGGGCCTACGCTTTCGGCATCTACCTGTTTCATCAGCTGTGGTATCTGGTGTTCCGCTGGTTCAACATAACACTGCTGTCCTTCCCCCCGGTGGTATCAGTTCCCCTATTCGCCCTGGCCCTTTTCCTGCTGTCCCTCCCCTTCGCATGGCTGGTTTTTCTCATACCCGGAGCGGGGCCTAAGCTGACATAAGAAAAGCCCGGAGCCGATTCGGTTCCGGGCTTTCGCTACAGTGCTTTTTTCAGTGCCTGCGCCATCTGATCGGGGCAGGAGGTTGGCTTTGTGCCGCAGCGGATTCCCTCCATACGGTGAATGGCCTCCTCCACCTTCATGCCCTTGAGTAGGGAGGACAGCCCCTTCAGGTTGCCGTCGCAGCCGCCTATCACCTGGATGTCCTGAATAACGCCTTCCTCTACCTCAATTTGGAACTGCCGCGAGCAGGTCCCCCGGGGGGTGTACTGTATTGTCACAGCGATGCCGCCTTTCTCTCAAAATTAACCGCCCTTCGGCCGTTTGCGACACGCTTCGACACCTCCCGGCAGTATAATTGAATCATATCACATCTTGGAGGCAAACGCAACCCTTGGTGTGCTTTTGGGCGCGCCCGCCGGCGCGTTTTTCCGCCGGGCCAGCTGAAGCCGGTCGGCAATCATCGCGATGAATTCGCTGTTCGTGGGCTTGCCCTTGGCATTGGACACGGTATAGCCAAAATACTTTTGCAGCGTCTCCAGGTCTCCCCGGTCCCAGGCCACCTCAATGGCGTGGCGGATGGCCCGCTCCACCCGGCTCGGCGTGGTATTGAACCGCTTGGCCACCTCGGGGTAGAGCACCTTGGTTACCGCGTTGATAACATCCATATCGTTCACCGCGATCATAATGGCTTCCCGCAGATACTGATAGCCCTTGATATGGGCCGGAACCCCCACCTCGTGAATGATGGCGGTCACTTGGTTCTCCAGGCTGGCGGTGTAGTCCACCTCCTCGGCACCGGAGGTCATCACCTGCCTCAGCCGCTCACAGACCACGCTGAGGCGGCATGGCTTAGTCACAAAGAAGTCCGCCCCCTTGGCTGCCGCCGCATCCACCACGCTGCCCTTGATATACCCGGACAGGATCAGCACCCGTGGCCGCTCCCGGAGCCTGGAGATGGCGTCCAGCACATCCATGCCATCCATCCCGCCGGCGAGGATCATATCCATCACCACCGCGTCAGGCTGATCCCTCTGGATCAGACGCATCAGCTCAGCTCCGTCCTCCGTTTCGCCTATCACTTGAAAGTCTTGCTCATCCGACAGCGCCCGTATCAGGTTTTTCCTGAATTCTGTCCCTGTATCGGCCACCACGATTCGTTTCGTGTTCTCCATTCGTCAATCTTCCTTTCATAAAATCATCATGGCCGGTAAAAGGTCCCGACTCGAGCAATCACGGTTCGTTTCGACCGGCCGACTATTAATTTATCACATTACAACGAAATATGCAAGTCATTTTTTTGGTTTTATAGCACTTTTTATCAGGATATTCGACTTTTTTTCGCGAAAATAGAACTTATTCTTAATAAAAGCGGGCCCAAGCTGCCCGCTTGGACCCGTGCGGCCTGTCGAACGCTGACGGCCAGTTTTTCTCTGTTACGAAAGCATCTCAAAAATTCCCACGGACTGGAGCAGCAATACAAAAAGCAGCACCGGGGCGGCAAATTTGATCATCACCACGTACAGCTTCCTTCTGGAAAACCTGTGTCCCCCCAGCGTCACCTCGTCAATGACGGTCTGCGGCGATACAACCCAGCCAATCAGGATGCAAGTCAGCAGCGCAATCAGCGGCATGATGCAGTTGTTGCTGAGGTAGTCCAGAATATCCAGAATCTGGCCCACATTTCCGTTGGGCAGAGCGGCTTCGAAGTAGAGGAGATTATACCCCAGACAGACGATGATCCCACCCGCAACGGCGTAAGCGGCTACAAAGGTGGCAGCCCTTCTCCGGGAAACATGGAACGCGTCCATCAGACTGGAGGTGATCGCCTCCATCACTGACACGGCTGAGGTAACGGCGGCGAACGCCGTCATCAGGAAGAATGCGCTCCCGATCACATGGCCCGCCCCGCCCATGGCAGCAAAAATCTTAGGCAGGGAAACGAACATCAGCCCAGGGCCGGCGGACATTCCCTCCGTCCCGGCAAATGTAAACACCGCCGGAATAATCATCATGCCCGCCAGCAGGGCAACCACCGTGTCGAATATCTCAATCCGATTGATGGAGCGCATCAGATCAGTGTCCTTGGTGGCATAAGAGCCGTAAGCCACCATAATGCCCATGGCAACGCTGATGGAGAAGAACATCTGCCCCATTGCGTCCATAATGACGGACAGGAATTTGGAAAGCGTCATTCCCGTAAAGTCTGGAATCAAATAGACCGCCAGCCCCTGCATCCCCGTCCGGGTGACACCCTGCCCGTCGGTATGGGTCAGCGTCAGGGAAAAGAACGCAATCCCCACTACCAAAACCACAAGCACAGGCATAAGAATCCTGTTATACTTTTCAATTCCTTTATTCACGCCGCTGTAAACCACAAAGGCAGTGGCGGCAAAAAAGAGCAGCATCCAGATAACCGGCTGGCCGGTCTCAGAAATAAAACCGGTAAAGTATCCGTCTTCCGCCGATGCAAAGCCCTTTCCCGTGACAAAGCTGAACAGATACTTGAACACCCAGCCGCCAATCGAGCAGTAGTAGGGGAGAATCAAGGTGGGAACCAAGCAGGCGAGGGTGCCCAGGAAGCCCCAGTTTTTATGCAGCTTTCCGTAGGCCGTCAGGGGGCTCTGGGCGGTTTTTCGGCCAATGGCAACCTCCGTGGTGAGCAGGGCAAAGCCAAAGGTCAGGGCCAGGATGATGTAGCAAAGGATAAAAACGCCGCCCCCGTCTTTGGCCGCCAGGTAGGGAAATCTCCAGATGTTCCCAAGGCCAACGGCGCTGCCCGCTGCCGCCATGATAAAGCCAACCGAGTTTGAAAAGTTGCTCCGCGTGTTTTTCTGTTCCATGTATTATACCCCTATTTTTAGATTGATTTTTCCATTATAGACGAAAACCGCCCGGTATGCAACACAGACTTTACAAAAATGTCAAGGGTTAAATGCAGAACATGTATTAGACCAATTGATTCGGGCGTTAAAGCTGACGGGAAAGCAAAGAAAAAAAGCAGCGGTTTAGAGCTTTAACGGATATACCTCTTTACTGCTTTTTAGCCCCTTATATCTCCACGTGGGGTTTGGGCGCCATTCACCAACAAAGCACCGCAAAAGCAGGGAATAAAGAGAACGTCGAGAGTGTGCAAAAACGTAGTGTTTATGCGGTTTCCCGGCGTTTTTCAAATCCTCAACCGACCTAAAATCAGCTTGTTCGGGAGAGAAAAATTCTACTATATTTTATAATATTACTTTGATTTTGTAAGTATTGCATAAAAATGTTGGGAAATTTTTTTCGAATTTAATATCTTGATTCCCCAAAAAATGTTGACAAATTAAACTGCCTCTGGTATCATACTACTTGCGCCAACACGGGAGGTTTGCTTGGATAGCCGATATGGGGGTATAGCTCAGCTGGGAGCGCACATCATCCAGTTAGCCACCCCTCATGAAATCGGAGGTTATCCGGTTTTAAAACTTCAAACCCCTTGTGGCACAAGGGGTACAAACATGTGGGGGTATAGCTCAGCTGGGAGAGCGCTTGAATGGCATTCAAGAGGTCAGCGGTTCGATCCCGCTTATCTCCACCACTTTACAACTGAATATTGACGTGGGGGTATAGCTCAGCTGGGAGAGCGCCTGAATGGCATTCAGGAGGTCAGCGGTTCGATCCCGCTTATCTCCACCACAACTAAGAACTCATATAGCCAAACACTATATGAGTTCTTAGTTTATGTACATTAAAGCAACAGAACGTATGGGCGGACATCTGATCTAATTCCAGAAGAGAAGAAACGAGATAATTGCAAATGCGCACTGCCCCTTTTATCTAATATCTCAGGCGTTGGCTTGTGGTCTAAAGACCAAAGGCCAGCGCCTGTTTTATTATAATTTCAAAAACAGGAGGATAAATATGAATACAGAAAAAAGCAGGTATTTCCAAGAACTGACCCTCAATCTCCAGTATGATGGTTTTACAGTAAAACCGGAAACGGAGGCTGGTCTCCTGACGGTGGAGTTGGACGGTCAGCGCCTCTGCCTCGCGCTGGAGAACTCTTGCCCTATGACAGATGAGAGGCAACAATACCTGGAATCTGCCGCAAAGCAAATTGAACAAGGCATCCCGGATTTGGAGGCTCGGGTGAAAATGGCCAACCAGAAGGGGATGGAGTTTGCTTGTATGTAGCGCCCGCAGGATGGCGGAATACAATTCAGATAAACTCAATATCTGTTTCGTGTAAGGCTGCTTCACGTAGGAGGAGAGCCGGAGCAGGGCGTTCTTCACAGCGATAAAGAGCTGAATATGTCCCGAGATCAGCGGTTCGATCCCGCTTTTCCGCTTCACAAAAGTACAATATGGGCTCCGATTTTTCGAAAAAGTTGGGGCCCTTTTTCATTTCACAAAAAAGGCGCTGAAATTCCAGGCGCTGGTATATGGTTTTTAGACTAAGGATCAGTGCTTGTTTCTATAAACATGAAATTGCAGGAGGAAATGACCATGACCACAGAGATAAAAAAAGAATATGTTCGAGAACTGGAACGAAACCTTCATAAAGAAGGTGTATCCGTCAGCCAAAACGAGGACGGACTGCTCACATTGACACTGGATGGTAAAGAAGTTTGTGAAGTCACCGACAGCGGCGGGGTGCGTTACTGTCAGGATGATGTGGTTGGGGATACCAGGCGTGCAAAGCTTGATCGGGTGATCAATATCGCCGCAAGCACCGCTGAGTATGTGCAGCTGATAGCGAAAGCCCCTCAATTGAAAGCCAGCGGCCTGGAAGGGGACTTCCGGCTGCTGGCAAATTTCAATCATATGGTTTTAGCAGGACATCCCACCAAATATGGAATCCAGTTTGTCACCTGGGAGCAATCACCAGACCAGACCTCTTTGGCGCATGGACACTACTACGGTCCAGATGACTGCGCAGATAATTATACCATAGCCAAACAGGATTTTGCCACTCGCTCCGGCCTTGTCCACCTTGGGGCCTTTCTTACCCCGGATCAACTGACGGAGGTTTACCGCAGTATCCATGAAACGCTGGAAAATAACTGTCCCATAACAGAAAGACGGAAAAAACGTCTGGAATTTGCAGCAAGAAAGATCGAACAAGGCATACCGGATTTGTGGGCGAGAGTAGAGCTCTCTATACAGGAAGAATCTGAATTGAAACCTATGCAGCCACCCCAAAAGGGAGGTATGCAGTTCGTTTAAATTTTAATATTGAAAACATTTTAGGCCGTTTCCCTGAAAAAGGGCAGCGCCTTTTTTCTTTTTGTCCTTTTTCCGGGGATCGCAAATAATTATAAGGAGGCCAAAAAGAATATGGCTCGATATTTTATGGCGGACACTCGTCTGGCAGGGTTGGAGCGGATGATAATGACTCCACCCCGGACACCGTCCATCCGCCCCGATGTCCGAAGAAAAAAACCACAGAAGAAACCGCCCTGCAACCGGCCTGCCAAGCGGGAAATCAAGGGGGGCCATGTATGAGCTATG
>CANDCW010000093.1 GCA_947383275.1 uncultured Bacillota bacterium
AGGTGGGCAAGTGCATGGGCGAGGATATGCTCCACGCCCAGTCCGGGGACAACGCAGCCGCCGTGGCCGGCATTTACGCCCCCGGCGTGAACATCCACCGGAGCCCCTATCTGGGCCGGCACAACGAGTATTACTCCGAGGACGGCTGGCTGTCCGGCGAGATCGCCGCCGCCCAGGTCCAGGGCCTCCACGACCGGGGGATGCTGGCCTTTGTGAAGCACTTCGCCCTCAATGACCAGGAACAGGGCCGGTATGGGATCTCTGTGTGGGCCAACGAGCAGTCCATCCGGGAGCTGTATCTGGAGAGCTTTGAAGGTGCGATCCGGGGCGGCGCTTCCAATGTCATGAGCTCCTTCAACCGCATCGGCGCGGTGTGGTCCGGCGCCCACCACGGTCTCATGACCGGCGTGCTCCGGGACGAATGGGGCATGGAGGGCTCCGCCATCACCGACATGGCCATCAACGCCAAGTGGATGGACTACCGGATGGGCGTGCTGGCCGGACAGGACTACTGGTGCGGCCAGAAGGGCGGCATGGGTACCCTGGACGGGACCGGCAATGATCCGGCCATCGCCGCGGCGGTCCACAACGCGGCCAAGAACGTGGTATTCAGCATCACCCGGACCAACGCCATGAACATGGGCAACGCTACTGTTGTCAGTGTGACCCCCTTGTGGCGGATCGCGCTGTACGCCGCCACCGGCGTGTGCGCCCTGCTCACCGTGGGCAGCGCGTTTATGGTGGTGCGCAGTAAAAAAGCAGCGAAAGGCGGCTGATCTGCAACAATTCAGCGGGCCGCAGTTCCACGAACTGTGGCTGCGGCCCGAAAACATCTCAGGGGGCACGTCATGAAGAAAAAATATCAGAAATGGCTGGGACTGGCTGCGGTGTTTGCCCTGCTGCTGTCTGCCGCCTTGAGCCTTACCAGCTCTGCATTTTATTACAGCGGCTATGTAAACAGCTTTTTGGGCATCACCGGCGAAAGCATTGAAGTGAGCGGGGACACCAATTACTATCCCTCCGCTTACGGGCCGCTGAATGCGGAGAACGCCGACCGCCTTATTGCAGATGAACGGGATCATAATATTCGGGCTATGTACGAGGGGACGGTGCTGCTGCGGAACGAAAACAGTGCGCTTCCTCTGGCCGCTGGTGAGCGGAGCGTTACTGTTTTTGGCAATTCAGTCAACGACCCCATCTATAAATCCAATGCCGGAAACGCCAGCTTTAACGCTGACCGGGGCGGCGAACTGTATACCGCCTTGGAGGCCGCCGGTTTCCAGGTCAATCCCACCATGCGGGACGCATATGCAAACAGCGGCATCGTCCGCACCTCGGTGGCGACCCGGGGCGGTTCTACTGTGGGCGAAGCGCCCGCCAGCTTTTACACCGACACGCTGAAAAGCTCCTATGCATCCCAGTACAATGACGTGGCCATTGTCTTGCTTACCCGTTACGGAGGGGAAGGTGTTGACCTTGATCCTCTGGACGCGGATGGCGTTCCCATGCTGTCCCTCCACCAGGAAGAAGCAGATCTGCTGAGGATGATCCATGACAGCGGGAAGTTCGGGAAAACCGTGGTCCTCATCAACAGCCCGTTCGCCATGGATATCGAGTGGATCGAATATGAAGAGTACGGGGTGGATGCCTGCCTCGTGTTCGGCGCGGCAGGCGACTATGGCTTTATCGCGCTGATGGATATCCTTACGGGAGCGGCGGATGTGTCCGGGCATCTGCCGGACACCTGGGCCTCCAGTTCCTTGTCCGCGCCCGCCATGCAGAATTTTGGCGATTACAAATTCACCAATCTGGAGAAGATGTACGGCGACCGCTACCTGGTGTATGCGGAAGGGATCTATGTTGGTTACAAATACTATGAGACCCGCTACCAGGACCAGGTGCTGGGCATCAACGACGCCAACGGCCCTGCCGGAGCGTTTGCCAGCGATGGCGGCTGGGACTATGCCGCTGAGATGGCTTATCCGTTCGGCTATGGCCTGTCCTACGCCCAGTTCACCCAGGCGGTGGAGAGCATCCTCTGGGATCAAAGTGCGCACACCGTCACCGCTGCTGTAAAGGTTACCAACAACGGCGGATTTGATGGAAAGTCCAAAGCATTGGTCCAGCTCTACGCCCAGCTCCCCTGGGAGCCTGGACAGGCCGAGAAGTCCGCCATCCAGCTCATCGGCTTCCAGAAATCAAGCGGGCTGGCGGCTGGGGAAAGCGAGACGGTCACCATCACCGTGCCTGATTACTATTTCGCAGTTTATGATGAGAACGCTGAAAACGGCGCGGATCCCTCCAAGACCGGCTGCTACATATTTGACGCAGGGGATTATTGGTTTGCCATCGGCGGCAGCAGCCATGACGCGTTGAACAACATTATGGCCGCCAGGGGGATCGAGGGCCTGTTTGATGAAAAGGGGAACCCTGTGTCCGGCGTTCCCTCCAATGCGGTAAAAGCAGAGCTGGGGCAGTACGACAACACTACCTATGCACTCAGCCCCACAACTGGGGCCATCGTGTCCAACCAGCTTCAAGATGCTGACCTGAACGAGTATCTTCCCGGCACTGTCACCTATCTGAGCAGGTCGGACTGGAACACCTTCCCTGAGAGCTATACCGGCCTGACCGCCACGGACGCCATGGCGGAGCTAATGATCGGGAAAACCTATCAAAAGCCCGGCGACGCCCCGGATACCGGCGATATGGTTTTCGGTGAGGACGCTGGCTTGAAGCTGGTAAGCATGAAGGATGTGGAGTTCGGGGCGGATCAATGGAAGACGTTTATCGATCAGCTTAGCATCAACCAGCTGGCCACCATCTGCGGTGACAACCGGGGCAATGTGGCCATCCCTGAAGTGGGTAAGCCCGCAAATGCCTCCACAAACGGCCCCTGCGGCGTTCAGGGCAGCTATACCAAGGGGAACCGGAAGGGCTGCACCCTGTTTGTGGATGAGCCGATCCAGGCCGCCACATTTAACCTGGATCTGGCCAGGGAGCGGGGCGCCCTTATGGCGGAGGACGCCATGTATGCCGACGTTACCATGGTGTTTGGTCCCGGCGCCAACATTCATCGGACTGCCTACCTGGGCCGCAACAGCGAGTATTTCTCCGAGGACGGCCTGATGAGCTATCTCATGAGCCGTGCCAACGCCCAACCCATGACAGAAAAGGGCGTCATCACCGGCTTCAAGCACTTCTGTCTCAACGACCAGGAGGTCAACCGCCATGGTGTGGCCACTTTTGCCACTGAGCAGGCCTGCCGGGAGATTTATTTCAAGGCATTTGAAGGCGCGTTGAGCGATGGCGGCGGTCTGGGCGTCATGACCAGCTACAATCGGATCGGGATGACCGCGTCACCTGCCCACTACGGCGCACAGGTGGAGATCCTCCGCAACGAATGGGGCTTTAAGGGCATCAATATCACCGATTCCTCCAAGGATGCCTCTGATTATGTGCTCACTGCCGAGTGTATCACCAGCGGCACCGATCTGTTCCTCTCCGACACCGGGCGCACCAGCGAGCTGACCAATCTGGCGATCAAAGATCGGGACGGAAACATCCTGAACTGGATGAAAACAGCCAATGAGCATTTCTATTATGCCCACAGCCGAAGCATTCTGATTAACGGATTGGCAGAAGAAACTGTCGTCCATGAGACCGTTTACTGGTGGCAGCCGGCGCTGATTGCTGTTTGCGCCGCCCTTGCTCTATTGGCCGTGGCATCCCTGGGGATGTTTGCCTGGAATGCTTACGTAAAAAAGGAGAGACGCTGAGATGAAGAATGTGTTTAAAAACCGGGGTTTGGGGTTTTATATGAATCTGATTGCGGGGGCCACAGCCCTGCTGGGCGCTGTCCTGTATATTGTGCTTGACGGAACAGACAAAACGTTTACATTCATTGGCTTTGCCCTGGCGTTGGCAGGCGCGGGCTCCGCCGCGCTGACGGTGTTCACCCGGCTGAAATTTGCCGCTTTTGTGCCTACAGCGTTTTATGCCGCCGCTTTTGGGGTAGTGCTCCGTGTCGCGGTGCCCAGCTTGTCCGATGTGTGGAACAAAGTCAATTTTATCGGCGGAAATGCCGCTATGGGCATGGCCTTTGCGGGCGTGTTTTTCCTGTGTGCGGTATTGGGCGTGGTTTCCTGCTTTGTTGGATCAAATGGGCAGGACATGAAATAAGAGGATAACTGAAATGAACAAAAAAATCTTTATTATTTCGGCGGTGCTTGGGCTTCTCCTTGTCCTGGGCGCCTGTGCGGACAGATCCCCTGATCGTCAAGGGGATCCTGCCAGCGATCCGTCGGGCGGAGTTTCTTCGGAGGCCTCTGCTGTGTGGAAGCTCTCCATCGCACAGCCGCCGGAGAAGCTGGAGTATGAGGAAGGCGAAACCTTCGATCCGGCCGGGGTTGTCATCAACGCCAAGATGAAGGACGGCTCAATACTGGAAAACGTGGCCTATGAGGGGATCATCGTAGACCAGCCGCTGACGCGGACGTCCCTGTTTGCCAAGTTTGTCTATGGAGGGGAAACCGTGCAGCAGAACATCAAGGTCACGCTAAAGGGGAACCGGGAGGAGTACTCCGTCGCCAGCACGCAGGGGATTGCGGACAGCCCCCTGGCGGGAAAAGTCATCTTTTGGCTGGGTTCCTCTGTCTCAGAAGGGGCCAGTTCCGGTCAGGAATCTATGGCGGATTTCCTGGCCAAAAAGCACGGGGCCCAGTGCATCAAGGAGGCCGTGTCCGGCACCACGCTGGCGGACCGGGCCAACAGCAGCTATGTAAGTCGGCTGGACCAGTATCTGGCCTCTGATGAAAGGGCAGGCCATGTGGACGCGTTCATCTGCCAGCTGTCCACAAACGACAAGGGCTTCCCTGATGGCTTTGGCGCTGTGACGCCGGCGGATGTGCGTGACGCGGCAGCCTTTGACACCGCCACCACCTTCGGGGCAATGGAGTACATCATCGCCACAGCCAAAGACACATGGGACTGCCCCGTATATTTCTACACCAACCCGCCCATGGGCGACGAAAACTATGAAACGATGGTGCAGGCGCTGGAGGAGCTTGCGGAAAAATGGGGCGTGACCATCATTGACCTGTATCGGGATCAGGCGTTCAACGACATCAGCGAGGAAGAACAGGCGCTCTATATGGCGGACAGCATCCATCCGACAAAGGCCGGCTATCGGGAGTGGTGGCTGCCCAAGTTTGAAGAGGCCCTGTCCGGAATTTGAAAATAGGAAAAGGGGGAGCATCATCCATGCCGATCAAAGCAGTCCAGCAGTTTATGCTGGGCACGGTGCTGAATAACGAAGCCCAGGCCCGGGACACGCTGCAAAAAATGAAAGACGCCGGGTATGACGGGATCGAGCTGTGCCGCTTTATGATCCACCCCAGCGGCCTTTTGGTCCGCCTCATCACCAAAGCCGCCGGCATGCCTGTGGGCGGGGGCGGCAGGCTGGACTGGCCCCGGCTGGTAAAGGAATCCGGCCTCCGGGTGGTCAGCCTGCATATGGACTTGGACAGTGTGGAAAAGGACGTCCCTGCCGCCGCCGCCGAGGCTAAGGCGCTGGGGGCGAAGTACGCGGTGATTACAGGGATGTACCGCTTCCCCTATAGCGACGAAAAGGCGGTCAGGGAACTGGCCGCCCGGCTGAACCGGGTGGGGGAAGCGCTGGGGCGTGAGGGAGTCAGCCTGCTCTACCATAACCACAACTGCGAATTGCAGTGGGTAAACCGGGAACAGCGGGCCTACGACCTCCTATTGTCCGAGACCAGCCCGGCGGCGGTGGGCTTTGAATTCGACAGCTACTGGTTCACGGAAGGGGGCGCCAGCGCCCTGTCCTGGATGGAGCGGCTGGGGGGACGCATGAAGCTGTGGCACATCAACGACCGCGGGACGCGGCTGTCCGGGCCGGCCATGACCCCCATCCTGAAAAGCGACAGCATGGAGCTGGGCTATGGGAACATGGATCTGCTCCCCCTGGTGGAACAGGCCAAGTCTGTGTCTGTGGACGCTGTGATTTTGGAAAGCCACCGCAACTGGGTGGAAAAATCGCCGGTCAAAAGCTTTCAGCGCAGTGCCGGCTTTTTGGAGAAATACATTTGAGTAGGTGAGGCAAATGGAACTACGAACAAGGATCAATATCAATGAGGGCTGGAGCTTCACCGGGCCACGCGGCGGGACACAGCGTGTGAACCTGCCCCACACCTGGAACGCGATAGATGGCCAGGACGGTGGGAACGACTATTGGCGGGGGACGTGCATCTACTGCAAATCCTTTCCCAAGCCGGAGATCGCTGCGGGCCAGCGGGTATACCTGGAATTCCAGGGGGTAAACGCATCGGCCAAGGTGGAGCTGAACGGGACGCTTGTTGGGATACATAACGGAGGGTATTCCGCCTTCCGCTGGGATGTGACCGAATCAATCTCAGACAGCAACGTGCTGACCGTCCACGTGGATAACGGCGTCAACGACCGGGTATACCCCCAGAAAGCGGACTTCACCTTCTACGGCGGCATCTACCGGGATGTCTCGTTAATCGTGGTCAACAAATGTCACTTCGATTTGGACTGCCTGGGTGGGTCAGGCATCATGGTCACGGCCAAGCCCATAGAAAACTACAGCAAGGGCGAGGTGCAGGTAAAAACCTGGAGGAACTGCGAAGACGGCCAGGTGCATATCTCCATTCTGGATGGCGCCGGGAAAAAGGTCTCTGCTATTGATGCGGACAGCGGCAAGCTGGATTTGCCCAATGTGCATTTATGGGATGGGATAAGGGATCCTTATCTTTACACTGTAGTGGCAACCCTTGCCATAGGGGGTGAAACGGTAGATCAGGTCAGCGCCCGTTTTGGTGTGCGGGACTTCCGGGTAGATCCCAGAGAGGGCTTTTTCCTCAACGGGCGCAGCTACCCCCTCCGCGGCGTCAGCCGCCACCAGGACTGGAAGGGCCTGGGCAACGCAATTACAAAGGAGCACCATGAGGCCGATATGGCGCTGATCCGGGAGATGGGGGCCAACACCATCCGGCTGGCCCACTACCAGCACGACCAGTATTTTTACGACCTGTGCGACCAGTACGGCATGGTGGTGTGGGCGGAGATCCCCTATATCTCCGAGCATATGCCCAACGGCCGCGCCAATACGATCGGCCAGGCCAAGGAGCTGGTGATCCAGAACTACAATCATCCGTCTATTGTGGTGTGGGGCGTGTCCAATGAGATCACCATTTCCACCAAGGACAAGGCAGACATGCTGGACAACCACCGGGTGCTCAACGACCTGTACCACCAGCTGGATCCCACCCGGCTTACCACCCTGGCCTGCTATGCCATGTGCGGGCCCTTCAACAAAACCGCCCACATCACCGACGTGGTAAGTTGGAACCTATACCTGGGCTGGTATGTGCCTGGATTGTTCCTAAACGATTTCTGGATTGACTTTTTTCACAAATGCTACCCGGACAGGCCGCTGGGCTACTCAGAATATGGCTGCGAGGCCATGCCCAACCTGCACTCCTCCAAGCCCCATCGGGGAGACCACACAGAGGAATACCAGTGCATCTATCACGAGTATATGCTGCGCTGTTTCGAACACAGGCCCTTCCTCTGGGCCACCCATGTGTGGAATATGTTTGACTTTGCCGCCGATGCCCGAGATCAGGGCGGCGAACCAGGCATGAACCACAAGGGGCTGGTCACCTTTGACCGCAAAACCAAAAAGGACAGCTTCTACATCTACAAGGCGTGGTGGAGTGATGAGCCCTTCGTCCACATTTGCGGCAGCCGGTACGTGGATCGGCCCGAATCGACCATCAAGGTCAAGGTCTACTCCAACCAGGGTAGAGTGGCGCTGTATGCAAATGGCAAGCTTGTGGAAGAAAAGGCCGGAGACAAGGTGTTTGAATTCAAAGTCCCTCTGGAGGGCGATGTGGAGTTGAAAGCGGTTGCCGGCAACTGCACCGACCTATGCGCTGTTCGCCGGGTAAGTGCACCTAATCCAGCCTATAAACTCCATGGGAAAAGCTCCAACAGCGCCAACTGGGTGTAAGAGGAGGTTGGGATTCCATGAAGCATGAGGACTTGATCCGGCAAATGTCCTTAGAAGAAAAGTGCTATTTCCTGTCCGGCAAGGACTTCTGGCAGACGCGGAGCGTGGAGCGGCTGGGGGTGCCCAATATGACCCTGTCCGACGGCCCCCACGGCATCCGCAAGCAGGCCGGGGAGGGGGATCATCTGGGGCTGAACCCGTCCCTGCCCGCCACCTGCTTCCCCACCGCCGCTACAATTGCGAACTCCTGGGATCCCACACTGGGGGAGGAAATCGGCAAATATTTGGGTATCGAAGCCGCTTCCCAGGGGGTGGGCGTAGTGCTGGGCGGGATGTGCACCATGGAAATGGCGGAGGGCATCCTTACCATCTGCAACGGCCACTTTTTCAAGGGGCTGGGAGCCGTTGTCGGCGGGTTCTTCCGCTCGGGTAAGAAACGCAAGGCGGCGGCCGCCATTAAATAAGGAGGAATTGTTATGAGCCAAGAACCCAATACCACACTGAACCGTGCAAAGCCGTATCAGTTGATGCTGTTCCCGCTGAACAACGGCGCGACCAATGTGTATTTTGTCCTGATTTTGTCCTATGTGGCCCAGTTCGGCTCCAGCATTTTGAAGCTGGGGATGTTTGCCTCCATCATGGTCACGGTGATGCGGGTGGCCGATGCCGTTACCGACCCCATCATCGGTGCTATGATGGACCGCACCAGCACTAAAATCGGCAAATTCCGGCCCTTCATGATCCTGGGCAGCGCCGTCATGGCGGTAAGCGTTGTCGCGCTTTATGTGCTGCTGCCGTTCATTCCTGAGAGCATGATGTGGCTGCGCTACGTGGCTTTCGTGGTAGTGTATTTCGTCTGGGTCATCGGCTACACCTTCCAGACCTCCTGCACCCG
>CANDCW010000094.1 GCA_947383275.1 uncultured Bacillota bacterium
TCCTCGTCCTTGAACATGCGGATTCCCCCGCTGGACCGCTCCACAAAGGGCAGCAGACCCTCCTTGTCGTAATAGCGCAGGGTGGACGGGGCCACATTCAGCTTTTGGGCCATCTCTCCAATGGTATAAAACATGGCAATCTCTCCCAAAAAAGTCTTGACTTGAAGTTGGCTTCAAGTTGTATAATCTTACTATACTTACAGCGCCATTATAGCGCTCCCAGCCTCATTCGTCAATGGAAAGGATGTCTACTTATGATTTACAAGCAGTTCCAGAACCTTAAGCTGTCCGCCCTGGGCTTCGGCTGCATGCGCCTGCCCACAGTGGACGGAAACGACGCCAACGTCAACGAGGAGGAAGCCGCCAAGCTCATTGCCCGGGCCATGGAGGCCGGCGTTAACTACTACGACACCGCCTGGGGCTACCACGCCGGCAGCTCCGAGACCGTCATGGGCCGTATCCTGAAGGAGTACCCCCGGGACAGCTTCTATCTGGCCGACAAATTCCCCGGCTATGACCTGTCCAACATGGACAAGGTGGAGGAAATTTTTGACCGGCAGCTGGAAAAGTGCCAGGTGGACCACTTCGACTTCTACCTCTTCCACAACATCTGCGAGATGAACATCGACGCCTATCTGGACCCTAAGTTTCATATCTACGACTCCCTCATGGCCCGAAAAAAAGCAGGGCAGATCAAGCACCTGGGCTTCTCCGCCCACGGCGACCTGAATACCATGAAGCGCTTCCTGGACGCCTACGGCAAGGATATGGAGTTCTGCCAGATTCAGCTCAACTGGCTGGACTGGGGCTTTCAGGACGCCAAGGGCAAGGTGGCGCTGCTTCAGGAGCGGAACATTCCGGTTTGGGTGATGGAGCCCCTCCGGGGCGGCAAGCTGGCTAAGCTGGCCGATGAATACGCCGAGAAACTAAAGCAGCTGCGTCCGGACGAGAGCATCCCCGCCTGGTCCTTCCGCTTCCTTCAGTCCCTGCCCGCCGCGACAGTCATCCTGTCGGGCATGTCTTCCATGGACCAGGTAGAGGACAACCTGAAAACCTTCCAGGAGGACAAGTCCCTGTCTGGCTCAGAGCGGAAGATCCTGCTGGATATTGCCAACAGCATGACCGCGCGGACCAGCGTCCCCTGCACTGCCTGCCGGTACTGCACCACCCACTGCCCCCAAGGGCTGGACATCCCCATGCTTTTGGAGCTGTACAACGAACACTCCTTTACCGGGGGCGGCTTCATCGCCCCCATGCGCATAGCCCAGCTGCCCGATGAAAAAAAGCCCTCCGCCTGTGTGGGCTGCCGCAGCTGTGAGTCGGTCTGTCCCCAGCAGATTAAAATTTCCGAGGCCCTTGCCAGCTTTGCCGCCAAGCTGGGTGGATAACGAGCTAACAAGGCCGGGTACACAAGCTGTACCCGGCCTTGTTTAATATGTCTGAAGAAAGTCTTCTATAAACCGCAGAGCCGTCCCCGCGCAGACGCTGTGGGACCCGAAGCGGTCCAGCTGAAGGAAAAAGCCGTCCCCCTCAAAGAGGGTCTTTTCCCCCAGATCCCAGTATAATTCCGGAAGCAGCCCCTCCAGATGGGGGGACAGTTCTCCACCCAGCACAATATCGCAGTCGAAGCAGACGCGCAGGTTGGCCAGCGTGTCGGTAAGGTGGCCCCGGTACTCCTCCCACACAGCGGCAGCCTCTCCATCTCCCCCCTGAAGCCGGGTAAAAAATTCGTCCAGGGTGATCCCCAGGTCATCGCTGAGCCGCGAGGTGGAACAGTATGCCTCCACGCAGCCACGCCGCCCGCAGCTGCACAGCCGCCCATTGGGGACAAGGCGCATATGGCCGAACTCGCCGCTCCGGCCGTGGTCCCCCATGTACTGCTGGTCCCCCTGGAGAATGGCGCCTCCTACCCCCCGGTCCAGCGACAGGTAAATGGCGCTGCTCTTTTCCCGGTTGGCCCAGCAGGCAGCGTAGCCGCTGGAGTTGGGCGAATTCTCAATAAAAACGGGATAGCGGGAGAAATGACAGTAAATTTCTTCCAAAGGGATGTCCCACAGATCCAGCGTAGGGGACATCACCAGCCGCCCCGCTGCCTGATCTATAACGGCGGGGATGACGATTCCAATCCCCAGCAGCCGGTCCCGGTCCAAGCCACAGCTGTCGATAAATTCCTCCAGGCATTGCAATATCTTCTGATAGTACCCCGGCGTATGGGAAAAGGGGATGGACAGCTCTCGAAACCCCAGCTCCTGGGCGCAAATGTCAATGGCCAGCAGCTGAGCCTGATCGTCCCGGAGAAAGACGCCCAGCGCCACCCGCCCCTGGGGCGCTATTACATAAGTCCCGCCCTCCGCAGTGGAAATCATCCCCTCTTCCAGCAGGCCGGCCAGGCTCCGTTCCACCGCAGGCAGGCCGAGGGACAGCGCCTCCGCCAGTTCTTCGCTGGTTGCCGGCTGGCTGTTGTTATAGAGATATTGATAGATATATCGGCGGTTTGTCTGCCGCTGCACCGCTTCTGTCATCATTGGCTCCACAGCTTTCAGCTCCCTTTTTTTCGTCCTGAGGCGCCGGGAATTCCCAATTCCTCCCGGTATTTTGCCACTGTGCGCCGGGAAATGGGACAGCCCTCCTTAGCCATCCGCTCAGACATTCGCTGATCGGACAGCGGCTTAGTTTTGTCCTCCCCATCAATCAACCGCAGCAGCAGCTTGCGGGCCGCCGTCCCGCTTATCCCCTCCCCCGCCCCGGCGGAGCGGCTGAAAAACCAGCTCAGGGGGTAGAGGCCGTGGACGCACTGGAGGTACTTCTCCCGCACCGCCCGGCTCACGGTGGATTCATGTAGGCCCAGCTCCTGCGCAACCTCTGTCATCCGCAAGGGGACCAGCGCCTCCGGACCGGAATGGAAAAAGCTGTGCTGCCGCTCCACAATCACCTGGGCGCACCGCAGCAGGGTACTCCCCCGCTGCCCCACTGCCCAAAGCACATGTTCCGTCTGACGCAGCTTCTCAGTCAGGTAATCCCGTACTTCCTTATCCTCTGTCTTTTCCAATAAATTTCGATAGTAGCGGCTCACCCGGAAGGGCGGACGCTCCCCCCGGACAGGCCGGACCGTCAGATGTCCCTCAACCTCTTCCACCGTCAGGTCGGGCTGAATATAAAAAACCTGCTCTGTCCGCTGAAAGACCGCTCCCGGCCTGGGATCCAGCTCTCGGATGATCCGCCTGGCCTCCTCCACCTGAGCCGCCGTGATATTCAGCTTGGCTGCGATAGCCCGGTCGTGGCGGCGCGCCAGCGCTTCCAGATGGTCCCGGATGATAGCGATGGCGGGGCCGGTCTCGCCAATGCGCTCCAACTGGAGCGCCAAGCACTCCGACAGCTCTGACGCCCCCACGCCCGCCGGCTCCATGGTTTTCAACAGTGCCAGCGCCTCCTCCAGCCTGGGCAGAGGGATGGCCCCGTGGCTGGCCAGCTCCTCCAGAGGCGTACGCAGGTACCCGTCGTCGTCCAGGCAGTAGATCAGGTAGCGCACCAGCCGGGCCACATCCTCCGCCAGCCTGCGGCGATCCAGCTGGCGGGACAAAAAACTGACCAGGGTCTCCTCCAGCCCCCCGCTGGTTCCGACACGGGCCAGCGGGTCCAGCTCCTCGTCACTGAACTGCTGATAGAACCAGTTCTGCCGGTCGTTATCCTCCAGCCAGCGCAGACGCCCCAGCAGATCGTCCCGTTCCTCCGATTGGGAGACGGGAGCTGGCTCCTCCAGCTCCACTAAAGGATTTTCCTGGGCCAAATCCCGGACATAGCGCTCCAGCTCCAATGTGCTCAGCCGCAGCAGCTCAACACTATATAACTGTCTTTGGCTCAATTTCTGTGATTGGGTCTGCTGCAGTTCCATGGGTACAGCCTCCCTCATTTCTTTTTCTTTCAGTTTAGGACGGAAGCGGAAAAAAGTCAAGAATAAAGCGAAATTAGAGCTGGCCGCCTCCCGTAAACCTATCCTTAATATCGGATTACGTTCCTGTTCCGGGAATGGGCTGCGTCCAGTAACTTTGATTGTACAGATCGGTGAAGCGGTAGGTAGCCCGGACCGTCCCCTCCAGAGGGACATCGGTAATTGTCAACCCATCTTCTCCAACGGTCAACCCATCGCCTAGGAGGTAGCTGTCCTGATACTGTCCGTCCTTACCGTAGTAGTCGCAGAGGAACAACAGCTCATCGCCCTCCTGAAGGGCAGCACCGCTCTTGGCAATGGTCTCGGTCTCGCCCTCCGAATAAACGGCCCGGATACCGGCCACATAGCCGTAGGGATTGGCGTCATCAAAGGTGAGCAGCAGCTCGGAGCGCTGGCCGTTGTGGAGAACGGGCACATAGCCGGTGATGGCGTAGTGGTCTCCGTCATCCACAGTGGAGGTGTGGTAGTAGGCCACCGGCTGACCGTTGATGGCGGGCCAGCTCCCGTCCCACACCCCAATCAGATCGCCGTTCTCGTTGAATTCAAAAACATTGTCCAATCCCAGATCAATGTAACCTGCTCCGTCATCGTAGAATACATTCAGGTCCAGGTTCTGCACCAGGGACCACTGCTCCTCGCTGAGGCGGACAATCGGAACGCCATCCTCCCCGGTGCTCCAAACCCCATTTTCCTCCCAGGTAAAGCGGTGCTCCGACACATACTGGGCCGTCTCCTCCAAATCCAGGGAGCGGTCGCTGAACATGCCGCTTCCCATTGCCGCGCTGAGCAGCTGGGAGATGTCCCCCAGATCCACACCGGAGCCCAGCATCCCCGTCAGCGCCCCCAGCGGGCTGCCGGTCCCCGAGCTGCCCTGCTGGCCGGCGGTCTTCATATCGGAAAACGCCTGAATGCAGCGGATGTAGTCGCTGTCCATCCCCACCGCCTGGTAGGAGCGCACCGCGTTGTTTACCGCGGAGCTGTTGTTCCGGTAGGGGAAGTAGATCGACACGCCGTAAGCGTTGGTCATATTAGAAGAGGTGCGATTGTATTTTACCGCGCTGAGCAGCGCGTCGGACAGGCCGGCCGCCTCCTTTGTGCCCAGATTTTTGGCCAGGTGGACCAGGTCCACATGGTCGATCTTGCTGGACTGAGCAAATTCCCGGGTATTGCTCCGCGCATTGGAAACCGCCTGATACTCCTTGTTGACAATCATCCGGCTGGCCGCTTTAGAGAAGTTATTGAGGTTGTCCGGCAGGGTTTCCTCCAGCTCAGCCAGATCAATGACCGACAGAGTTGTCAGCTGGCCCGCGCACTTCTGGGCACACACGTCCACAAAGTCATCGGCAATCTTTTTCCCCAGTTCAATGGTTGGCATGGAGGGGTTCTTGCCAAAGCTGGTAAGCCAGTTGGTGTAGTACCAGCCCACGCCAGGTTCAGTCTCCTCCGAGGCAATGAGGTAGTCGGCGTGTTTGGTGAGCATCAGGGCGTTTTCCGCCGTGGCCATCAGGCAGGCGTCAAAGCCGATAAAGTCGAACGTCACCCCTGCGCGGGTAAGCGCCTGGTCAATGCCCGACAACCCCATGGAGCCGCTCTGGGCAAACTTTTCGTCGTAACCATAGCCGCTGATGGAGCCGCCGCCGTGGTCCCACAGAATCAGCTCATACCGGCTGGCGGGGAACGCTTCCTTACAGTACTGAATAAACCCGGCCAAAACCATCGGGTCCGTCATGGGTACAGCCCCCAGGTCCTTTTCCAGGCAGACCGTGCCTCCGTCCCTGATCTGCCAGATCTGGTTGACGGAGCTGCTCACCTGATTGTTCTTCCAGCCCTTGCAGCCGCCGGTGTAGACCAACAGGTTGATATTTTTCCCCAGATCGGCGGCTAACATTTCCTGAAGGTCAGAAGTGCCCATCCCTGCACGGGACTCCAAATCGGTGCCGCACATATAAACCATGATCGTGGCCGTATCCCGGCCATTCCCCAGCAGCTTAACCCGCTTGTCCCGGGCAGCGGGGTCCACCGAGGCGTTAAGCCTGCCGGTGTTGGCCTCCCCCTGCCATCCGCTGGAGACGCTGCCGCCCCCCAGGCTGCTCATCAGGGCGCTGACGTTCAGGCCGGTGCCGGACGGCTGGGACGGCCCCCCGGCCGGTCCCCCCAGTATAGCCATCAGGCCGCTCCCGCCCCCGCCCAGCAGCAGGGCAATCAGCAGGATTATCAGCTTGGGGCCCCCTACGACACGCCCGCCTGAGGCACGGGTACCGGAGCCTCCGCTCCCGCCGCCTGCGTCTCTGGGGACGCCTACCGGGCCTGTGCCCAGCCCCTCGCCCTGTTTCTCCACCCGTTTTGCCGCGCCGGTGACATTCTTCTCCCGGCCTCTTGGTCTCTGTCTGTCCATATTCTCGGTTCACTTCCTTTTTGGAATTGAAATAATTCATGTCATTATACCTGGAAACACAGGAAAAAGCAACCTACAGCCAGCATAAAACTCCCTTATCATCCGGCGCTTTGCTTCCCCATTTTTATCAGTCCCTTTGGCCGGATGGCTAAACGCCCAATCCCCCCTTGCCCTCTTGCAATCCCCGCACATTTATAGTAAAATAAAACGATATTGAAATTTTCCGTTTTTTCCCTCCGCTCTGCGGGGAAGAAGGATACGCGGAAGGGAGGCGCTTCCATGAGCATGACGGCGGTCAAATCGGTAGACCCCCGCAGTCCGGCCCGCCGCGCGGGAGTCCAACCGGGCGAGACGCTCACCCACATCAACGGCCACCCCATTATAGATGTGCTGGACTACAAGTTCTACGGCTACGACTCTCGTCTGGAGCTGACGCTGAAGGGTCCGGACGGAACCGTCCGGACCTTGCGGGTGCGCAAGTCCGAGGGGGAGGACCTGGGACTGGAATTTGAGACCTACCTGATGGACCGGGCCCGGTCCTGCGCCAATCACTGCATCTTCTGCTTCGTGGACCAGATGCCCCCAGGGCTGCGGAAAAGCCTCTATTTCAAGGACGACGACGCTCGCCTTTCCTTCCTTCTGGGCAACTACCTCACCCTGACCAACCTCTCCCCCCGGGAGGTCCAACGGATTATCGACCTGCGCATCTCCCCCATCAACGTCTCGGTCCACACCACTGACCGCGCCCTCCGGGAAAAAATGCTGAACAACCCCCGAGCTGGCGAGGGGATCGACATCATGGAGCGGTTCGCGCATAACGGCATCACCATGAACTGCCAGATCGTCTCCTGCCCCGGGATTAACGATGGCCCGGCCCTGGACAAGACCCTGGCCGATTTGTCCGCCATGTTCCCGGCTGTGAATAGCATTTCCGTGGTACCGGTGGGGGTAACCAAATACCGCGAGGGCCTCTACCCCCTGCAAACCTATGTCAGAGAGACCGCTGCCGCCCTCATCGGCCAGGTGGAGAGGTTCGCGGCCAGGCACCTGGAGGAAAAGGGGACCCGGCTGGCGTGGTGCTCCGATGAATTCTATCTACTGGCCGGGCGGGAACCACCTCCGGAGGAGTATTTCGAGGACTTTACCCAGCTGGACAACGGCGTAGGGATGCTCACCCTGCTCTCCTGCGAGTTTGCTCGGGCTCTGGACCTGGCACAGGTGGAGGAGCTGGAGAAGGTCGCCCCATTTTCCATTGCGACTGGGGTGTCCGCCGCCCCATTTTTGGCTAAACTAGTGGGGCAGGCCCGGGAAAAATGTGGTACAATAGAGGGGAATGTCTACCCTATCGTCAACCGATTTTTCGGCGAGACCATCACAGTGGCCGGCCTGGTCGCCGGAGGCGATTTAATTCAACAGCTCCGGGGCAGGGACCTGGGGCAGCGGCTGCTGATTCCCGCCAGTATGCTCCGCGCCGGGGAGAACGTCTTTTTGGATGATGTGACCACAGTTGATGTGGAGCGGGAGCTAGGCGTTCCTGTGATCCCCGTCCCTCAGGACGGCTATGAGCTGCTGGACGCTATCTGCGGCATTGAACTTACCCCTGAGATCCAGCGTCTAGCTTGGGAAAACGAAGAATTTTACCGATATAATCCGTAGAGGAAGTGAAGCCTGTGAAACCCTTAGTCGCCATTGTGGGCCGGCCCAATGTGGGCAAGTCCATGCTCTTCAACAAGCTGTGCGGGCAACGGCTGTCCATCGTAGAGGACACCCCCGGCGTCACCCGGGACCGGCTGTACGCCCAGTGCGAGTGGAGAAACCGCACCTTCGACATCGTGGACACCGGCGGCATCGAGCCGGGCACCGACGATCAGATCCTATCCTTCATGCGGGAGCAGGCGGAAATTGCCATCGGTTCCGCCACGGTGATCGTCTTTGTCTGCGACATCAAAACCGGCATGACCGCCTCCGACCAGGAGGTGGCCAACATGTTGCTGCGCTCCGGCAAGCCGGTGGTGCTGGCGGTAAACAAGTCCGACCAGACCGGCCGGGAGAATCCCGACATCTACGAGTTCTACAACTTAGGGCTGGGCGACCCCATCGCGGTGTCCGCCGTCCACGGCCATGGCACCGGCGACCTGCTGGACGCCTGCTTTGAACACTTCCCTCCCGAGGAGGAGGAAGACGAGGAGGACGACGTCATCAAGGTGGCGGTGATCGGCAAGCCCAACGTGGGCAAGTCCTCCCTGGTCAACCGGATTTTGGGGGAGGAGCGGGTAATTGTCTCCAATGTGGCGGGCACCACCCGGGATGCCGTGGACAGCTACTTTGAGAACAAGCAGGGCAAATACCTGTTCATTGACACCGCCGGAATGAGGAAAAAATCCAAGGTGGACGACCGCATTGAGAAGTTTTCCGTTCTCCGGGCCACCATGGCCATTGAGCGCAGCGATGTGTGCCTCATCATGATCGACGCTCAGGAGGGGGTCACCGAGCAGGACACCAAGGTGGCCGGCCTGGCCCACGAGGCGGGCAAGGCGTGCATCATCGTGGTCAACAAGTGGGACGCCATCGAGAAGGACGGCAAGACCATGGACAA
>CANDCW010000095.1 GCA_947383275.1 uncultured Bacillota bacterium
GATGATAGTGATATATTTGAACCAAGTCAGAAAGCGCTTATGAACCAAGCCGTTTTCATGATTTGGTCCAATTTTTTGTCCTTTTGGGGCAAGTATTTACGGAGGTGCAGAATGGGCTACATTTTTGCTGCCAGTAATTTTAAGGGAGGATGTGGAAAAACCACCACTGTGCTGAATTTGGGAGCCGCTCTTTCCACCGCAGAAAAATCGGTTCTTCTTATTGATGGAGACGCCCAGGGCAACCTCACCGCCGCCCTGGGCTACACCCCGGCGGAGCAGCCCCGCACCCTGTCTAACCTGCTGCTGGCCGCCATCGACTACCCGGAGGATCTGGAACTCCATTTACAACGAGCCATCCTCCACACAGACAGCGGCGTGGATCTGATTCCGGCCAACCGCCGTCTGGCAGACGCCGCCGCCCGGCTCCAGGTGATGCAGCTCTCCCAGTACAATGCCGTGGGCGATGTGGATCGGGCTTGTGAAAAGGTCATGGCCACAATGCTGGAGCAGTTAAAGGAGCTGTACGATTATATCATTATCGACTGTGGATTGAAACATGAACTTCTTACTGTCAATGCCTTGGCGGCCTCGGACTACTGCATCGTTCCGGTCCAAGCTCATTTTCTGGCAAGCGAAGGGATCCCCGACGTGCTGGAATTGGTGAAGTCTGTCCAGGAGAAGTTCAATCCCAAGCTGAAAATCGCCGGCATTCTGCTTACCATGTACCAATCCAGACCCCAACTGTGCCAGAGCGTCAGGGCCAGCGTGGGCGAAGTGTACGGCGAGTCCTTCCATGTGTTCCAGCGGCCCATCGAATACTCCATTAAGGTAGCGGAGTGCCCGGCGGCGGGGCAGAGCATTTTTGAGTACGCCCCGAAAAACGCCGCCGCAGATTCCTACCGCAGTTTGGCGGAGGAGGTGCTGGCCCTTGGCTAAGCAGCCTATGGACGATCTGCTGAAGCGCCGTATGTCTGCCACCCAGCGGGCATCTGAACTCCAGGCCATGGACGAAGCCTACGCGAAGCTGTTCCGGGAAGCGCCGCCGGCGGCAAATGTCAGTATCTGCGATTTGCCGCTGGACAAGCTCTCATCCTTTTTTACCGCAGATATTGGCTTTAAGCCCTACACCCCTTACCAGCTTCGCGCCTTTGCCGACCAGCTCCAGGAAGAAGGGCTGATGGTACGGATCATCGTGCGGCCCATCCCGGAGACAGATTGCTATGAAATTTTGGCAGGGCACAACCGTACCGCCGCCGCCCGGCTGGCCGGGTGGGCCACTATTCCCGCCGAGGTCGTGGAAGCGGATGACGCGCGGGCAATCGTCATCGCCACCTCCACCAACCTGATCCAGCGGCAGAACCTGTCCATTATTGAACGGGGCAAGGCATATAAGGCGCTGCTGGACGCCAAGAACCGCCATGGGCAATGGTATGCGGATGGCAATGAAACTTTTGGCGAGAATCGCCAAAAGTTTGACGGGAACGAACACTTGAAGTCTGATGGCAGCCTAAGATATAACGCACGGAAGCTGGTGGCCGAGTTCTTCAATGTCACCGAGTATGAGATCCGCAAAGCCATCAAGCTGACATACCTGATCCCGGAATTGGCCGACATCATGGAGCGCACACCCAAGCAGCTGAACCTGGCCTGCGCTGACATGATGGCGGACTATGATCCGGAGTCCCAGCAGGCGTTCATCGAAATGTGCTCTATTGAGGGCTGCCCGATCAATAAGGCTGCTATGAAGCACATCGCTTCCAAGTGCCCGCCCCCTTCCGCCAATCGCCAAGATATGTACGCGGCGTGGCGGGAGGCACAGGCTCAAGCGGAGAAGCGGCTCGCCGCCCCGCCCAAGAAGATATCTTTTAATCGGAAGCAGTTCGCCCCCTACCTGGACGGACACAGCGACAAAGAGATTGAGGCCCTGTTCCTGGAGTTCTTGCGGGAGCGGGTCGGCTGAACCGAATATTTTAAGAAGGCTTGGCGCCGCGCTGCGGCGTCAGGCTTTTCTTATGCCCTGGAGGTGGCCCCGTGCGTATCCCAATCCATGAAATCAAGATAAATCCTGGGCGGCGAGAGACTGCGCCGGGCAGCGTCCGGGAGCTGGCGGACAGCATCGCCGAGATTGGCCTGCTCAACCCCATCACCGTGGATCGGGGGCACACCCTCATCGCCGGACTTCACCGGCTGGAGGCCACCAAGCTGCTGGGATGGAGAGAGATCGAGTGCGTTGTCAGCGAGTTGGAGGGCCTGCGGGCCGAGTTGGCGGAGATTGACGAGAACTTTGTCCGCAGTGACCTGACGGCCCTTGAGTTCGGAGAGCTGCTTCTGCGGCGGAAGGAGCTTTATGAAGCCCTTCACCCGCAGACTGTCCAGACTAACCTGGGCGGCCCCTTTCGCGGCAACCAGCACCAGGAGGTCAGCGACAAAATGACGCAGACCACAAAATCCTTTGCCCAGGACACCGCTGAAAAGCTGGGCGTTGGCCGTCGGACAGTGGAGCGCCAGGTGCAGATCGCCAAGAGGCTCACCCCGGAGACCAAAAGCATCCTCCGGGGCGCGGAAGCGCCGGTCACCCGAAAGGAGGCCCTGGCCCTCTCCCGGCTGGAGCCCGGCTCCCAAGCAAAGGCCGCCGCCCTGCTGGCCGCCGGGGAGATCCGATCGGTGGAGGAATATGCTCCTCCGGTTCGGGCGGGGCCCGCCGCCCATCCCGCTCCTGCCCCGTCCCCGGAGGCCCTCGCGGAAGAAGCGGCGGGGTTCGCCCAGATACTCCGGCGGGTATCTGAACAATGCCGCCCGGAAGCCTTTGTCCGGCTGCCGCCAGCGCAGGCCAACGCCCTCCGGCGGCAGATGGCCAGTGCGCGGGACGCGGTAGAGAAATTTGAAAAGTTACTGGAGATGATCCCGAAATGAGAAGCAATCGACCCACCCATAGCCCCTTCGACGGCGCGGCCCTGGACCGCCTGCGCCGCATGGGGCTGGCCGCGGCGGACGAATCGGTGGAGCGGGACGCCATGGCGGTGTTCTGCTGCATCTTCGCCGGGCAGTTCTACGACGACCTGTGCGACTACCACCAGGACGACGCCCAGGCCGTCAAGGCGGCCATCATGCCCCTGGTGGACGGCGGGGACACCGGCGATCCCCACGGGAAATTCCTGATGATCTGCCTGCAATACGACAGCATCTACCGCGCCCTGCCCGACCCCGTTTGGTGGCTCAGCGGCAGTCCGGCCTTTGCCGAAGCCTTTGCGGACGGCTTTCTGGCCCACCTGAAGCGGCTGAACGAAAGCGAGGGATGCACACCATGAGCCAGGACAACGTGATTTACCTTGTCCCGCTCTCCCTGCGGGAGGCCAATGACTTCTTGGCAAAACACAGCCGTTCATACCGGCCCATGCGCGGCTGCAAGTTCTGCGTGGGCTGCGCCCTGGACGGAGAGCTGGCTGGCGCGGCCATCGCGGGCCGCTGCCGGGAGGACGGCCAGGCGGTGCAGATTGACCGCATTTACGCCACCGGGGGCCGCACCGCCTACGGGATGCTCTACGGCGCGGCGGCGAGGGCGGCCCAGGCCCTGGGCTACTGGCGGATCATCGCCTTTCTGCCAGAGGGCAGGCCGGACTCCGCCCTGCGGGCGGCGGGATGGCGGCGCATGGAGCCGGCAGATGGCGGCGAAAAACAGCCATCCAATATCCTGTGCTATGAGCGGCGGCTGATGGTGCGCCGGCGGTGGAGGAGGTGAGTACATGAAGGGTATCAAAGTCTACACGCCTCCCGAGCGGGCGGCCCCCGTGGCCCGGTTTATCGACGGCCTGGAGCCCCGGCTGCGGGAAAAGCTGATCCGCCAGCTCATTGAGCTGCCCCGCACGCCCCGCTCCGCCCTGCGGGAGCCCCATTTCAAGCATTTTACCTTAGAACGCTACCGCAACCTCTTTGAGCTGCGGGAGCGGGGGAAGGTACTGGTGCGGGTCATCTTCACCATCCAGGCAGATGGCGGAATCCTATTGCTCCATGGGTTTGTGAAGCGGCAGAGCCGGGACACTATGCAGGCCTTGGAGCAGTCCCTCAACATCCTGGCCCGGATCCAGAACCAGCCGGAGCTGGCGGTGGAATACATCGTGAAGGAGGAGCAGCGGTGAACCGGCATACGCCCATTCGCGGCCCCCCCACCGGGGAAGGCCCGGTTATCCCAGCACCCAATTCGATGAAAGGAGCATTTGAACCCAATGAAAAAGATTTGCCTTTGCCTGCTGCTGACGGCGGCGCTGACCATGAGCGCCAACGCCCTGGAGGTGCCCACCAGTACGGTGGTGCAGAACCTCAACGGCAGCCAGCAGGTGGTCAAGACCTATACCGTCTCCCCCGAGGTGGACGCCCGGACGCTGATCGAGGAGCCCTTCCAGCTGGAGGGCTTTCTCTATACCTATGCGGATATCGTGAAGGAGGAAAACCTGGTGTCCGAGCGGCAGATCCACACCGAGACGGTGACGGTGGAGACGGCCAAGAAGAACCTGGATGTAATCCTGAAGGAGCTGGCTCCCACCATGGAGTATGGCGACGGCACCTGGGCGGGCACTCTGGCCCTGGATCACACCAGCATCAATACCCAGGCAGCGGGCTACACTACCGGCAGCAGCACGGTGACGGCCACCAAGACCATCGGTCCGCTGGATCGCAATGATATGTCCTACGTTCCGGCCACCACGGTGAAAAACGGGGTGACGCTGAACCTGTCCAGCGTGGAGTGGCAGGTCATCGGCGCCGAAGTGGTGGGGGACATGACGGCCCCCTGCTCCTATCAGGCGGTGGCCACCTACACAGGAAAAAGCTATTACAGCGCCGCCACCGGGTATGTCACCACCGCCAACTATGTGGGTGAGGTTACCCACGAGGGAGTGGAGAGCGTTACCTATCGGGTAACTTACCTGGGCGAGGAGCACCAGCCGGAGTCCAGCCCCGCCCCTACAGAGGAACAGCCCAACCTGTTCCAGCGGGTGGTGTCCTCCCCTAACTTTTTGCGCAACGTTTTGGGTGGTGCGGGGGCAATTACGGCAGTGGTGCTGACGGTACTGCTGATCCTGTCCCGCCGGGAGGTCAAGTCGCTGCGGACGGAGGACGGCGAGACAGATGACGAACAGGAGGAACGTGAAACATGAACAAGATGAGAAACCTGCTGGGGCTGGCCCTGGCGGCGGGGGCGGCGCTGTCCCTGACGGCCCCGGCCTTCGCCTCGGACTACAGCTTTTCCACCACCGCGCCCCAGGACTACTATGGCAGCACCAGCTATGAGGATGTCTACGGCACCCAGTACAATTACGGCGGCAGGAACGCCGTGGACTACGATGTGCCCGAGCTGGAGTATGGCCGGTTCAGCACCATCCAGGCGGGCATCATGGAGCGCACCATCCTGCCCGGGCTCCAGGGGGTGGTGTCCACGGTGGGCGATCCCGGCGGTTATGGGATCGGCGGCGGGGGCGGCGGCCCCCTCACCGAGCTGGTGATTGAGGGCGCCGGCACCGCTGTCACCCCCACCCCGCCCAGCGTTCAGCAGCCCGCCTACACCAGTGTCCAGGGCATGGCCTACAAAAACGGCAGCATCGGCACGGTGAAGATTCCCCGGCTGGGCCTCAGTGTGCCGGTGTGGGAGGGCGAGACCACCGCCAGCATGGCCAAGGGGCTGGGACACTACAGCTCCACCTCCGCATGGCTGGGAAATGTGGGGGTGGCGGGCCACAACCGGGGGGCCAAGTATAACATCGGCTCCATCAAAAACCTGGTGGCCGGCGACATCATCACCTACACCACCATTTACGGTACCCGCACCTATGAGGTTGTCATGGTAAAGACCATCGCCAACAACGACTGGAGCTATCTCCAGGGCACAGCGGACAACCGCATCACCCTCACCACCTGCCTGGAGAACCAGCCCACAAAAAGAATTTGCGTGCAGGCTGTGGAGAAAGGTTCCTAAAATCAGCTGAATTAACCGGATTTGAGGAGGTGGAAAGGCAAAACAATTTTATCGGCGCAGGGAATTCAAATAATCCTTTGACAACACCGCCGAATGGGGTTATGCTCGAATCAGAAAGAAATGGAAAAGGAGCGTGACACCATGAGGAAAAGGATGATGAGCGTTCTGCTGTGCACCGTGCTGGCCGTATCCCTGGCTGCCCCGGCGTTCGCGGCCTACCGGGACGTGCCCGCCAGCCACTGGGCGGCGGGGGATATCCAGTATGTGACAGAGCGGGGGCTGTTCAACGGCACCAGCCCCGATACCTTTGGCCCGTCCACCGAAATGAGCCGGGCCATGCTGGCCACGGTGCTGCACAGGTACGCCGGGAGCCCCGCAGTAAGCGGTTCTGCTCCCTATGTGGATGTGACAGTCGGAGCCTGGTATATGCCGGGCGTGATCTGGGCGTATCAGAATGGTGTCTTTCCCAGTGTGAATCTGTCCAGAACCTTGCTCTACCCAGATGAAAATGTCCGGCGGGCCGAGTTCTGCGTCATGCTCTATAACTTCGCCAAGTCTCTGGGGAAGGCCAACGACGATCCTTCCGTCATCACACAGGCCCCGTTCACCGACATGGCGTGGGACCGCTTTCCCATGGCGGGCTTTGGCCCCCTGTACAGCGAGGCGGAAGCGGCCATACTGGGCTGGGCCTGGCCCATGGGGATCATGGAAGGCACGTCGGCCACCACCATCAATCCTCTGGGCACCATCACCCGGGCGGAAGTGGCCGCCATGCTGGCCCGCTTTGACCGCAATATACTGGGCGGGACGGAGCCAACCGCGCCGGTCCTCCCCGAACCGGGCCCAGATCCAAGCCCTTTGCCCACTGACAACGGCTATACCACCGCCGATGGGAAACCGTTGACGGAGGAAAATGTGTGGGCCACTATTGTGGCGTTGAAAGAAATCTATCCAACTAATACGCCCTATGGAGCACCATATGTTCCCAATAATCCGCTGGATCGCCCCTACAGCAACTGTGATGCCTGTGCTGGTTGGGCTATGAAGTGTTCTGATGCCGCATTTGGTGACTTGCCTTGGCGGAGGGTAAACAATCCTCATTGGGAAGACATCCGAACTGGCGATTTGGTCCAGTTTAGGAATACCCCAGGCGGACACGTGGTTATTGTGCTTGAAAAAACAGACGAGTATATCAAAGTTACCGAAAGTGGAATCCATAACAAAGCTATTTGGGGTGGGCAGTATTTCAAATGGTGGCTTGAGAAACAGCCAGACTATGCAATCCAAACACGTTATCCTGAGTAAACAATAATATCTAATGCTGAAGGGCCGGACTGCTTTTGCAGCCCGGCCTCTGCTATCCAAGGAGGAATCATTTTGAAAAGTAAATTTGCTAACCGCGCCCTGTCCTTGCTTCTGGCTTTGGTATGTATCCTGGGTATCCTACCTCTTTCCGCCTTCGCGGCCACGGGGCTGTCCAGTGCCCCCGGCTCCATCACGCAGAAGTCCTCGGACTACATGAAGATTGGCGGCCAAGCCGTCCGCTACAAAGCCGCCAGCAGCATCATAAATAATGTGGGCCTTCCGTATGTGTTTGATGAGCAGGTGGATGTACCAAACTTCGGCACGACCCGCGCCCTGTGCGCCTATCAAAAGGGCACCCTGGGTCCCGCCGCAAACGGCCAGAAGTGGAACTTCCAGAGTGAAGTGGACAACACCTCGCTGCGGGTGCTGCTCACCTACGTCTACTCCCACACCTATGGCAACTTCACAGATGCCGGCAATGCCCGCGGACTGGAGACCTGGACGCAGTATTGGTCCGACATATGGTTCCTTGTCGCACAGGCGGGAAGCTGGCTCTATGAACACGGGGTCATCCTGGATGTGAACAGCAACCGGGAGGGCTTCATCGAGCAGATGGCGGAGGAGTTCGTGGCCGCCATGAAGCTGTATCATGACACCTATGGGCAGTCCTCCTGGATCAAAGATTGGAGCAAAATTGGGACGCACAGCATCATTGACAGCTCCGATGGCGGCAAAACGGGATACTCTGCCTACGACTACATCAAAACCGGCGTGGATCTAGTACTGGATCACCCCGAGTATTACTACAGATACCACCTGTGGCAGTATGATTGGGATAAATCGCAGCCGTGGAAGCTGGTGGGTCAGTCCGGCACCCCCATGCAGCGTCTGCTTATCGCTGTGCCGGGCGAAGGGCAAGAAGACCTAACCGTGCAAATAACGATCAAGAAGCTGGAGGCTGGTACTAATAAGCCGTTATCCGGTGTTACTTTCAAAATTGAGAGCGCTGATGGATCTGGGGATTTTTCCGTAACTCGGGACACTGGCCCCGACGGTACTATTACGTTAACTCAGACAGCAGATGGTCTTGCCCCGGGCCAGTACCTCATCACCGAGGAGGCCGTTCCGGAAGGCTATGTAGCCCAGACCACCTCCCAAACCGTAACGGTGATGCCCAACGCCTCTGTGGCCAACACCTTCACCTTCTATAATGAGCCGGAGGGCCCCGGCACCCCCAACTCCGGCACCGGTTCCATTCGGAAAGTTGACGCGGACAACCCCACCGTGGGCATCCCCGGCGCGATCATCCGCATCACCAGCGTCAAGCTGGACGATGGCGGCAGCTTCTTCGGGGAATATGTGACCAAGGACGGCGGGTATATCCTCAAAGAGGACCTGGATTTTTCCGATCTTCCCAAAGGCAGCTATCTCGCCGAGGAGATCACCCCGCCGGAGGGATTCATCCTCAGCTCCGACACCAGTAAAGTCAAGCAGCCCTTCGTCTGGGACGGGGAACACGACGTGTCCCTTGTCTTTGAGAATTCCAGCAAGGTTAAGATTCAACTGAAGAAAGTGGATGAGAGCAGTAGCCCCCTCCCGGGAGCTGTTTTTTTGATCCTCCGGGACGGCCAGATCATCGGCA
>CANDCW010000096.1 GCA_947383275.1 uncultured Bacillota bacterium
TGCCCCTGCCCCTGACTAATGTTGTCCGCAGCGGCCCGAACGCCAAAAAACTGGGACTTGTCCCTGAAGCACATTCCTGTCACCCCTCACTCGGCCTCGTTCGTCTCCGCTTCCCCGGTCTTGCTCTTTCCGGTTTCGGCCTCACCACTGGATTCTCCGTTCTCCTGACCCTTGCGGCCACGGCGGCCCCTTTTGCCCGCTTTCTCCACGTCTGCATCGCTATGGCTTTCCGGTACGCTGATCTTACCGTCCTTCACCAGGGCGCAGAAGTAATCCGTCTCCGACGCCCAATCGGGGATTTCACCAACGTAGTCCCTGCTAACGCGGAAGTGTCTTTTGCCATCCGGGCTGGGAAGAATGATGTTACGCTTGCTCGCGATAAACATTCCAGTGCCTCCTTAAATTCCGTCGTAGTAGGCCAGGGTCTGAGAATAGAACACCTGAACCTCAGACAGGTTGGCCATATAAGCGGTATCGTAGCAGGCCTCAGCGGCATTAGGAGCGGTCATAATCCGGGCCAGGGGAACCAACTCGTCGATTTTCACGAAACGCTCATGGTTGACATACACCGCCATACGATCGCTGTCACCAGTGCCCGCGCCCTTGCACCAGCGGGTAGCACCGATATACAGAGAACCACCGTTCTTGGCCGCAATATTGTTCTTCATGATGTAATCCATGATCGTCTCAGTGGCAATGTCTGTAACCATCGTGTTGAGGATATAGGTATACTGCTCATAGGGCAGCAGGATATGGTTGGGGATGGCGCTTTCGTCATACTCAGCCGCCGCCCAAACCGCCGTAATGGCACGGTTTACATCATCTAAGATCTGTTTAGGCGTCTTATCCGCCCACTTGGTGGAGCCGCCGGCGCCGTTGGCGGAAACGGTGGTTTCCACGGCGTCTGGGGCGTTCAGCAGGCCGGTGGTACCATAGTCCTCCATCCCCATATAAACATTCTGATCCATATGTTTATCATAGCTGAGACGCATACCGTCCTGGAGCAGTTGATCCAGGGAGCGACCAATGTAATTGGCCTTCTGCATATCCACAAACATGACACGCAGGGCGGCGGCAAATACATGGGCCTTATAGAGGCCCTTCTCCATATTGGCCTGCACGATGGGCATACTGTTGGCGCCCCCCGCATGGACAGGACCGCTGCCGGAACCGCTGGTGATGCCATAAGCCACATTCATGGCGGATACGTAATCCACCCAGCCGCCGCCGGTCTGCACCACGATGTCGCGGGGATAGGTCACGCTGGTCAGAGGCTTTCGGATCAGCGTGTCGCGCTTTTCTAACTCAGACACCAGGAAAGCGCCGCCGGAAGCAATGCCCGCCGCGTCCATTGTGGGGATCCCCGCCGCGCCGGGGGCGCTGGCGCCGCCCACAATTCCGGCGTTAAAAGTACCGATATTCTGAAACATGGTCTTCCCTCCTTATGCGTTCTGGATCGTCATGATCCTGATCTCCGCAATGCCATTGGCATCCGCGGGGCCTGCCCACTGACAGTTTTCCAACCGGACGCTTTCCGCCGCCGTGGAAGCCTCCACAGCTTCAAAGCCGCCCACTTCTGCGGTGGGGATAGCTGGGTCCGTGGCCACACGGACATAGACCGGGGCGCCCAGTTTCGGGGTGCCATTCTGGCACTTGACATTGATGCAGCCTCTCTGGAACACGCTCACCGCTTCGCCGGGAGCGTAGCTGCCCATGCTCTGATCCAGATAATTCAGAGAGCCCTTGATCTCCCGGGAGGCCACGCCCACAAAATCAGCAGCAGCGGAATCCACACCCATGAGCACAACCTTACCGTCCCCGTCATATTTCAGGGGCACACCGAACAAAAGTTGTTCGGTACCACCCGCGGGGCGAGTGCCCACGATCATGTCCGGCTGGCGGGCGTAGGAGCCCGCGAAACCATGGTCCATCGTCTTTCCAATGTTCTGAGGATGAATGCCCATTCTTTAGCCCTCCTGCTTCTTGTGCGGGTTGCGGGCGTAATACTCCGCCTGCTGCTCCGCGCAGATTTTGTCATAATTGGTAGTCTTGGCAGCATCTGCGGCCCTTCTGGCCCCGGCCTGAGCTGCCTGATTCAGCCGGTCCATGACCTCACCGCCCTTGATGCTTTCCACCAGCGCGTCCACCACCCGTGCCCGGTCTCCCGTGTCCTTGATGGCGGCAACGGCTGGGCGGATAGCCCGGATGATGGACAGGGCCGCGTCTTTGGCCTCCGAGGAAGCGCAGGCATCTGCCGCCTGACCGGCGGGGATGACAGCGGCGTCCTTGCCTTCGCTTTCCTTGCCTTCGCTTTCCTTGCCTTCGCTTTCCTTCCCACCGGAAAGCTGCTCCTCCAAATCATCCAGCTCCTTCTCACTGCTGGGCTTCTCCTCCGCCTTCTGAGCATCCTGTGCCGCCAGAACCTTGTCCAGCTTGCCGTTCAGCTCCACCGCCCAGGCCGGCGCCGCCGCCGTGTCATTGACCGGCTCCGCTGTGGCAGCGGGTTCGGGCGCTGCGGACGCAGACGGATCGGCGTCCAAAACCGTGGCAGTGGTGGAGATCAGACCGTTGATCTCATCCTGGGTCGCGGCTTCTTTCGCGGCCACACCGAACGCCGCCAAGATAGCCTCTGTGAATTTGCTCATGTACTTCCTGCCTTTCTCCGCCCCTTGGGCGGCGTCTTTTATTGCCACCTCGTGGCCTGCCCTCCCTCTCGGGACCACCGCCACGTGATTGCCTCTGATCCGGCCCTGCCGGTATCCATCCCCATCGGGGGTGTAAATGCACAGATACCCGCAGGACACCTCCCGCTTCACCCGGTTCTGCACGTCGCTGGCCAGGGAAGCATCGTTGATGTACAGATCCGCCAGAAGGTAATCCCCCTCCCGCCGCACGTTCTGGACGTGCCCCCGGGCATAGGCGGAAAAGTTTTCCGGGCCTACGTTCTCCGGCGGATGCCCGTCCGTCACCGGTTTGCCCTCGAAGCTGGCCATTGCCGCCGGGTCAAACACATCCTCCGGGGCACGGTGCACCATAACAAGCCGTTCCGGGTCGCCGTCCAGCCGGAGCTCCCGGGCCTGGTACACCATCTCCCCCGTCCGGGCAATGGGGACGTTGCGGCAGATCAGGAACCCCTCCGCCGTCTCCGTCTGGTTCGGGCTGATTTCCGTGCCGTAATAGGCAAGCAAACTGCATCACCTCGCAAAATAAAAAGAGGCCAGCTGTCCAAACTACTCAGACAGTTGACCTCAATTGGTCCTTCCCGGCGCTCAATTGCGCCGTGGGTTCGATATCAAGTTTTCAGCTCTTTGAGCTGGACGGTATGCATTTTGATGGTTCCGTCCTTGAGTTTTTTCAACTGGATCCGGTATCCCCGATCTAAGGCAGCATTAATGGCCGCGATCATCTGCTCAGTCATAGTTCAACTCCAGAATTCCACATCGTCACACACTTCGGCGAGAGATGTCCCATTCATATAGGGTGCGTTGAGAAGTTCATCGACACTGCGAAACTCCGTACCTGGATCATCTTCCCCAAAAGAAAAGATATATTTTTCGCGGGTAAAGGGGTCAATAAACCCGTGTAGCCCATTCCAGTAAAATTCCACGTGATTGACAAGGCTCAGTAGATAGTCCCGCAATTCGGCTAACGTCCTTTTCACAAAATATCACTGTTCTCCTTTCGCTCTGCGTCCGTAAGCTCACGCTCAAAACGAGAAATTATAGTTCCGTTATCATCATAGACGAATTCATGGGCGTGCTCTCCATGGACACCGCGCCTGTGGCTTTTGGGATAACCATGATCCCCACTATGAATCTGAATTGACATATGGCCCTGTCCATCGTAAAAAATTCGATCAATTTGCCTTTTCGGAAACCGCGTTTCCACAACAGCGTTGGGACGGTATGTAGCAGGAATGGACCGATGCTCTTTCCATGTATCCGTCACCACAACTGTACCATCTTCATGATACCGCACTTTGCTGTATTTTTCAAGCTGCTTCGCTTCCCGATAACTGTTTTTCCACAGCTTGTACTTCTCATCCCCCGCCCGCTTGTGCTTCAGGAAGGTATCGAACGTCCGGGGCACGTTGTCCCCCAGCGACACCCGGTACCGCTCCCACTGCCGGTAGTCGTTCAGCCACCGGGCCCGGCCCCGCTCCTTCTCCCGGTATGCCTCAATCTGCTTTTGAGTCCTCGGATCGCGGGTGGGCGGGTTCTTCTGAAAGCTGGAGAAATCCTTTATTTTTTGCAGCTCCTCCTCACTGCGCCCCATGGGGGTCCAGCGGGTGATCTGGTGGAGGCAGTTGGGGTGGATGTTCAGCCATGAGTTGTCCAATGAATCCGGCCCTGCCCTGTCTCGCTTTCCAAACGCGGCGGACAGCGGCGGGAAATCCGGGTCGTTCCCGCTCTTGGAGTACACCCGGCCCTCATACGATGCACACAGCTTGCAAGTGGTCCCGTGGCTGCTGATTTTGTACAAATCCCACTCCGGGTCTTGGGTGAGTACGGACAGTACCTCGGCCTGTCTGGACGTTGTGCGCAGGACCATACTGCCATAGGTGTGCAGGCCCCAGCGCCGCCCAGCTTTGTCGATGAACGCGGTGACGCCCTCCCGCCGCAGGGCTTCCACGAACCCAGGGGCCTCCCGGATCGCGCCCCGGCCCCTGGCCTCCATCGCCGCCGTCCGCTCCAGCCCCACCTGCCGGAACACGTCCGGCGAATCCCGGCCCAGCAGGGCGTTGGACAGCATCGCGTACGCCGTGGCGTCGGCCTCCAAAAGCTGGCCGGTCAGGTTCACCGTCAGCCGCTGCACGATGTCCAGCTGCTCCCCGGTAAGGGCGGCAGCGTTCTGATATCCCGCCAAATGCTTCTCCGCCGCCTCGGGCACATCCAAGGGCTTTCTGGCCTCCGGGCGCCTGACATAAAACTGTGTCTCAATCATCCGGGGGATGTACCTGCCCCTGTCCTCGTCCAGCTTGACCAGAATGGCCTGCACCCGCGCCAGCGCCGCCTCCGCGTGGTAGTCTGCCAGCCCCAGGGAGCGCAGCCGCCCAATCTCGTTGATGATGTCAGTTTCCGCCTTCAGGTAGATCCGAATCAGCCGTTGCAGCTCCATGCTGGCCACAGCGCGGTTTAGGGCAGGCATTTAGTCCTCCTCGCCAAATTCGTCATCGTCCACAATTTCAAGGGGCTCATAGAAGCTGAAATCAAAACGAAGCAATTCCTCTAAAGTGGCGTCCGGATGGGCTTTGACCCACTCCAGCATTTCTTCCTCATAGCCTTCCCACTGGGGGTCGTTGTAGAGTGCCCGTAAAGCGGTCTGGTCTAGTTTATCTTTCACTTGGCTTTCATAGCGCTCCATCAGGATTTTTTGATATTCCGATTCCTGCTCGTTTCTTTTCATCCCAACCAGCTCCTATTTTAGCTTAGTTCTTGAGATAAAGTGATATTCCCCTGGGCCTTTTACAAAAACACGATACTGATAGGTTCCATAGTCGTATACTTTTATCTCGCCTGACTTCAACCTTGGATGATCCGTGAGAAGGCCGCTGCTGACGCGGGCCTTTTCCTTCTGGCTCAACCCTGGTTTTTTTATTTTACCACTTTTCTTCCCCTTTGTCGAGCTTCCTCCCAGCTTCCCATAGGAAAACCGCCCGTTTTTCTCCCGGGGCTGCCCTTTGTAGTCAAGCGTCAGGCCGTCCCCGGTATTCTGCTCAAAAGGGGCCGCTTCCTCTCCTCCGTAACCCAGCCCCGCCAGCGGGTCTCTGAGCGCAGTGACGTCCTGATACGTCTTCCCGGCGTTGGCCGCGATCTCCTCGTCGGTGATGCTGCCAAACATCCCCGTCTCCACAGACAGCGCTTTCAGCTCCTTTTGGGCTGTATCCGCCTGTATCAACCCGGCCTGGAACATATCTCGGACAGCAGATGCTTTCTTCTCCACGATTTCCGCCGCCTCCTTTGCCGTGGGCGTCCACAGAGGTGGGAATTGGATTTCCAAATCGTCCGGCACCATACCCCAGGCAGACATACACAACACAGGCAGCAACTGCTCCAGAATGGGCCGCAGACGGGTTTCCCGCCGGATATCGATGTACTCATAGTAGTTCTTCAGATCGCTTTCCCCAGTAGCGTTCATTCCCGCCGGGGATCGCCCGAACAGGCGCGTCATGGGAATATGCGTCTTAGCGCACAGATTGAGCTGGACAGCCTCTGTCACATGATCAAAGCCGGTGAAACTGTACTGGGTGTTATAGACCTTATCCCCGGCGTTCACCAGCCGTGTCCCAAAGTTGGACTGCATAACACTTTGCGCCTGCATAACCCGCCAGAACCGCCGCTGCTGTTCGGTTGAGGTAAGGGAAAAAAGCTGGTCGAGGTTTTGAACCTCCATCGTATCAATGTTGGCCCGGAAGGTTAGGTTGCCCATGTTCTCCATCACGTTGTCGTAAAGAACAATATCCCGGTAAATCGGTTCGATGTCCGATTCTCCCCAATACAGTTCCGCCATTTCCTCCAAATACGGCAAAATTCCGCCGGTGAAGCGGATGATTCTGGAGTGGTGCACCCGAGTAGAAAAGCTGCTCTCAGGGTCCTCAATGCGGTAGTATTTTGGCGCCATCTGGCCCCGGTGGAATACCAGCTCCGTATCCGGCGTAATACCACACCAGCGATCAAAAATTTGGACACCCTCAAACGTGCCGGGAAGAATGGCGCTCAGGTCCAGGGGCTTGTCCAGCACAGCCTCCTGCCCGCGTATGCGGATGAGCCCCGCCACACCGCCATACAGGCTTCCAAATTGCAGGCCACGGTCCAGACTTTCCCGCAGGCCAGTGTCCCGCTCCACCTGTTTTAGCGTCCTCAGGTGTTCCGGCCCAATGCCACCGCTCAGCGTGTACCATTTTCGGGTCATGTCGTTGGGGATAATACTGACCACGCTCTTGCAAATCCCGCCGCTGCGGTATAGGGAATTTAGCAGGGCGTAATTGTCCGTCATGCGGGTCAATGGGTAGTCCGTGGCCTCCAACGGGGCCTGAGAGCCGTAGCCCAAGCGAAACAAAGGGTTGGAAAACTCATCCAGAACCGGTACACCGGTCTTATCTGAGACCACACTCTGGATGGCCGATTCGTTATTCTCGCTCAAGTTATCCCTCCTCTCCGTACCTCCACTTGGGCAAGCAGGTGTTTACGTAATATCTCAGCGCGTCCGGCCCATGGTCCAGAGCCTTGACGGGTTTCTCCACACCGTTCTCCGCTGCTTTACTATCCCACACATAGGATTGCAGCTCCCCAATTAGCCCCTCGCACCGCTCATTCACCCGGATGGCCTTGCGGCCAAGCAAAGAACTGGTGCGCCGGATACCATCCGGCACATCGTTGTCACCGGGGATGACGTACACGTCCCGCCGCTGTAGCGCCACAACAAAACTGGCGGCGGATGGGTCTACCACGGCGGGACAGAAAAATTGCGGGTCATCCCCCATGAAGTGTTTAAAATCATCAGTATACTCCTGGTCTGTTTTCTGCCGTCCGCAGCGCTCCAAATCCCGGCTGTCCCAGCGGTATTCATTGTCCACCCAAACAATTTCGCCATCGTCGTAGATATCCAGCAGCACAAAGGGATTCGTTGTTCCGTAGTCACAGGCAATGTGCCGGGTGGCAACGTATTTCAGCCCCTTCGGCTTTTCGCTGTCCTGATATACGTGCGTATCTGGGTCAAACATATCGTAGATCAGGCCGTCACCCGCCGTCCATTCGCCGTCTATGTAGCGCTTTTTAAACACACCCTGGTACAGGCTGCGATACATAGCCTTGGTGCTTTCGGACAGGCTGGGATTGTCATCCATTGTGAAATGCAGATGGGTGGCGTTCTTCTCCCGGAGCTTTAGCAGCCACTCTTTGCGGAACCAATGCTGCGGTACGTCCGGGTTACAGTTGAACCACAGCTTTGCCCCTTCCACCGAGCACCGGGCAAGCGCCTGCTCCACGAACGACCGGGGCATAAGGGCCACTTCGTCCAGCAGTACGCCGGCCAGCGTCACGCCCTGGATGAGCATATAGGACGATTCGTCCCGCCCGCCGAACACGTAGAAGCGGTTGCCCCGCTTCCCGCGGGAGACGGTCAGCACATGGTCTGAGCGGGTGTAGTTTAGCGCAAAGCCGTTCTGCACAAAATAGGTCATGGCCAGAAGCGGCTGGATCACATTGCGCTCCGCGCTGCCCACCGTCTTCCCGCACAGCCCGAAGGAGCACCGGTCAAACTGCCCCATGGCCCAAAGAATAAAGGACAGGGACATGATGGACGTCTTGCCCGAGCGCACCGCCCCGTCACAAATCAGCGCCCGTTTGCCGGTGTATGGCCAGCGCAGTATTTCAATTTGCTTTGGAGATAGCAT
>CANDCW010000097.1 GCA_947383275.1 uncultured Bacillota bacterium
GACCTCCACCTACGACGGCATGGCCATCGCCCGGGCGGTGCTGGAGCACTGCGCCAACCCCAAGCGCCTGGGGGCCAAGACCCTCTTTGCCACCCACTACCATGAGCTTACCACCCTGGAGGGGGACATCCCCGGGGTGAAGAACTACAACATCGCCGCCAAAAAGCGGGGCGGCAGCGTGATTTTCCTGCGAAAAATCGTCCGGGGCGGGGCCGACCAGAGCTACGGCGTGGAGGTGGCCAAACTGGCCGGGGTGCCGGAGCAGGTGGTGCGCCGGGCACGAGAAATTCTGGAGGAGCTGGAATCGGGGAGCTGGGTCCCCGCACCCGTCCGCCCCGCTACAGATACCGGCCAGCTCTCCCTGGGCGGCCTGGGCGGCGAAACTGTGCTGAACAAGCTGCGCATGACAGACGTAAACATCCTCTCCCCCATCGAGGCGCTGAACCTGCTGGCCGAGCTGAAGGAGGACCTGAACGGGGGCTAAGTCTCCAGAGCCTCCAGCATCAGGCACGCCCCCAGGCGGAACCCCGCCCGGTAGTAGTGGAAGGCCCGCCAGTTCTCCTGCTCACCCTCCAGCGCGAGGAGGCGGTCTATAAATTCGACCCCGAACACCGCCTTTATTTTATCCCACTCCCCACAGAGCTGTTCATCGATTTCCCGTTGCCTTTTGCCCCGTTTCGGGGTAATATCATACTCGTCATCAAATATTTCACGCAGTATCCCATTCATATACGCTCCTCCATTTATTAGTTTTTCGAAACTTGTCAAGGGGGTATCGAATGTTTTCAAAAGAACTTTTCGGACAGCGATTAAAAGAGTGCCGTAAAAAAGCCGGAGAGACACAGGCCCAGCTGAGTGAAGTTCTCTCTATCAATAAAAGCCGAGTCTGCGCTATGGAAAAAGGCATCAACACCACCACGGCGGAAAAGATTGCCCTGATCTGTGAGCACTACCAGGTGTCCTCCGACTACCTTTTGGGTCTGACGGACGACCCCAGGGAGCGTTTAAAACCAAAGAGAAAGTGAGCGCAGCCATGCCAGACATTCAAGTATTAGACCCCCATGTAGCCGACCTGATTGCCGCCGGAGAGGTGGTGGAGCGGCCCGCCTCCGTGGCCAAGGAGCTGATGGAGAACGCCATCGACGCCGGGGCGTCCGCCGTGACGGTGGAGATATCCCACGGCGGGCTGACCTTCCTCCGGGTGACCGACGACGGGAAGGGCATCCCGGCCGGAGAGCTGAGGACCGCCTTTCTCCGCCACGCCACCAGCAAGCTGCGCACCGAGTACGACCTGGAGGCCATCGGCACTCTGGGCTTCCGGGGGGAGGCGCTGGCGGCCATCTCCGCCGTATCCCGGGTGGAGGTGCTCACCCGGACCGCCGGCGCGGACCTGGGCGCGTCCCTCGCCCTGGAGGGGGGCGCACCGGGCGGGGTGGAGGAGGCGGGCTGTCCCTTGGGCACTACCATGGTGGTTCGCGACCTGTTCTTCAACACCCCGGCAAGGCTGAAATTCATGAAAAAAGACGCCGCCGAGGGCGCCGCTGTCTTTTCCGTGGTCCAGAGGGCGGCCCTGTCCCACCCGGAGGTGAGCGTCAAGTTCATCCGGGACGGCAAACAGGAGCTGCTTACCCCCGGGGACGGACAGCTAAAGTCCGCCGTCTACGCCGTGCTGGGCCGGGAACTGGCTCTGGGCTTCCGGGAGGTGAGAGCCAGCGGGGAGGGCATGTCGGTAGAGGGCTTCGCCTCCATGCCCGCCTGCTGCCGGGCCAGCCGCAGCTGGCAGTTCTTCTTTGTCAACGGCCGGCAGGTCAAGTCCCCGCTGATGTCCGCCGCCCTGGAGGAGGCCTACAAAAACCAGCGGATGGTGGGCAAATTTCCCGGCTGCGTGCTGCATTTGCGGACAAAATTAAACGCAGTGGACGTAAACGTCCACCCCGCCAAAACAGAAGTAAAATTCGGCGCGGAACGGGCCGTGTTCTCAGCCGTGTACCACGCCGTGCTCTCCACCCTGGAGGGGGATTCCTCCCACCCTCAGGCGGTACTGAAAAACACGGAAATTCCTGATGTGCGCAAGCAGAACTCGATGACGCCCAACCAGTTCCGGATGGCCGCGCCGCCCCCCCGGGCGGCTGTGCCCCCGGCGGTACGGGTCCATGACAGCGCCTACACGCCGCCGGCCCCCGCCTCCCCACAGCGGGAAAAGCCCCCTTTGGCAGAGCGGTTCCGCCCGCAGGGCGCCGGGAATTGTATTTCGCCGCAGGCGGAATGCGCCCAGCAGATCAAGCTACCAGAGCGCGGGGATGGTTCATCGACTTTGCCAAAGGAGCCTTTACCGCCTATAGGCGGGGCGGAGGAGCTCCCTTGGCGGGTGGCCGGGGAGGTGCTGAACACCTACATTATCGTAGAGCGGGGGGAGACGGTATTCTTCATCGACAAGCACGCCGCCCATGAGCGGATGAACTTCGACCGCATGAAAGCGGAGGGCTACGCCCCCATGGCCCAGACCCTGCTTACGCCAGTGGTCTGCCGGTTGTCCCCGGCCCAGCGGGACGTGCTGCTGTCCCAGTGGGCGCTGCTGGAGGAGTTCGGGTTTGAGGCGGACGGGCTGGGCCAGGATCTGGCGGTGCGCCAGGCCCCCGACTACCTGGACGCCGGAGACATCCCCGCCGCCCTGGAGGAGCTGGCCCAGAAGCTGCTGTCCACCGGCGGGGCCGACCCCGCCGCCGCCCGGGACAAGCTGCTCCACACCATGGCCTGCAAAGCCGCCATCAAGGGCGGCTGGCACTCCAGCCCCCAAGAGCTGGAGCGGGTGGCTCAGGCTGTCATGTCCGGGCAGGTGAAATACTGTCCCCACGGCCGTCCGGTGGCCATTGAACTGACCAAAAAGGAGTTAGAGAAACAGTTCAAGCGGGCGTGAGGCCCTCCATCCTCAACACACTTTGCGATTCGCCTCAATCCGCCAGCACTACAACGTCTCCGCAAACTATATGCTGGACCCCACCGACGAGCCCAAGCCCTACCAGCGAAAGAAACCGGAATAGGAAATTGCTGGGCGTCATCTTTCAAGGAGGCGATACCAATGCCACCAAAGCTTTTAGTCATCACCGGCCCCACCGCGTCTGGGAAAACCTGGCTGGCTGTGGAGCTGGCCAAGCGTTATAACGGCGAGGTGGTGTCCGCCGACTCCATGCAGATCTACCGCCGCATGGATATCGGCACTGCCAAGCCCACCGCGGAGGAGATGCAAGGCGTCCCCCACCACATGATTGACGTGGCCGACCCGGAGGAAAATTTCTCCGTGGCCCGGTACGCGGACGCGGCGGCGGCCTGCGTGGAGGATGTGCTCTCCCGTGGGAAACTGCCCATCCTGGCCGGCGGGACAGGACTGTATATCGACTCCCTGCTGGCCGGGCGGACCTTTGCCCCCTTCGACACAGCTCTCCGCGCCCAATTGGAAGAGCGGTACCGCGTTCAAGGAGGCCGGGCCCTCCTGGAGGAGCTGGCAAAAGCGGACCCTGAATCTGCCGCCCGGCTCCACCCCAACGATGCCAAACGGATCATCCGGGCGCTGGAAGTGTGGCTGGCCACCGGCAGGACCATCACCCGGCACAACGAGGACACCAAGGCCCTCCCGCCCCGGTACGATGCCCTTACCCTTACGCTGGACTTTGAACGCCGGGTGGACCTATGGGACCGCATTGATCGCCGGGTGGACCGTATGATGGCGGACGGGCTGGCGCGGGAGGTCCAGGCCCTGTTGGACAGCGGCGTCCCCACAGCCTGCACCGCCATGCAGGCCATCGGCTATAAGGAGATGGCCGCGGCCCTCCTGGGGGGCGGGGATACCGCAGCAGCCGCAGAGCAAATCAAACTGCGCTCCCGGCAGTACGCCAAGCGGCAGCGCACCTGGTTCCGGCGCAACCGGCAGGCCAAGCCCCTCCTGTGGGATACCGAGCCAAATTTTGCGGACGTCCTGCACCGTTCGACAATGTATCTGGAAGATTTTGGTATATAATAGCGGCACTCAGGCGGGACATGCCTCCCGCCCTAAAAGAAAAAGGAGTGCTACATATGACAAAGACCAACAACCTCCAGGACATCTTCCTCACCCAAGCCCGCCGGGAGCGGCGAAACGTCACCATGTTCTTGATGAACGGCTTTCAGATGCGGGGCTACATTACCGGCTTCGACGCCTTTACCGTCGTTCTCACCAGCGACGGCAAGCAGCAGATTATCTACAAGCACGCCATCTCGACCATTGTTCCGGAGCGGCCCGTGCCCCTGACCGAAGAGGAGGGCTGATCCACAGAAAGAGAGAACCCCTATGAAACAAGGAAAATCCCTTATTACCTTTACCATTCTGGCATTTGCCGCAGTTATTTCCCTCTATTTTGGCTATTACGTCTACAACGCCCTGGACACGCCCTACCGCACCACCCGCGTCTACGCCTACACCGCCAACGACAGCGTAACGGCGGAGGGGCTGGTGGTCCGAAAGGCCCTGCTCCTCCCCGCCCAGAGCGGCATTTTGGAAATTACCCGGGCGGAGGGCGAAAAGGTGGGCAAGGGCCAGCAGGTGGCCCTTGTCTACCGGGACAGCCAGGCCCAGACCAACCAGGCCCACATTGAGGAGCTGGAGATGAATATCCAGCTGCTGGAGGAGGCCATCGTCCAGTCCGGCAGCCTGGAGTCCGCCGCCCGGCTGGACGAGGATATCCTCCAGGCCGTGGTGGAGCTGCGGGCCTCCTACGCCCTGGGGGACTACACCCAGCTGCGCGCCCAATCTATCAATGTAAAGAGCAGCCTCCTCAAGCGGGGCTACACCTACAACGACGGCCTCACCTCCGCCGATCTGAACGCCCGGCTGAAGGCCCTGCGGGAGGAGCTGGGCGTCCTTACCCGCCAGTCCGCCAGCGCCACCACCCGGATCAACGCCCCGGAGCCGGGGGTGTTTTCCAGTCTGGTGGACGGCTACGAATCCCGCCTCACCCCGGAGAGCGTCTATCAGCTCACCCCTTCCGCCCTTCAGGAGCTCATTGACAACCCCGCCGGGGAGGACTCCGGCGCCATGGGCAAGCTGATCACCGACCACACCTGGTATTTTGCCGCCAACCTGCCCAAATCCGCCGCCCGCCGGCTGGAGGAGGGCGATTCCGCCACCCTCCGCTTTTCCGGGGAGCTGAACCGGGATGTGGAAATGCTGGTGGACCGCATCGCTCCCTCCCAAGGGGACACCACCCTGGTGGTCTTCTCCTCAAACCGCTACCTCACCCTCACCACCCTGCTGCGCCACCAGACAGTGGAGCTCATTTTTGATTCCTGGTCCGGGCTGCGCATCCCCAAGCAGGCTCTCCACCTGGAGCAGGCCGCCCAGGAGCCGGAATCCAGCACTGCGGCTGCCGCCCGGACTGTGGTGTACGCCCTGGTCAACGGCCGCACCGAGTCCCGGGAGGTCTCCATTGTCCACGAGGGTTCCGACTACTACGTGGTCCGCCCTGTTGGCACTGGACGGAAGGTCCTCCGGGACGGGGACGCCATCATCGTCGAGGGCACCGGCCTTCAGGACGGGCTGCTCCTGGAGAACCGGTAGCTTCTATTCCGATACAGAGAGAAGGAGTATCCATGGACTTATCCCAAACTGTAAAAGCCGTGCAGGACAGAATTGCCGCTGCCGCCATTGCCGCGGGGCGTGAACCGGCTTCCGTCGCCCTGTGCGCCGCCACTAAAGTGCAGACTGACGGCACCATCCGCGCCGCCATTGCCGCCGGCGTGCGCCTGTGCGGCGAAAACCGGGTGCAGGAGCTGGCCGCCCACCTGGAGGCGGACGCCTACGCCGGGGCGGAGGTCCACTTTATCGGCCACCTCCAAACCAACAAGGTCAGGCAGGTGGTGGGCAAGGTGTCCCTCATCCATTCGGTGGACTCAGAAAGGCTTCTCCAGGCCATCGACGGCCAGGCTGAACGGCTGGGCATCATTCAAGACATTCTCCTGGAGGTCAATGTGGCCCGGGAGGAGAGCAAGGGAGGCGTCTTGCCTGAGAACCTGCCCGCACTGGCTGAGGCCGCGCTGAGCCGCCCCCACGTCCGGCTGCGGGGATTGATGGCAATCCCGCCTATATCAACGGTTTCCGGGTCCAACCGAAAATATTTTGCCCAAATGCGCCAAATTCTTGTTGACATAATAGGGAAAATGTCGGATAATTATAGTGTTATGGACTGTCTGTCTATGGGCATGAGCGGTGATTTCGAGGACGCCATCGCCGAGGGCGCCACCCTGGTTCGGGTGGGTACCGCCCTCTTCGGGCCCCGTCCCCCCATGACGGGCCCTGCCCGATGATTTTTTATTTGGAGAAAAGAGGATTTTACGAATGGGAATTTTTGACGAGTTCAAGCGCCTGGCCCACCCCTATGAGGATGAGGACGAAGACGACTATGATGACTTTGACGTCTCTCCCCGTCCGGTAGAGCGCCGGGAGCGGGCCGCTGACCGCGCCCCCCGGGACAGCGGCTACGGCGGCGGCAGCTACAACAGCTACAGCGCCCCCTCCGCCGATGACGACCGCCGCTCCAACAAGGTGGTCAACATCCGGGCCGCCACTCAGCTCCAGGTGGTGCTGGTAAAGCCCGAGCGGTTTGAGGACGCCTCCTCCATCGCCGACCACCTTCGGGAAAAGCGCACGGTGGTCCTCAACCTGGAGTCTACCAACGGTGAGATCGCCCGCCGGCTGCTGGACTTTTTGGCCGGCGTATCCTATGCCAACGAGGGCAAAATTAAGAAGGTGGCCATCTCCACTTACATCATTACCCCCTACAATGTAGACATCCTGGGCGACCTGATTGACGAGCTGGAGAATAACGGTCTGTATTTCTAAAGAGGAATATCACATATGGGAAAGAATTTTCTCTGCCTCTCCCTTTTGACCGCCCTGCTGGCCGGGTGCGCCGCCGGGGAGAGTTCCTCACAGCCTGACCAGTCCGAACCCCCAGAGCAGCCTCCCGCCGTTTCAGAACCGGCAGCCGGCAAGCCCGCCGGGGAGGTCTTTGTGGACGATCCCGACTCCCCCTACCCTATGGTGGTGGAGCGCTGGCAGATGGACCTGGACGGCGACGGAGCGGACGAGCTGGTGGAACTGCGGGCGGAGAAAGCCTACTCTGGAAACGAAATTGAGCCGGGCAAATGGTTTGAAATTACCGGCTACGGCCTGCACCCCTACACCGTTGTGGTGACCAGAGGGGAAACCGCCTATGAACTGCCTCTGGGCGGAGACGGCAATGGCGACCTGCCCTTGCATCCCTGGTACTTCTCCCCGCAGGACTCGGAGTACACCGATACCTGCTGGACGAAGGACCGGGCAGGGAGCCCTATGCTGGCCCTGTGGTTCGACACCATATCCGCCGGGGGCGCGGGGCACAGCGATGTATATGCCGTGGCTTTCCAGGCCGGGGAGCCGGTCTCCCTGCCCGTCCCCGAGTACGGCATCCAAGCCACGCTGGACGAGGAGGCCATGACCTCCCAGGTCACCGTCCCGGAGACCGGCTACACCGAGACCCTGGACCTGATGGAATGGCTGGAAAACCAAACCAGGCGCAACCGGGAGCACGGCCATGATGTTACATTTGAACCCCACTACAATGAGGATGGGAGTCTGAGCTGGCCTGAGGCCCCCGGCCACATCGACGGCTTCTGTAACGCGGAGCCGGCGGAGGAGGGCATCACCCTATATCAGTACCTCTATGGCTCCGCCCATGTAGACGGCATGGGTTTTCTGGTCACCACCCTGAGCTGGGAGGATGGGCAGGCCGTCGTGCTGGACCAGCATTTTGATTGGGATTAGACTTTTCAGATAAAGAGCAGGAGGAATGACTTATGCTCACACCACAGGAGGTCTCCGACCGCGCCTTTCAGAAAGCGTCCTTCGGCGGCTATAATATGGCCCAGGTGGATGAATTCCTGGACATTCTTACGGGGGACTACTCCGCGCTGTTTAACGAAAACGCCGTGCTGAAAAACAAGATGAAGGTATTGGTGGATAAGGTGGAGGAGTACCGCTCCACCGAGGAGGCCATGCGCAAGGCCCTGCTGGCCG
>CANDCW010000098.1 GCA_947383275.1 uncultured Bacillota bacterium
GCCGGGCTGATCCGCCCCCTCCCAGATTCGGTTCAAAACGGTGGTAAGCCACTCCTCCAACGCCTGCCCCTCCGAGGACAGCCGCAGCATGGCAAAGCCGTTGTCCGATACCCGGGCTGTAATATCGGTGTCAGAGGCACAGTCCCGCAGGACAACGGCAATATGCCGCAGAAGGGCCGCGGACTCCCTGCCGCCAGCCAGCGCATCCGAATCACAGCAAAAGCAGAGCATGGAATACAGCACCCGGTTCCTGTCGTTGAGATAGGCCCGGTAATACCGCTCCAAATGCTCCCGGTCCCCCAGTCCTGTGACGGGATCGATCTCTTTGCTCCGCCGGAGCTTTCCCAGTTTTCTCCTGCTATAGATTATGATAGCCGCCATGGTGATGACCAGCATCAGGATGGCCAGCGCCTTCCTTTGATCCTGTTTGCCGGGGCTGTAGTACCGTACATCATACCGGCTCTGCTCCGAAAACCGGCGCATCAGCTCCGGAACCACACCCTGGTAGCTCTGCGTATCTCTGTCGTAATATTCGATTGGGTATATATCGGGGTTTCCCGCTATATAAATGATATTTTTTTCCACGGTTCTTCCTCTTGCGGCACCTGTTCCGCCTTTCTTTGCGCTCGTCCTCCAGCGGCAGGCGCGTCGCCTAAAGTCAGCGGATCGCCCTCCAGCTCAGCACTGGGTGCCTGGCTGCGGAGCTGGGTCAGCGAGCGCTCCGCCTCCTCCGCCCGCTCGTCAAACTCCTTCAGCATCGCCTGAACGGTCTCCCGGAACATACGTATTTGCTCCAAATAATTGTCCACTTGCTTTGTCTTGCGCTGAACGGACATGGCAATCTCCTCCTGAACCTGCCGCTCCCGGCGCCTGCTCTCCGCTTTGATATGCTCCGCGTGCTTCTGCGCCTCCAGTTTCTCCAGCCTTGCCTCTTTTTCGGCCACGCGAGCTGAGGCGTCCTCCTCCATAGACACAATATAGCGATAAACGCTGTCTTTCTTATAGCCCCAAAATCCCCGTTTTAACTCGTCCATTTTCATTTCTCCCACATCCTTTCTCTCCCAACTCTCTACCACTCATGATGCCTGTCGCTGAAATTGATTTGCGTGCGTTCAATCCGGCCCCAAGCGGCCCCTTTGGCTCTGGTCAAAGCGGTAACCCGCACCCAGGCCAGGATGAAACGCAGGCAGGAGACCTCCGCCACACATCTCCCGCACATAGCGGTCGCTGCCCCCCACTACGGAGACCAAGTCGTCATATTCCAGCCCCCGGGCCGTCAGGCTGGCCGCCGCGTTGGAGCGAACATACCAGTTAGAGCTGTAAATCGCCCCAACCAGCGCATCCGTCGCATCCTCACCCGGATAGGCAGCCAGTGCGGTGGCACTGACCGCCACATACTCCCAGTTCAGCGCCCTCCGATCTTGCGCAAACGCCAGCAGGACCGGCCTTGCCGGCTCATAAACGTAACACCCGAAGTACCGTATAGCCGACAAGCGCAGCTCCTTATCCTCCTCCGGATCATTCATAATCCCAAGCATCCATTCGCAGTAGTCCCCGGAGCGGAAGCGGATATAGTTCAGGACCGCCAGCTTGGTTTGGTCGGAATAGTAGCCGAACTGCTCCAGCAGCAGCGCCGTAAGCTGTTTGTGGCTTCCGGTAAAAGCCAGCAGGCTGTCTGTCAGCAATTTGTTGTGGAAAAACTTTTGGTTCCGGTCCAGGGCGGCTACCGCTCTGGATACGCACCGGGGACTGCCCAGGCAGCACAGAGCCTGAAACGCATTAACCCGGCAGTACAAGCTCTCCTGATTCATATATTCCACCAGAATTTCCTGCACAGAATCCAGTTCCATGTGCCTGTTCAGCTTATGCTTGGCCAGAAACCACGCAAAATAGGCGGCCTGCATATCCTCCCGCTCCCGATATACCATAGCCAGATATAGAATGACAGGCTGAATGACCCGGTAATACTCCTTTAGTTCCGGACTGAATTCGCCGCTCTCCTCCCTCCGCTGCTGTGCCATCATGCGGTCAAAGACGATCAGATTATTGATGCGCGACAGCGTCCGCCTCAGATAAGACAAGTGCCGGTACTCTACCTCCCTGCCCCGGCGCAATCGCTCTAGCTGACCTTCCACCCGGGCCTCCAGCCGGCCGTTTTTCTTTTCCATCCTGCGGTCTCTGTTTTTCAGGGTAAAATAGTATACGACATTGAAAACCATCATGCACAGACACACCGCGCCGTAGCCTAACAGCAAAACTTCACTTCTCAAGCTCCGTCACCTCTTTGCGTCCAGCGAGGCCCAGTAGTCCTGAAGGATATAGTACGACCGCTTCAGCCTCTCATGATACGTGGGCTTCTTCCCCCAACCCTTCAGCGTGACAGCGCTCATCGGGATACGGTACTTGGTCTCACCGTAACAGCCAATGCCCGCATACATCTCGTCAATGTGGAGATTCTCAATTCCGTAGTGCTCATAGTAATCGTCGTGGACCATCATCTCTGACGGGTTGGAAAAGTTCAGCAGCTGCCAGGGCAGGCGTATCTCCACATAATCCCCTGAGAAGATAAAGTCGGCCAGCGAGTCGAAGTCCTCTGAGTCCGGATTGGCGTTGCCGTAGCGCAGCGCCCCGGTATCAAATTTGGTCCCCGTTGGCTCCGTAGCGCTTGGATCCCGGAGAAAATCCCGTTGAATCAAGGGGAGATAGATGTTCATAAACACCGGAGTATCCTTCTCAGGAGGAGTAACATAGGGATCCTCCGGATAGTAGTCATAAGCAAATGTGGAGCGGAGGGCCTCATACCGCTGCTGGACTATTACCCGGCTGTCTCCCCGACCGTGGATGACCACCAGAAAATCACAGGCCCGTTCAAAGGTTATATCGTAGTTTTGGCAGTAGGTACTGCCCGTCTTCTGCGTGGTGTCGATAGGGATATAGATGGTATCACTCAACTGTTTGAAGCCGGGCTTTTTGACCAAAAAGTAGATAAATTTTTCGTCGTACTTCACCGAAAGCTCCATTCCCATGTAGGAGGCCGCTAAGTCCTCCGGCCCCCACTCGGATAAATCCCCGTCCACATAGCATATGCTTTCCTTCTTTCCTGGATCAAAGGCCAGCAGGCCGAAATACTGCTCGTTGGTCTGATAGTCGCTCCAGTAGGGCGTCTTATCCAAGTCGATGGCGTGCATGGTGTTCCACGTCCGCTTGAACCACTCGTCCTGCCAGGTAAATATGCAACTGCCCACACAGCCCGCATCCATAATATCCCGATAGCAGTCGATAATCGCCTGGCCCTGCTCCTGTTCCGTCATGTGGCCCTGGTTGCGGCCGGTATTGATGTCCTCCTGCGCCATGCCCCGGCCGGTAGATACTCCATATTCCGAGATGACCACGGGCAGAGTGTGGTACTGGTTCAGGGCCCGCAGGTAGGCGATATAGGTGTTATAGCGGCCCCGGTGGTCATAGTAGTCCGAATCCTGCACATAGTCCAAAATGCTGGGGGCGTTCAGCTTGGATTGGCGGTACTCCAGGGTGGCCCGGATGGTAGCGCCCAGGCGGCGGGTTACCTCCGCATCTCCCAACTCCCCTCCCCGGCGTATCAACTCCAAATAGTCGGGGAAATAGGGGTAGACATGGTAGGAAGCAAACAGCCCGGACTGGAAGCTCTCCTTGCTCTTGATTTGCTCCACATCCACGCAGGCGTACTTTTCACGGCCATAAGCCGCCGTCACAGGGTAGGAGAAGGGATCGGTAGTAGGCCAGTTGGAAAAGGCCACCAGGCGCTGCTGCTTATAGCGGCTGCTTTCATAACGGATTACGCCGTCCCCCACCCGGCACAAAAACGCCTCAAAGGGGGTGGCCTTCTCCGTGGTATACAGATACTCCCCATCGTAGGAGTTCAGCCCGACGCTGGTCTGATTGGTATAGGCCACCAGCGTGCTCTCCCACTCCACCCCCAGGATATAGCCGATTACCCAACGGGAGACATCATGCCGGTAGCTCCCGGAGCCCAGCCCCCGTCCAAGAGACATGACCTTCTGGCCGTGGAGAATGTCTATCACCGTTTTGCTGTCCTGAATCAGGACGTCCAGCAGTTCCTCATCGTAGGCATCCCGGTGGGAGTTCTGCATGTAGTCGTTGACCCATACGCCGTGGAGCAGCCACAAAGGCTCCTTCCCGTTCTCCTCCCGTTCCAAATTATATTCGTAAAAAGCGTTGTAAAAGTCGTCCTGCAGGGCGATATACACCCGGACGGTATTGGCCCCCATCTCCTGGATGTACCCAAACCACCGCAGGTAAGTCTCCTTGTCAATGGCGTAGTCGGTAGCCCATTCGCCCGGGATTCCCACACCCATGTTGACTCCCCGTATCTCAAACGGGACATACCTGCCCTCCCGCTCCATAAGAATGGACTTTCCCTCCGTTTTCATAAACGTGGTCACCGGCTGGTCCGGGTGGAGGTCAACATAGATTCCGAAGCGATAATAGGCCGTATAGGCTGCAAACGCCAACAGCACCACGGCACAAACCGCGATAATAAATTTCTTCATAAGCAGTTAACGGCGCGATCTCCTCAATGGTTGTATTTCTTATTTCGGGAGGGGTGGCAGTACTGCTGAATGGCATGTATCTCCTCATCCAGCCACCGCCCCCGCTGTATGATCCGGGTTTTCAGCATCTCCACCGCCTCTTCAAAGCTGTGGGGGTTATCATAGTCGCTGCCCAGCGCGTCCCAGTTGGCAATCTCGTCAGCCCAGCGAACACTGTTGCGCTCCGCCGCCGGACCCAGAAAATCAACGGCCTCATCGATATAATTCAGCAGATACTCCTCGCTTAAATAAGACTTCCGAAGCTCTCTGTGCCGTTCCAGCACTCTCTGAACAAATGCCTCGTCCTTAAACAGCATGAGATACCAGGCCCGTTCGTTCAGGATAAAGGTATCCGGAAACACAACAGTTGTCCGGGCATTGCCCCAGACGTTGTCAAAATCCCACACGGCCAGCCGGTACGGCTCGCCCGGCTCCTTGTAAATATAAGTGGAAAACGCCCCCATGTCGAAGTTTTGGGACAGCTCCTGAATAATGTAGTAGTCCACAAAATTGTCCACGTCGATCCAGTTCCAGTAGCCATAGCTCCCCGTGTCATAATCGTAGGAATACAACGATTTTTCAAAGGCCGCGTAGTCCAGCTCAATGCCCCGCTTAATCTCCTCCGTCAGAACGCCTCTGCCGGGATAGCGGATGGCCACGTCTTGAAACAACCGGTTAATCCGCTCAGCATAGGCGTAAATATCCCGGATGGATTCCAACTCCTCCTCGTTGGGGCGGTCAATCCGCAACAGATAGCCCATAACTCCCGCGTTTTTCATATTCCTTTCCAGGTGCAGACGGCAGTTCTCTCCTTTTGCAATCGTCTCCACCATCAGGTAGACACCCTCATAGGAGCCATTTACAATTACTTCGCAGAAGCGGCAGTTGGGCGCCCAGCGCATAATCTCGCCCGATATGTTGTACATCATATAATTGCGGACCAAGGACTTGTCTGTCAAGGGAGCGTGGAGGGCCCACTCATTGTGAGCCCCCATCCCCATTACGGAGATATCCCGCTTTTGACCGTTCTCATCCATAAATTTCAGCAGATAGGGCTTCTTGGCAGCATACCGGGAGGAGTAGCCCCGAATGCGAAAATCGCTCACAGTGGTAAAGACGGGTACGTCGCTGGGGTGGTTGTTCCCGTCCGGGTTGTCAATCACCTTAACCTCCGTGCGGATGGTAGCAAGGCCGTCCGGCGCTTTGGTATAGATAACCTGGGAAAAGCTGTCCATTACATCGGTCACTTCTCCCGGAATTTCCTGCCCCTTGGTGTCGATGATGACCAGAGGCAGGTGGGAGCACAATTCTGTCCCGTCGCATTCGCAGCCGGTATCCCGGCGGGCGGTGAGATGCTGGTGGACCCGGGCGCTCTTCTCTACGGCAGGCTCTAAAGCAGTAGCCGCCACCGCCGTCAACACGGCCACTGCCAGCATTGCCACACCCATGAGCTTATATTTCATCTCTTATCCTCTCCTGCCCCCTCAATCCCACAGCCCGGGCCAGGCCGTATTTGCTCTGAGAAAACTCCGACCGGTTGGCCGCACCCGCCAGCTCCTTAATGTAACTGAGCAGGAAGCCGTTGTACTTGACCTCCAGCACCAAGTTGAAGGGGTCTAACACCGGATATTGGATCAGGTCCGGCGCAAAAATATCCCAGCAGGCCTCCGTTGCGGTAATTTGGCTGTCAAGGGTGATTCGGATTCGGTTTTCCTTTTACATCGCCTGAAACGCCTGTCTCGGAATTTTGCCCGCTGAGACAAATAATAAAGCGGTGCAGGATATAGCTACCCCACACCGCATATGTTACAGACACAGATTCCCTAATTTGGATAAACTACCCCCCCGATATGCTGCTGCATGTACAAAAGGAATTATGAGCGGCCTATTGAAAAAAGCGCGGGGGCTGGTATAATGAGAACTGGCTATGAAATTGACAGCCCGCCCCGATGATCCTTTGCTGGCTCACCGGGGCGGGCTTATTTTTACTGCTTGCTCTTGATATACTCGTCGATGGACTTTGCGGCAGATTTGCCTGCGCCCATGGCCAGGATCACGGTAGCGGCTCCAGTGGCGGCGTCGCCGCCGGCGAAAATAGCCGGGCAGGAGGTACAGCCGTTTTCATCAGCGGCCACACAGCCCTTCTTGTTCTTCTCCAGGCCGGGGGTGCCCTCGTAGCTCATGGGGTTGGGCTGGGTGCCCAGGGACATAATAACAGCATCCACATCCATTTTGAACTCGCTGCCAGGTATCGCCATGGGGCGGCGGCGGCCGGAGGCGTCGGGTTCGCCCAGTTCCATCTTAACGCAGGTAATAGACTGGACCTGTCCCTTCTCATCCCCCTCAATGGATACGGGATTGGTGAGCAGATCGAAGATGATACCCTCCTGTTTGGCGTGGTGGACCTCCTCCATACGGGCGGGCAGCTCGGCCTCGGAGCGGCGGTAGACAATGTGGACCTCGGCGCCCAGGCGCTTGGCGCACCGGGCGGCGTCCATGGCCACGTTGCCGCCGCCCACCACGGCAACCTTTTTGTTGCGCAGCACGGGGGTGGGGGCGTCGTCTTGGTAAGCCTTCATGAGGTTAATGCGGGTGAGGTACTCATTGGCGGAATATACGCCCACCAGGGACTCGCCGGGAATCTTCATAAACATGGGCAGGCCCGCGCCGGAGCCGATAAACACAGCCTCAAAGCCCTGCTGCTCAAAGAGTTCCGTAATGGTAAGCACCTTGCCGATGACCATGTTCAGTTCGATCTTGACGCCCATTTTCTCCAGCTTTTCCACTTCCCGCCGGACAACAGCCTTAGGGAGGCGGAATTCCGGGATTCCGTAACTCAGCACGCCGCCGGCTACATGGAACGCCTCAAAAATGGTGACATCGTACCCCATGCGGGCCAGCTCGCCGGCACAGGTCAGGCCGGCAGGGCCGGAGCCGATCACCGCCACCTTGTGGCCGTTGCTGGGAACTGCTACAATCTTTTCGTTGTAGCCCCGGAGGTAAGCCCAGTCAGCTACAAAGCGTTCGATTCGGCCGATGGCGATGGGCTCGCCCTTGATTCCCCGGACGCATTTGCCCTCACACTGGGTCTCCTGGGGGCAGACGCGGCCGGAGATAGAGGGCAGGGCGTTGGCTGCGGAGAGGATCTCGTAGGCCCCGTTGATGTCGCCGTCGGCCACCTTCCGCAGGAAGTCGGGAATGGGAATGCCCACCGGGCACCCGCTGACGCAGGGGCGGTTGACGCAGTTCAGGCAGCGGTCGGCCTCGTTCATGGCCGCACCGGTGGAATAGCCCAGTGCCACCTCTTTAAAGTTCTTAGTGCGGTTGACAGGGTCCTGGTCCCCCATAAGGGTCCGTACATTTTGCATATTAGCCATTCATGGCACCTCCTCCCAGGCGGCAGAGGTGCTTCTCTCTCGCCTTG
>CANDCW010000099.1 GCA_947383275.1 uncultured Bacillota bacterium
GCCTGACCATCGGGGAGATTGACGGCGAAATCTGTTTAAGGCTGGACAAGTCCAAAGGCAAGACCTATGTTGATATGCTTGAAATGCTGTCCGCCTGGGCGGAGCAGGCCAAGAAGCTGGAGGCCGGGGAGATCACCAAGGAGGACTACGACCGCTGGCGCTACAACTACCCCAAGTACGACACCACCCGGAAATGGGTCAAAGTCCCCTCCAAGGAATTGAGCGACTTCCTTGTAGAAGCGTTCAAGGACAGGCTGGGAAAGGATTGACAGACAGCAAAAGCCCTTACCGATGTCGCCATCGGTAAGGGCTTTCTAATATGGTTTTTGTCACCCACAAGCCGCAAAGGAACACTTTTCACCTGCAATCCACCGGGGATACAGAATGATACGGCCTATGGGGAGCGTTATCAAATTGTTATCAAAAGAGAGGCATAAAACCGTCTATCCGTTGTGCCGCAAGGGGTTCAAAGTTTCAAAAACTCATTCCCACTCGATCGTGCCAGTGGGCTTGGGGGTCAAATCGAAAAGCACCCGATTTACGCCCTTGACCTCCCCAGTAATACGCCGTGTGATATGTTGAAGCAAATCGAAGGGTACGTTCTCCACCGTAGCGGTCATGGCATCCACAGTATTGACGGCACGAATGATAACACACCACTCATCGGTGCGCCGGTTATCCCGCACCCCTACCGACTTCAAGTCGGGAATAGCTGTGAAATACTGCCACACCTTGCCCTCCAGGCCGAATTTGGCAAACTCCTCCCGGAGGATGGCATCAGACTCCCGGACGGCCTCCAGCCGGTCCCGGGTGATGGCCCCCAGGCAGCGGACTCCCAGTCCGGGGCCGGGGAAGGGCTGGCGGTAGACCATATTGTCAGGCAGGCCCAGGGCCTTGCCGCAAGCCCGGACCTCGTCTTTAAAGAGCATTTTCAGGGGCTCCACCAGCTCAAAGTCCAGGTCCTCAGGCAGGCCGCCCACGTTGTGGTGGCTCTTGACGGCCTTCACGGTCTTGGTTCCGCTCTCGATGATGTCGGGGTAAATGGTGCCCTGGCCCAGGAAGCGGATACCGTCCAGCTTCCGGGCCTCCTCCTCAAAGACTCGAATAAATTCCGCGCCAATCACCTTGCGCTTCTGTTCCGGCTCGGCCACTCCGGCCAGCTTGTCCAGAAAGCGGTTCACAGCGTCCACGTAGATCAGGTTGGCATCCATCTCGTCCCGGAATACCTTCACCACCTGTTCCGGCTCCCCTTTGCGCAGCAGGCCGTGGTTGACGTGGACGCAGGTGAGCTGCTTGCCGATGGCCTTGATGAGCAGCGCGGCCACTACGGAGGAGTCCACCCCTCCGGACAGGGCCAGCAGCACCTTCTTGTCCCCCACCTGGCTGCGGATTAGCTCCACCTGGTCGGCGATAAAATTGTCCATGTTCCAGTTGGCCTCGGCGCCGCAGATGGTAAAAATGAAGTTTTCCAGGGCGGTCTTCCGCTCCTGGTCATCTGCGGGCCAGGGGTCGTCCCCCCGGTGGTCCACCAGCAGAGCGGGGATGTCGCAGTCGTAAATCTCCTGCTGGATGTCAATCTCCACGCCATCCACCACCCGGTTGGGGCCGCCGTTGAGGATGATGCCCTTCACATTGGGCAGGGCCTTCAGCTGGGCCAGGGTGATGTCATGGGGGTGAATCTCGGAGTACACTCCCAGGGCACGAATCTCCCGGGCAATTTTCGGGTTCTCCTCGCTTCCCAGGTCCAGTACCACAATCATATCCTGTTTCATTGGCGTTTCCTCCTATATGTTCAAATTCTCCTTATTTTACCACAGGACAGGAGGAAAAGGCAAGCGTCATTGGGGCCCTGTCTCCAGCTTTGGCACCAGGCGGCGCAGATGGAACAGGTCCATCATAACCATCAGCACCACAATCAGGCCGATCACGGCCACAAAGGCCATAACTCCACCCCACCAGTCCCAGGGGAACAGCTGGGCCGCGCTGCCCAGCAGGGAGACAGCGGTGAGCAGCAGCGTGTTGGCCGTCCGGTGGCTGCGGATGCGGGCGGCCAGATTGTCGTCCTCCGGCTGAAGCCCCTCTGCCAGGACGGCCATGTCGGTGAGGAACTGGAAGTGGAAATATAGGACACACACGCTCACTACCAGACTCAAAAACTGCAAAAATGGAACGCGCCCTTCCAAATTCCAGCCAGCGGCGGTGAAAAACCAGTCCCCGAAGAACCAGCAGATGAGTACCACCGCCAGGGGCCGCAGCAAATTCAGGTCCCGCCGGGCCTGGGACAGCTTGTCGACCGCCAGGTACAGCAGGATATACCCCACAAACCGGGGCAGGATGCTGACATGGTTCAGGTTAAAATCAAAGGTAATGAAAAAGTACCCCCAGGCCGCCTGGGACAGACCGGTGTACATCCGGTTAGGTTCCATTCAGAAAAGCCCCCTTTCTGTGGGGAGCAGGGTCAGCTCCGCCTCCTTGGTTCTGTCCGGGCCGGACACATAGAAGCTTGCCAGGTAGGCGTCAGCCAGGTCCAGGTCCAAATCGCCGCTGCCCCCGCCGCCGGCAAGGTAGATGCCCTCCTCCCAGTCCCGGTCCTCCAGGGACCTGTTTCCGCCAAGGCTGTGGTCGCTGGAGTGGTAGCTGGTGTTGATCGGATTGTCCGCATTGGGATTTTTCACCGCCTCAGGGACTTCCGTCCCCCCTGCCGGCCCCCGCCTCGGTCTATCGTACCGGATCGCGGTGCAGTACGCGCTCATATACGTGTACCGGTTCCGCTCCGCCGGGTCGCCGGTGTGAAAGACCACCACTTCCTCGTGGTACTCGCTGTCAAACTCACCTCCGGGCTGGGGGATGCTCCGGAAGGTGCGGGTGGAAAAGAAGCTGCCGCTCTCCTCATAGCTGTTCACGTAGGAGGCGGTCTGGTACCGCAGCTGAAGCGTAAAGTCATCCCATTGGGCCTCATAGGTCACTGTGGGCAGGGCCCGGTTTCCATAGACGGTAAACTCCCCCTGAACGGCCTGAAATTCCCCCTGGGGGATCACCACCCAGCGGCGGCCCTCCTTCTCCGCCCGCAGAGGCTGGACGGCCATCCACTGGCTGCTTTCCGTGCTGTCCCACTCCTCTCCCTTCGGAGGACGGCCCAGCTTCAGCATGAGGATGCCCTCGTAGACGTCCTCCTCCAGCCGGGTCAGGTTGTAAATGCGGTAGCCGTCCCCAGGGTTGACCCGGCCAAGCAGGCCGCCCGTCCCCGAATGCCAAGCATAGTTCGGGTCCGCCAGCGCGTTCTGCTCGGAGAGGGGCGCGCACATGGCCCGGTAACTGCGATTGCAGGTCATGGCCGCCTTGGCGTAGGCGTCAAAAGCTCCGGCGTAAGTGGTGCAGGGGACCGTCCGGGCATAGGCCAGCTCGCTGGGGGCGGTATACACCCAGTGCAGGAGGTTGTCCACCCCCGCCTGTGTCCCCGCCGCCAGGAGCGCGGCCAGCACCAGCAGCACGCACACCGACACCAGCCCCATCCCCGCCGGGTACTTCTTGAACCGGGCGATGGCCTCGATTCTCCGACGGATGTTCTTCCCGCCGTTGGCCATGGAGGAGGTCCCTGGGGCCCGGGCGTATTTCTCATCCGCCATTTCCAGCAGAATCCGCCCGTAGTCCCGCCGGTCCTCCCCCTCCAGCCGCTCCAGCACCCGCTGGTCGCACAGGGATTCCAGGTCGTTCCCTGCCCGGTTGGCGCAGTACCACAGCAGGGGGTTGCACCAGTGGAGGCACCGGAAGAAACAGATGACCAACCCCCAGGCCGCGTCCCGGTATTTTAAGTGGAGCAGCTCGTGAAGGATGACCTTTTCGTCCGTGGCCGCCCCGGCGGGCAGGGCCAGCACCGGCTTAAACACCCCGCAGATAAACGCGGAGGGCAGACCGTCCACCTCCATCACGGGGCAGGCGGGCAGGCCATATTCCTCCGCCGCCCTCCGGACCCGCCCATCCTCTACGGGACGCCCGCCCCGCAGCGCCAGCCGCAGCCGGACATAGGAGATCAGGTAGCGCAGCAGGAGCGCCGCGGCCCCCGCTGTGTAAAGAAGAAACAGCCAATCCGCCGCGGCCCGGGGCGCGCTCTGGGGCGGGAGCGGGATTGGCGCGGCCACATAGGCCAGGGCCCCATACTCACCGGTGAGGGCAGAGCGGAACAGCTCCACATAGAAGGGCCAGTTTACCAGGATATACCGCCCATTCCAGCCCGCCGGGAGCAGCAGGAACAGCGCCAGCACCCCCCAGGCCGCGAACTGCCATCGGGGGGGCAGCTTATCCCGAAACACGGCCTTTAACAACAGCAGCAGCACCGCCACTCCGGAGGCCGTCATGGTCTGCAGCAGAAAGGACCAGATATCCCGCAATGCTCACACCTCCATTTCATCCAGCAGGTGCCTCAGTTTCTCCCGTTCCTCGCCGGAGATAGGTTTTTCCTTCAAAAAGGCCGCTACCAGATCACCGGTAGCTCCCCGGTACACATTCCGGAGAAAGACATCCCGCGCCTGGGCCTGACAGTCCTCCCGACTCAGCGCCGCCTGGTACAGCCGGGGGTAGCCCTCCTTGCTGATGGACACCAGCCCCTTTGCCTCCATGCGGGTGAGGTAGGTGAGCACCGTGTTCCGGCTCCAGCCGGTCTCCCTCCGGAGGGCCTGGGTCACTTCCCCCAGCGCCGCGCCCCCCAGGTCCCACAGGACCCCGAGAACCGCCCATTCCCGGTCAGACAATTTCGTCATACAAACGCCTCCTACAAGTGTAGTCTCTTATACAATACTACACCTGTAGGAGGCCGTTGTCAAGAGGGAAAAGGAGTGAACAGGCCCTCGGGGTCTGTTCACTCCGGAAAGAACTCCTTCACAAACTCCACATCCTCCACCTGGAAGGTTTTTCCGTTCAGGTGCTCCAGGGGGCCGGCGGGGGTGGTGAAGCGGAATGCCAGCTTGTAGGAGTACAACGCCTGCCCGTGGCGGCCATACTTGCGGTTTTCCCGTTCGCTGCCGTACTTGCCGTCCCCGATGAGGGGATGCCCGGCGGCGGCGAACTGGGCGCGGATCTGATGGGTCCGCCCGGTTACCAGGTCGCACTCCACCAATGACAGGCCGTTTTTCACCTTCAGGGTCCGGTAGACTGTCACCGCCGGCTTGGCTCCCGGCTCGGGCTTTTTCCGGACATAGACCTGTTTTTTCACCTCGTCCTTAAACAGGTACCCCTCCAGCCTGCCCTCAGCCGGAGACATCCGGCCTTGGACCACACATAGGTAGAGCTTGGTCAGCTCCCGGTCCTTAATCTTCTGGTTCATCACCCTCAGCCCCTCAGCGGTTTTTGCCGCAATGACGATGCCGCCGGTATTCCGGTCGATACGGTTGCATAGGGCGGGGGCAAAGGAGTTCTCCCAATAGGGGGACCACTCCTTGTTTTGATACAAGTACGCTTGGATATGTGTAAGCAGGGTGTTCACCCGCTCGTTTTCATCGGGGTGGACCACCAGCCCGGGGCGCTTGTCCAGCAGCATAATGTGCTCATCCTCATATAGGATATTCAGCTTGGGCTGGTAGAGGGACAAAAACGCGTTTTCCGGGGTTGGCTTGTGGAAAAACTCGTCGTTGATGTACAGCTGGAGCACATCTCCCACATTGAGGCGCGCATCCCGTCTGCTTCCCCTGCCGTTTACCTTCACCCGCTTCAGGCGGATGTATTTCTGCGCCAGCGGCGCAGGTAAAAGGGGCAGGGTTTTGGCAAGCCAGCGGTCCAACCGCTGCCCGGCATCGTTTTTTCCGATGGTAAATTCCTTCATTAGGCGCTCCTCCTCCTGGATGTCAAGAAATATTTCACCATATTCCCTCCCTGGTGTCAATAAATTTCGTGGAGAAATTTGTGAAAAGTATTTGACATTTGGGGCAAGATTCTTTATAATATCCTGCGTACCATTCTGCGAGTATGGGGGACCGCTCCCCCGGGGAGGAACGCCATGCGCCTGGATCTGCGAGACATCATCCATACCCCAGACGCAAAAATGACGTTCCAGTTCCAGCTGGACTTGTCCCAAGAAGATTTTTACGGAAGCAAGCCCATTGTTCATCCCGTTCAGGCGGAGGGCAGCGTGACCAACCACGCCGGTGCCCTGGTCCTGGAGGGGACGGCCCGTTCTGTTTTGAGGCTAACCTGCGACCGCTGCGGGAAAGAGTTTTCCCGGGAAAAGGTGGTCCCGCTGGACAGCCTTGTGGCCCAGGAGCTGGAGGACGAGGAAACCGATGACATCCTCCTGCTGGACGGCACTGTGCTGGATCTGGACGAGGTTGTGAGCACCGCTTTCATTCTCGCAATGGACACAAAAAACCTTTGCTCAGACGACTGCAAAGGGCTGTGCGCCAAGTGTGGAGCCGATTTAAACCTTGGCCCCTGCGGGTGCGGACCGGATGTCGATCCAAGACTGGCGGCCCTTGCGCAGCTGTTGGATAAGGAAGCTGAGTGAGTAGTAGATGTGCCCTGACCGGCACAGCCGAAGGAGGTGTCACCCATGGCGGTCCCCAAGGGAAAAGTATCCAAGGCCCGGCGCGATAAGCGGCGCAGCTCCCACTGGAAGCTGGAAACTCCCGGTATCGTGACTTGCCCCAAGTGCGGGGCTTACCGGCTGCCTCACCGTATGTGCAAGAATTGCCTGACCTATAACGGCCGTTCCTTCGGCCAGGTTGAGGCCCAGCAGTAAACGGAATACTCCAGTAAAGGGAGAGGTAACGTAAGAAAGTTACCTCTCCCTTGTGGTATAGCCCCGGCCTCGGGCATGGAGGATATTCCAAAGGGGCGCAGGAGCCCGCAGGATTACCGAAGAAACCTTGATTGCTGACATTACCGCTGATCAAGAGGACACCCCTAACGCTGGAACTATCGCCGCTGTATTAAGCGGGGCTATGATATGAATCTGCTTTGGCGGACAGCAGCCGGTCCCCCATGAGCTGCTCACACAGGGACAGCAGGAACTCGGACTTCAGCACCACCGGGTTCTCGCCGTCCCCGTAGCCCTGCTCCATGTCCATGGCGTTGATGTGGTTGGGGGAGGTGGCGGAAATATTGATCACCTCGCCGCCCAAACCTTCAATGAGGGGCCGGTACTCGCTTTCAGGATCTATGACGATAATATCGTCATCCGTGGACAGCGCCAGATTGACCATCTCCCGCTTGGCGGTGAAGGATTTGCCGGAGCCGGACACGCCCAGCACGAAGCCGTTGCCGTTGAGCAATTCCTTCCGGTTGGCAATGATGAGATTCTTGCTGATGACGTTCTGCCCGTAGTACACTCCGCCCTGGTCCCGCACCTCCTGGGCCTTGAAGGGCATCAGCACCGCCAACGCCTCGGTGGTCAGGGTGCGCAGGGCGTCAATCCGCCGCAGACCCAGAGGCAGGGCGGTCACCAGCCCGTCCGCCTGCTGCCAGTTCAGGGTGGACAGCTGGCGCAGGTGCTTCCGGGCGGCAGACTGGAGGGCGTCGGTGTCGCTGTCCAGCTCCTCCTTGGAGTCCGCCAGATGTACCAGGGTCACCACGGCGAACATCATCCGCTGGTCACGGGTGGTGAGATCGTCCAGCATCTCCCTGGTCTCTTTTCTCTGCTGCTCCAGATCATACGGCACTACGGCGGAGAAATTGTTGTTGCTGTTCTGCCGGCGCTGCCAGTTGGTGACGTTCGTCTCCACACCGAGGAGCCGGTTCTGCATCTCCCGGACGGCCTC
>CANDCW010000100.1 GCA_947383275.1 uncultured Bacillota bacterium
GTATACTGACGAGGTCATCCGCCGCAAGGCTGGTAAGACCGGCGCCAAGAAGTAAAAGGAGGTGTGCCACTTATGATCAACAGACCCGATACTCGCTCCCAGCGCGTCAAGCGCCATAAGCGTGTGCGTGCCAAGATTTCCGGCACGCCCGAGCGTCCCCGCCTCAACGTCTTCCGCAGCGAGACCAACATCTATGCCCAGATCATCGACGATGTGAACGGCGTTACCCTGGTCTCCGCTTCCTCCTTGGAGAAGGACTTCAAGGTGGACGGAACCAAGTCCGACGCCGCCAAGCAGGTGGGCGTCAATGTGGCTGAGCGCGCCAAGGCCAAGGGCATTGAAACCGTAGTATTTGACCGCGGCGGCTATGTCTACCACGGCCGCGTGAAGGCTCTGGCCGAGGGCGCCCGCGAGGGCGGCCTGCAGTTCTAAAGGGAGGAGGAAGAATTATGCCTAGATTTGAGAGAGAGCCCAGCGAGTTCGTGGAAAAGCTGGTCTATCTGAACCGCGTATCCAAGACCGTCAAGGGCGGCCGTGTGGCCAAATTCTCCGCCCTGATGGTAGTCGGCGACGAGAAGGGCCGCGTGGGCTTTGGCCTGGGCAAGGCTGCCGAGGTGCCCGAGGCTATCCGCAAGGGCATTGAGGACGCCAAGAAGAACATGATTAACGTGTCTTTGTCCGGCACCACCATTCCCCATGAGGTGATCGGCGAGTTCGGCGCCGGCCGCGTGCTGATGAAGCCCGCAGCCCCCGGTACCGGCGTTATAGCCGGCGGCCCGGTGCGCGCCGTGATGGAAGCCATCGGCATCAAGGACATCCGTACCAAGTGCCTGCGCTCCAACAATCCGCAGAACGTGGTCTCCGCCACCTTCCAGGGGCTGAAGTCCCTGCGCACCCCCGAGGAAGTGGCCCGCGTCCGCGGCAAGAGCGTGGAAGAGATCTTGGGTTAAGGAGGGTCAAAAATGGCTAATCTGAATATTAAGCTGGTCAAGAGCCTCAACGGCCGCATCGCCAAGCACAAGGCGACCGCCGAGGCCCTGGGCCTCCGCAAGATCGGCGACACCACCGTGCAGCCCGACAACGAGGCTACCCGGGGCAAGATCGCCCACATCGGCTACCTGCTCCAGGTGACCGAGGAAAACTAACGAGGAGGCGCACGACATGAATCTGCATGAACTTTCCCCCGCCCCCGGCTCCAACACCAAGGCCTACCGCAAGGGCCGGGGCGCCGGTTCCGGCAACGGCAAGACCGCCGGCCGGGGCCACAAGGGCCAGTGGGCCCGTAGCGGCGGCGGCGTCCGCGTGGGCTTTGAGGGCGGCCAGATGCCTCTGGCCCGCCGCCTGCCTAAGCGGGGCTTCCACAACATCTTTGCCAAGCCCCTGGAGGCTATCAACGTCTCCGCCCTGGAGAAATTTGAGGACGGCGACACCGTCACCGTTCAGGCCCTGCTGGACAAGGGCATCCTGTCCAAGTGCCAGTACGGCGTGAAGATCCTTGGCAACGGCGAAATCAGCAAGAAGCTGACGGTGGAGGCCTCCGCTTTCTCCGCCTCCGCGAAGGAAAAAATCGTAGCTGCCGGTGGTAAGTGGAAGGTGGTCTGAAAATGATCCAGACAATCCGCAACGCGTGGCGGGTGCCGGAACTGAAAAAGAAGATGCTGTTCACCATTATGGCGCTGCTCATCTTCCGCCTTGGCTCCGCCATCCCTGTTCCCTATATCGACGGCGCCGCCCTGGACCAGTACCTGAAAAGCCAGAGCGGAACCATCTTGGGCCTGATGAACGCCATGAGCGGTTCCGCGTTCAACTACGCCACGGTATTTGCCCTGTCCATCCAGCCCTATATCAACAGCTCCATCATCATCCAGCTGCTCACCGTGGCCATCCCCGCGCTGGAGCGCCTGGCCCGGGACGGCGGCGAGGAGGGGCGCAAGAAGATCGCCTCCATCACCCGGTACACCACCGTGGCTATCGCCCTGCTCCAGGGGTTTGGCTACTACTCCCTGGTTAACAGCTACCGCCTGGTCAACGGCGGCGGCTTGCCTCAGATTTGGGTTGCGCTGGTCATTGTAGTCTCCTTTACTGCGGGCTCCGCTTTCCTGATGTGGCTGGGCGAGCAGATCACCGAGTTCGGCATCGGCAACGGCATCTCCATCATCCTGTTTGCCGGCATCGTCTCCCGGTTCCCCCAGATGGTTATGGACTGCATCAGAGGCTTCCAGACTTGGCTTGTCGTCAACCGCGGCGCTGCCGGGCTGATGGCCGACAATGAGAACATGACCGAGGAAGTCGCGCAGAGCTATATCGACGCGCTGAAGCCCAGCGCCCTGGCCCCCTGGGTCATTGCCCTGATTATCATCGGCATGCTGGCGCTGGTGGTCTTTATCGTCTATATCAACAACGCCGAGCGCCGCATCCCCGTGCAGTACGCCAAGCGCGTGGTGGGGCGGAAGATGTACGGTGGCCAGTCCACCCATATCCCCATGAAGGTGAGCATGGCCGGCGTTATGCCCATCATCTTTGCCCAGTCCATTGCCTCCCTGCCCGCCACTGTGTGCGCCTTTATGGGCGTTACCAAGGAGAGCGAGGGCTTTGGCGGCGGCCTGATGCGGGTATTCGACACTGCCGCCCCCTTCTACAGCATCATCTATTTCCTGCTCATCGTGGGCTTCAGCTATTTCTATTCCACCATGGCCTTTAACCCTGTTGAGGTGGCCAACAACCTGAAGAAGAACGGCGGCTTTGTCCCCGGCCTGCGGCCCGGCAAGCCCACCATCGACTTCCTGATGAAGGTCCTCAACAAGATCACTATGTTTGGCGCGCTGTATCTGTCCGTCATCGCCATTGCCCCCATCATCACCGGCAACCTGGTGGGCTACCAATCTCTGGCCATCGGCGGCACTTCCGTCATCATCGTGGTGGGCGTTGCCCTGGAGACCGTGAAGCAGATGGAGGCCCAGATGCTCATGCGGCATTACAAGGGCTTCCTTGAGTAAGGAGAGACGGCTATGAAATTGATCCTTTTGGGCGCCCCCGGCGCCGGAAAGGGGACCCAGGCCGAGCTCCTCAGCGCCAAGCTGGGTATCCCTACCATTTCCACCGGAAATATCCTTCGTGCCGCCATCAAGGAGGGCACCCCCATTGGCCTGGAGGCCAAAAGCTATATGGACGCCGGCAAGCTGGTGCCCGATGCCGTCATCATTGGCATTGTGGCCCAGCGCCTGGCTCAGCCTGACTGCGCCAAGGGCTTTATTCTGGACGGCGTGCCCCGCACCATCGGCCAGGCCGAGGCCATTGACAAGGCCGGCATCACCTTTGACAAGGTGCTGTCCATTGAGATCTCCGACGGAGAGATTGAGGAGCGTATGTCCGGCCGGCGGGTGTGCCAGAGCTGCGGCGCCCCCTACCACGTAAAGGCCAAGCCTCCCAAGCAGGAGGGTGTGTGCGATTCCTGCGGCGGGCCTCTGGTCCAGCGGGAGGACGACAGGGCTGAGACCGTCCGGAAGCGCCTGGAGGTCTACCACGGGGAGACCGAGCCCCTCAAGGGTTTCTATGAGGGCAAGGGAATTTTGATTCCCGTGGCCAACCAGAGCACCATTGAGGGGACCAACAAGGTGATTATGGAGGCGCTGGGGCTCTAATGGCGCTGGAAATGATTTCACTCAAATCTCAACGGGAGATTGAGGCTATGCGCCGGGCCGGGCGGATTACCGCCCAGGCCCGGGCCTTGGCCGGCTCCATGATCAGGCCGGGCGTCACGACCCACGAGATCGACAGGGCGGTCCGCCGCTTTATCGAGGGCCACGGGGCCAAGCCCTCCTTCCTGGGCTACGGCGGGTTTCCCGCCTCCGCGTGCATCTCCGTCAACGAGGAGGTCATCCACGGCATTCCCGGCCCCCGGAAGCTGAAGGAGGGCGACATTGTCAGCGTGGATGTGGGCGCCTACATCGGCGGCTTCCACGGCGACTGCGCCGCCACTTACCCCTGCGGACAGGTGAGCGGGGAGGCGTCCCAGCTGATCCAGGTCACCCAGCAGAGCTTTTGGGAGGGCATCAAAAACGCCCGCAAGGGCTGCCGGGTGAGCGACATTGGCCATGCGGTTCAGGAGTATGTGGAATCCTTTGGCTATTCCGTTGTCCGTGATTTTGTGGGCCACGGCGTGGGTGCCAAAATGCACGAGGCCCCTGAGGTGCGTAATTTTGGCCCTGCGGGCCACGGCCCCCGGCTCCAGCCGGGGATGACCATTGCAGTGGAGCCAATGGTGTGCGCCGGAGACTGGCATGTGCGGGTGCTGCCCGACAAGTGGACCACGGTGTCCCAGGACGGTTCGCTGACCGCCCACTATGAGAACACCATCTTGATCACCGATGGGGAGCCGGAGGTTCTCACCGTAACCGGAGACGGGGCCTATGTCTGATTATATAGGCCAGTTTGTCCGGGCGGCGGCAGGCCGGGACAAGGGGAACATCTTGTGTGTTGTGGGCATGGACAACAAGACAGGCCGGCTGCTTCTGGCTGATGGGAAACGGCGAAAAATTGCCCATCCCAAGGCAAAAAAACTGGGCCATGTTACCCTTCTGACCGGCAGTCAGAAGCGGTTTGACCACCCTGTGGCCCACAGTTTACAGCAGGGAGAACCGGTTTCCGACCGGGCATTGAGACGGGCGCTGGCCGCCTTCAAGGAGGGATCTACGCTTGGCTAAAGACGATATGATCGAACTGGAGGGCGTCGTCACCGAGGCCCTGCCGAACACCACATTCCATGTGGACATTGGAAACGGCCATATCATATTGGCACATATTTCCGGCAAGCTGCGGATGAACTTCATCCGTATCCTGCCCGGCGACAAGGTGACCATTCAGATGTCACCCTACGACCTGACCAGGGGAAGAATCACCTGGCGGTCTAAGTAACGATCAACGACCGGATGGATGGGAGCCTTGCCTGCCGTCCACCGGGGCCGTTCAGGCATTCAGGAGGTTTTAACAATGAAAGTCAGACCGTCCGTGAAGCCCATGTGCGAGAAGTGCAAAGTCATTAAGCGCAAGGGCAAAGTCATGGTAATTTGCGAAAACCCCAAGCATAAGCAGAGACAAGGTTAATTGGAGGTGCTGTAAAAAATGGCTCGTATTGCCGGTATTGACCTGCCGAGAGAGAAGAGAATCGAGATCGGCCTCACTTATATCTACGGCATTGGGCGCACCAGCGCCAACAAGATCCTGGCCAAGGCTGGGGTAAATCCCGACACCCGCGTAAAGGACCTCACCGAGGAGGACGAGGCCAAGCTGCGTGAGATTATCCACGACTACACCGTGGAAGGCGACCTGCGCCGCAACGTGGCGATGGACATCAAGCGCCTGACCGAAATCGGCTGCTACCGGGGCATCCGCCACCGCAAGGGGCTGCCCGTCCGCGGCCAGCGGTCCAAGACCAACGCCCGTACCCGCAAGGGTCCCAAGCGTACCGTCGCCAATAAGAAGAAGTAAGGAGGGATACACATGGCTGCGAACAAAGGTAAAAAAGTGGTGCGCAAGCGCCGCGAACGCAAGAACGTAGAGAGGGGCCAGGTGCATATCCGCTCCTCCTTCAACAACACCATGGTCACCGTGACCGACGCGCAGGGCAACGCCCTGTCCTGGGCCTCCTCCGGCGGCCTGGGCTTCCGTGGTTCCCGTAAGTCCACCCCCTACGCCGCTCAGACCGCAGCCGAAACGGCTGCCAAGGCCGCCATGGAGTATGGTCTGAAGACCGTGGAGGTCTTCGTGAAGGGCCCCGGCCAGGGCCGCGAGGCCGCCATCCGGGCGCTGCAGGCCGTGGGCCTGGAGGTCACCCTCATCAAGGACGTGACCCCCGTCCCCCACAACGGCTGCCGGCCCCCGAAGCGCCGCCGCGTCTGATCGATTGAAGGAGGTTTTGACAGATGGCTAGAAATATGCAGCCCATCGCCAAGCGGTGCAAGGCGCTGAACCTGTCCCCCGCCGCCATGGGCTATGCCAAGAAGACGACCAACCGCAACCCCAAGGGCCAGATGCGCAAGAAGCAGTCTGAGTACGCCATGCAGATGACCGAGAAGCAGAAGGTCAAGTTTGTCTACGGCATCATGGAGAAGCAGTTCCATATGTATTATGAGAAGGCGTCCCGGATGCAGGGCAAGACGGGCGAAAATCTGCTTACCATGATTGAGCGCCGCCTGGACAACGTGGTGTACCGCCTGGGCTTTGCCATGACCCGCCGGGAGGCCCGCCAGCTCACCACCCACGGCCACTTTACCGTTAACGGACAGCGGGTGGACGTGCCCTCTTACCTGGTTAAGGTGGGCGACGTGATTGAGGTACGGGAGAAGAGCCGTTCCTCCGTCAAGTTTAAGCGCCTGACTGGCGAGGACGCCCCTATGGTCAATGTGCCCAAGTGGCTGGACCGCACTAAGAATACCCTCCAAGGCACTGTTGTTGCAATGCCCGTTCGGGAAGACATTGACTTCCCCGTGGAAGAGCACCTCATCGTCGAGCTGTATTCTAAGTAACTCTTTCCGGTGCGGGGGCCGGCGGCCCCAACCGCCTGTTTTTGACGGGCGGCCGTTTCCTATACGCGCTTGGAACAGGCTGATTCAGACTTAGAGAACCCTCAGATATTGGTGAGCTGAAGAAGCGGCGCACCCTGCGCCGCCGAGAAAAGGAGGGTATTCCAGCATATGATAGAAATTGAAAAGCCCCGCATTGACTGTATTGAGAATCCCGGCGACGCCTCCTACGGCAAGTACGTGGTGGAGCCGCTGGAGCGGGGTTACGGTACAACTCTGGGCAACTCCCTGCGGCGCATCCTGCTGTCCTCCCTGCCCGGCACCGCAGTAACGTCCATCAAGATCTCCGGGGTTCAGCATGAATTTACCACCATTCCCGGGGTCAAGGAGGATGTCACTGAAATTGTCCTCAATGTAAAAGGGATTATTGCCAAGCTATACAGCGAGGGCACTAAAACCGTCCATATTGAGGCGGCCGGGGAGTGTAAGGTGACCGCTGGCGACATCAAGGCGGACGCCGATGTGGAGATCCTGAATCCGGACCTGCACATCGCCACCCTGGGCCCGGATGCCGCCTTGTCCATGGAGCTGACGCTGTCTCACGGCCGGGGCTATATCTCCGCCGATAAAAATAAGCCTGCCCAGTCCATCATCGGGGTGATCCCTGTGGACTCCATCTATACTCCCGTCCGCAAGGTCAATTATACAGTGGAGAATACCCGTGTGGGCGATGCCACGGACTATGATAAGCTGACGCTGGAGGTGTGGACCAACGGCACCATTGATGCCCGGGACGCCGTCTCCCTGGGGGCGCGCATCCTGTGCGATCACTTCACCTTGTTTACCGACCTGTCCGAGACCATGGGCAGCCGCTCTACCGTGGTGGAGAAGGCGGAGGCCCAGCGGGACAAGGTAATGGAGATGACCATTGACGACATGGACCTATCTGTCCGCTCTTATAACTGCCTGAAGCGGGCCAACATCAACACGGTGGAGGACCTGATTTCCAAGACCG
>CANDCW010000101.1 GCA_947383275.1 uncultured Bacillota bacterium
CCTATCATACCGTGTGTGCCGTATTTTGTCAATTCCTGCCGCCTGAGAGGGCGGCGTTTCTTATGCCCCGGGGCCCTTTGCGCTGCTGTAGGCGGCTTTGTCGCCATTTTGCGCCACCGCAACAAACCTGCCGTTGCCGTAGGCAACGCTGTGCCATTTCGCCGAAGAAGGAAGCGTAGTCGCAGTCCAGGTAATACCGTCCTCGCTGTATGCAATCATATCACTGCTTTCAACTTGCGCTGTTCCCCCTGCGAGCGCCACAAATTTCTTGCCGCCGTAGGTCACACTGTACCAACGCATAACCGCTGGAAGCGGCGTTTCTGTCCAGGTGATTCCATCTGAGCTGTAGGCGGCTTTGTCGCTGGTGGTACTATAACTACCGGTGGACCCGGCAACCGCTACAAATACCCCATCGCCATATACCACGCTGCACCATCGTCTGGATTCTGGAAGAGCTGTCTGGGTCCAGTTGATCCCATCCGCGCTGTATGCGGCTATTTTACTCGAGTTGCTGCTACTGCTGCTGGTAGCAGATACAGCTACAAACTTTCCACCCCCATAAGTTATGCTGGACCAATTCCCGGAAGATGGAGGGGTCATCTTGATCCAATTAATGCCATCTGTGCTGTACGCGCCTTGCGCACCATTGGCTACGGCCACAAATTTGCCATCTCCAAAGGTAAGACCATTCCAATACTGTGTTGATGGCAAAATTGCCGCCGTCCAATTGATGCCGTCCGTACTATAGGCGGCCGCATTACTACTAGAACTTGCCACCGCGACAAACTTGCCATTACCAAAGACGACATTACTCCAACTTTCGCTTTTGGGAAGGGTTGCCGCAGCCCAGGTGATGCCATCAGTACTGTAGGCGGCTTTGTTGGTGTTGCTCGTTGCCACTGCAACGAACTTTCCGGCCCCGTAAGTCACACTTCGCCAATTAGCCGAAGACGGCAGCGTACTCTCCCACCAATCCACGCCGGGGGTATATTGGGATTGCAGGAATGCGGCAATGAGGGCGCGGTCGGCGGTCACAGGGAAGGTGTATACCGGCTCCGCGCTGACAACCGCGTCGTTCTCCTTCCAGCCATCGAAGTAGTAGTTATTGTCCTCGTCAGGCTCTGCGTTGATCGTAAGCGTCATACCTTCTTGCGCCACCCCTCCGCCGGAGACGGTACCGCCCTCGGGCGGTTCAGCGGTCAGGGAGATGGTACATGCGTTGTCCGGCAGACTGCCGCCGGTCTCAAGGGCCAGAATCCGGCCGGCGAAGTCGTTCGCTGGAATCGGCTCCGTGGTACCGTCCTTCGCCCGGATGGCGTCGGCGATGGCTTTCAACTTGGTTTCCTGCACGCTCAATACGATCCCTCCCAGCTGTCGAGCACTGCCGCCTGAATGGCGGCGTTGACTTGGTCCATGGAGACTCCGGATGCTCCGGCTGGGCCTGCCGGGCCCTGCGGCCCCGGAGGCCCCACCTGCTCGTTGACAATCCCCTGCTCGATATGATTCATTGCTTCGGCGGAAATAACTTCGCCGTCTACCCATGTTTTCGGTGTGTAGCTCAATTCCGTGGCCTCCCTATCTTTGCAAGTCCAATTTTTCCGATCCCGATTACGCCGCTCTGTCCGTCCGTGCCACCGGAGATTTCCGTCCCTGTCCAGTCCCCCTCGCCGCTGAATATAGACGCTCCATCCACGCTGCCCACCTCGACCCAGGGGAATGTGCCAAAGTAAGGCTGCGGAGGCTGGTTGTCCCCGGTCTGGAAGGACACGGCCCCGCCGGTTTCAATTCTCCACAGGTTGCCCTTCCGGTCCCGAAGGAACTTGGGGTCTATACTCACTGACAGCGCCCGCAGGGCGTCAGCCTGCCCTACCGTGTCCACATAGATGTTTTTCTCAAAATCCACCCTCCCGATGTATCCCGTCAGGGTTGAGCTCTGGTAGTTGCAGGAGCTGGGCTGCCGGTTGGGATAGGGGGTAAAGTTCTGCAGCAGTTGGGGGGAGTTGTTATTGGTGATGGCGTCGGTACTCACCGAGCTGCGGAATACGTGGACCTCCTTCACATGGTAGGCCCCGTTCTCCAGTTTGGTTTTCAACACGGTCCAATTCCAGAACATGGGGGTGACAGGGTTGGAGATCAGCGGCGCGGACACATAAGTCCTGGCCCCCAGCACAAACAGGTAATAGGAGTATGACTCCTGGTTCCGGAATCCCTGGTCAATCAGCTCCGAAGTACCGATATCCAAGTTGGCTACCAGCCGCAGGCGGCTCTCCCCCGTCTTGCGCCGGTAGAGGGCCACACCGGTGATGGTGTCCCCGATGGGAGTGATATTTCCCCCGTTGAGCCCTTGCTGAAACCCAGCCAAAAACCGGGTGTCCAAGGTCCAGACCGGCCTATAACTCAAGTCGGTAAGCATCCGGTCCAGCAGCGGGGAAGCGATTTCCCCGTCAAGGACCGTAAGCCACTGGCATATCTGCTCCCCGTGGAGGGTGATGCGCCCAATATCGGGCTGTACCCAGGCAAGGGGCGCGGATACGGTGTGCCACACATAGCTGGCCGCGCCTGGGTAAAGCGCCGGCCGCGGGTACAGCCCGTTTCCGGACGCGCTCTCGTCAATGGGGTACAGCGCCTCCTGCGGCAGTAGAATATTTTCTGGGAACAGCCCGCCGGAGAGAGTCCCGGCGGAGGGATAAAGGCCTCCCCGGGCTGCGGCGTAGCGGAAATATGCCCACCCCGGAGTGATGACCAGCCGCATAACCGCCCAGGGCGTAATTCCCGGGAGGGAGGCCCGGAACAGAAGCCTGCCGTCCATCTCCACCCGTGCCTCCGATGGGGTGATGGAAAAGGACACTGGGCGCCCGCCGCCAAGGGTAAGCACCGGGGCCGTCCCGGTTCTGGGCACAACCCCGGACCAGCCCAGGGTCCAAGGGGCACGGATGCTCAAAGGGGCCCCGTTGCGTTCGTCCCAGGTAACGGAGGACCCGTTGGGCAGGTCAAGTCCATCCTCTCCGGTGGTGTAGGGGCCTGTGGGTTTCCCGGGGATGTAGGCTACCTTGGGCCACCGCAGGGCGACCCCCTCGATGGGATGGAGGCACGCCTCCACATATCCCTGCATGTCTGAAACGGTGTATTGCACCGTAAAATCCACCCACCCTGTGTCCGCCTGGATCCCGTTCTCCGTCTGGACCATACACCGCACCCGATAGTTGATGCCGGTAAACAGCCCGTCGTAGCTCACCCGGATATCCCCGGAGCCGTAGATGTTCCCGCTGTCCTCCAGGGGGTCGTCCTCATGACCCTTTTCGCACAGCAGCCACTGGAACCAGTCCAGGACATCCCCCTGCGTCTGGGCATAGCTGGCGGAGAAGTCCGCCAGCCGCCCGGATATGGGATTCTGGAAGGGCCGGATGGACAGAGAGGGGGCGGCACGGGTGATAAAGTAGGAGGGGGAAGCCTGCTGAACGCTTCCCCCGTCCCAATACTGCGTAATTTGCAGCTTGTACCCGGAGGCATAACCGTTGACCAGTCCGGGGTTTTGAATGTCCGTACTGAAATACCGGATTTTCCCTGTGTAGTCCACCCCCCAGAAGGGGGCTATATCCACCCGGCCGCTGCTGTACACCCGCGTGGAGGCGGCGGTGTTCTGAAATATCTCAATCTGATACCCGGTCATGGCGGAATTCCCATTGACCTGCCAGGATACAGTCAGCGGCTGTCTTGCGTCCACCGTCCCCCCGCCACGGCCGGCAAAGGAAGAGGGAAAAATATTTGTCGCTTGATAAAGAGCCATAGACTCCCCTCCTAAAACCCCTGTCGTTTCAGCCCGTCCTTTAACGCCCGGTAGGCCCGGCCGGAGGCAATGGCCTGCTCTTGTGTCCCCGCCACAAAAGGCCGGGGCCCGGGCTGGTTATAACCGGGCAGTCCCTTCTCCACCACGTCGGAGAGGGCCACGCTCCCCCCGGTGGGGAATTGGAAGGGGGCCACATTGGCAACGGTGAGCTCGTACTCGGTTTCCTTGGCCGCAGGGATAGCGGCGATCCTTACCACATCGGCCACCATGTTCCGCCTGTCCCCCAGGCCGCCGTGGTCCACTCGCCGGGTGGCTATGGCCATAGCGGAGGCATCGTAGGAATAGATCTGATACCCGGTCTGCTCCTCCATGATGTCCTTGACCTCCTCGGCCGCCTCATGCTCCAGGGCGTCGTCTACAGCGTCCTCTACCTTTGCCAACAGGGCGTTGTATTGCTGAAGAAAACTCATAAAATCAGCCCGCCGCAGTCACGGTAATATTTGCGGTGGTGGTCAGGGCCTTGGCGCCCTTGGTGGTGATTTTCACGGTGGTGGAGCCCTCGGCCACACCGGTTACCACGCCCTGTCCGGACACAGTGGCGGTGGCGGGCGCCGCGCTCTCAAAGGTCAGGTCGGACATGAGGGGGGTTCCCAGCGATCCATCGTCCATGATGTACTTCACGGGGATGGGCGCGGTCTGCCCTGCTGCCACATCGATGTCGCTGCCGCCCACAATAGCCAATCCGGTGGCAAACTGGTCGGGGGAGCCGAACATCTCCAGCACCATGTAAGCCAGCTTAGGAGCGGCGGAGGAGCCGCACTGGATTCCGGCCTCACAGGCATCGTTATAGCTCAGGGCGGTACCGTTCATCACAGTGGAGCCGGGCGTGGTCTGGGAGCCGTCCGTGGAAATATCCCCGTTAAACTGCATCCGGGGAATGGTAATGTACAGATTTCCTACATGGGAACCCTTCAGCTCGCTGCCGGCCTCCTGCGCTGTGGCGTAGAGCGGCATGGTGATAAAAACACGCTCGACGGCGGGGGCAAATATGGTGTTGATGTTCAGCTGCCGGGCGCTGGGGTTTACGGTATAGTAGTGGACGCAGTATTTCTGCCCCGCCTCTGCGGCAAATTCCTGGACTTCCATGGTAGCGGGGTCGATCTTGTAGGCGGTGCCATCGTTGCCCACATAGCCCACAATATCGCAGCCGCCCAGGGGGGCCACAGGGGGCTGGCCCACCTTCAAGGCGGCACCCTCAGCCTCCACCACCTCGTCAACAGGGACTACGCCGTTATAGGCGATCTGCCCGCCCACATTCAGGGCCCTGCCTTCTAGGGAGAAGTCAACAGTAGTCAGGTTCAGGGTGAGGTTGGGGGTATCGGGGATGTTAATCTGGGGCGCGTTCCCGATCCCACCATTAATGGTGCCCAGGTTGATGGTAGATTGGAGCTGGTTAGTGCTGACCAAGCTTGAGTAGTAGTCCAAGCTGTTCGTTGCGGGATTGAACGCCTTGACATTCATGGTCCCCTTGGTGTAGAGAGGTTTTCCGTTCAATGTTCCAGTAATAGGCATAATGCTTCTCCTTTCGTCATCGGGCTTCAATTGTCCCGTCCACTCGCTTTGAAAGCGCGTCCAGGGTTTCAAAGCCGCCGGTTTCCTCCCGGTCGTATTTCCAGGAGGGGTATGGATTTCCGCCTTTAAATTTTCCGCCCGCTGCCAGAGTGATCGACGCGGTCAGGTGTCCGATGGACCGGTCCAGGGCCTGCTCAGTGGCCCGAAACCGGCGTATTGTCCAGTTTAAAAGCTCCTCCGGGTCTGTTTTCAGCGCGCAGGCCACGGAGTAAATGAGGCTCTCAAAATCCGCTTTCAAGGGGGGTGTCCTTTGTTGGGCCAAATAGCGCTTGGCCTCCACCAGCTCGGCATTATTGGTCTCGTCGGGAAGCTCCAGCCCATTTTGCCGGGCAATCAGCTCCCGCAGCCCGCCAAAGTTTTTAGCGGTGATAACGCCTGTTTGCTCCCCTTGGAACACGGTCAGGCTCTCCAGCTTCTCTCCGTTCATCTTAGGAAATAGGGGCAGAGCGCCGTCTCGCTCCTCCAGCCGGAACACCAACTTCAGCATCAGACATAGTCGGGGAATAAGACCCATTCCGAAGAGTCCGTCCCAATATTTTGCCGTGGACCATGGGAATGGCCAGCTCTGCTGCGTGGAGAGAATGCTGTCCTTCACTGCCAGGAACAGGGAGTAGTCCCGCATCAGGACAGGGTAGACCAGTAGGCCGTTCCACGCCTCCGGGCAGGCGGAAAACAGCTTTTCCCACTCCATCAGCCGGCCCCCCAGGTCAAGCCCAGCACCAGCCGCCGGCCTACGTTGGTCCCACGGTCGTCGATGGGATAGGACCCACATGCGTGGTGCTGCGCGCGGTCAAAGTAGAGAGTCCCCACGCCATTGATGTTTACCCCGTTCAGAGCCTCCAACAGGGCGCACTCCATAGCCCAAGTTCGGGACAGGGCCGTCCCCGCCGCACCCTCATAGACCACATTGGTCATGCACTCAAAGATTACCGACAGCTCGCAGTGATGAACGCTCCGGGCCACCGTCTGCCCCATATAGGCCCGCAGGATGGTTTTCCCCACGTACTCGGTCTGGGAGACGTAGGACTGGAGGAACACCCGGTAGCACTTGTCCTTGTCGGGCGGGTCGGTCTGCCGCAGGGGGTCAAAGACCATAGCCAGCTTCTGCTCCGGAGTGGGCAGCGGTCCGGCCAGGGGGTCCACTCCGTCGTGGTAGAGGTACTTCATCAGCCTCGCCCGGGGGTAGTCATTGGAATCGGGCGGCTCATAGCCGGGGAGCGGAAGGTCCAGCAGATACTGGCAAATCTGCCGGGGGATTTGCTCTGCCCCCCGCAGGGTTACATAGCGCTGAATTCGCTCGTAAGGGTGGGTGGGGGAAATCACTCCGCCTCACCCGCCTTAGCCTCCTCCAGCGCCTTTTGCAGCTCCTGGAATGTCTCGGGAGTAAACCCTGCGGAGGTCAGCTCCTGAAAGCGGGCCAGCATGTCATTCCTCTGAGCCAGGGTGTTGGATATCTGCCGGTTGAGTATATCCAAAAATTCATCCAAATCCGTGAGGATGTCAGCCGCCTTAGCCTCTTCTAAAGCCGCCAGGTCCCGCAGCACACCGGACAGTCGGTCATAGTCCTCCAGGGTAAACTGGAAAATAGGAGCTTCCTGATCCAGGCCGGAGGTATCGGTGATGTAAAGATAGAAGCCGGTGAGGATATACAGCTCCACCAGCTTTCGCCCGACAATGTTCTCCCGCCAAACGGGAGGCGCACCCTCCCCTCTTTCAATACAGCCTGGAGCCAGTACCTGGGCAATGGCATATTTGCGGGCCAAGGGAATATAGCGCTCAGCCCTTTCGAGGTCTTCTTTTAATGCTGCCAGATCGCAGCCTGGATACCCCGCCCCGAAAATGCTAACAACTCCACG
>CANDCW010000102.1 GCA_947383275.1 uncultured Bacillota bacterium
TCTTTATTTCCATTCTTTGATTATATCACAATCCCACTTATGTGAACACTACCTACATCATTGACGATGAAAAGCAGCGGAGCAAGATGACGGAGGAGTTCTACGCAGCAGTGAAGAAGGAGATCGTCGCACATCAGGAGCGATGCGACTACCTGATCCAGTCTGGGAGCCAGAGCCCGTCGGTTATGGACCGCTGGGTACTGAAGGTTCGGGGGCTGGAGGAGAAAAAGAAGCACTATGAGCAGGTGCTCCAGCGGGAGCTGGATGGGCTGGACGATGAGTTCAACACCTTGAAATTTCTGGCCCAGGAGCTTCAGGTGAGGGCGAATAGCATTCGATTTCAAAAGGCAGCATAGGCAATATTATTGCGCAATAAATAACACGGATTTTAACCACCTGGGCAGTGTTCCTATATCTTGTTATAGTTATTTCCACCCTCTGTAAAGGGGGTGGAAATATTATTGAGAAAAAGAAATAAAATTGCCGATGATATTTGCTGTTGGTACGTTTATCTCTCTTTCCTCAGTATTTTTATCCCATTGATCGGCGGACGAGCTTGATAAATTCTCGGGCCAGGAAAGACAGTTCATCCCGGCGGCGATAACCGATGATGATCTCCATCCGACTGAGTGGATCGTCCAGTACACAGTGATAGGTTTCGCCCTCTGTAGCCAGCCGGTCAATGTGGTACTCAGAGAGAAACGTCAGCCCATAGCCGCAGGCGGCCAGACGGTAGGATGCCTCCAAATTTTTTGTTTCCAGGGCAACACGGGGTTTGATTCCGGCATTGTGGAGTACCTGACGCTCCACCTGACCTGTGTGCTGAAAAGGGAGGTGGAGAACAAAAGGAGCATCAGCGCACCGTGCTAGTTGGATATGGGCCTGTCCATCCGCACCAAATGAAACAGATTCAGCCCACGGAGATTCGGCGGCAATCACCAGCATAAGGCGCTCGTAGCCCAAGGACTCGTACTCGATCTTCATGGGAAAGCTGGGCCTGTTAAAGACAACCAATTCGCAGGCCCCGGACTGGACATGATTGACCAACTCCTTGGAGTGTCCCTCAAAAAGTCGGATGTGGGCTTGGGGAAAGCCCCAGTGAAACTCAGGAATGAAGGCCGGCAGGATATGGCTCCCTCTTCCAAGGGGAACTCCTAAATTCAGTACTCCGCTTCCCGTCTGCCCCACGCTATTGATGGCGTTTACCGCCTGGTCCCGCTCCCTCAATAGCTGGCGGCCCTCCCGGACAAAGGCTTCACCTTCCGCTGTCAGCCGGATTGTTTTTCCCTGGACATGGAACAGTTCCATATGAATTCTCTGCTGCAAATGTTTCAGATATTGGCTCAGAGTGGGCTGTGTAATATAAAGAGCTTGTGCCGCTTTGGTAATGGAACGGTATTCCGCCAGTGCGCACATGTATTCCATATCCCGAAATTCAATATCCATCTGATTCACCCCTTATTTTTCTGATCCCAATTCGCTTTTGTGTTCCCGCCTCTTACGGGGGAGGGTCACAAAAAAATTGGGGATTATCATTGTATATTTCGACACAAAACATAGTTTCGACCTATGGACACTATTATAAATCAAAAGTTGCAATCTATCAAGAAGCAAATTATAATAAAATCATGCCAATAGGAAATCACTGGCCAGTGATTGAGGGAAAACAAAAAATATAGGGAGGTAAATCAACCATGGTCGCATTTGTCGGCTTTGCGATGATTATCGTCATTGTAATCCTGCTCTTAAAGGGTGAAATGTCGCCTATCGTCGTTTTGACCCTGGTTCCTACAATCGCAGCTCTGCTTTTACAGTTTAGCCTCATTGAAATCACTGGCTTCATCAAGGAAGGTATTGCGACTACCACCAGTAACGGAATCCTGTTTATCTTCTCCGTTATCTATTTCGGCGTAATGTCCGACACGGGAATGTTTGACGTCATTGTCAACTTCCTGGTCAAGCGGGCGGGGAACAATGTTATTGCCGTCACCGTTTCCACCGCCATCATCGCTACCATCGCACATCTGGACGGAACCACCGCCACCACCGTACTGATTACCATCCCCGCTTTGTATCCTGTCTACAAACGGATGAACATTGACTCCCGCATTTTGCTCTCCCTCACCGGTGCCTGCATGGGCGTTATGAATCTGCTTCCCTGGGGCGGGCCGGTAGCCCGAGCGGCCACCGTGCTGGGCATTGACGCCAACGACATCTGGATCGCCATGATTCCGATTCAGATTGCCGGCTTTGTTACCAACATAGTTGTGGCGGTCCTGCTGGGTATGCTAGCCATTAAAATGGGCGCTGGTGCCGGCAAGGGCGTAACCGTTGAGGTAGATCAGAAAGCCAAAGAAGAGGAAATGGCCCTGCGCCGCCCCAAGTTGCTCATCTTTAATCTGCTGCTTACCATCGCACTCATCGCTGTCCTCTCCATGGGCGTAATCACCAGCTATGTGGCCTTCCTGCTGGCACTGTCCTTTGCCCTAGCTGTCAACTACCCCGACCTGAAACTCCAGGACAAGCTGATCAAAAAGCACGCCCCCGCCGCCCTCATCATCTCTGCCGCCTTATTCAGTGCAGGCGCTATGGTGGGCATCCTGGACGGCACCGGAATGCTCACCGATATGGCCAACGCCATCATCGGTATTATTCCCAGCCTTATGGGGCAGTTCATCCATATTATCTTTGGTGTTCTGGCTCTGCCTCTTGGCCTGTGTATCGGCACCGACGCGTATTTCTACGGAATCATGCCCCTGGTCATGGAGGTGGGCGAGATTTACGGTGTCGCCTCCCTGAACACTGCTTACACAATGCTGATCGGCAAGAACCTGGCCCTTATGGTCAGCCCTCTGACCCCTGCTACCTTCCTGGCCATAGGCCTGATGAACACAGAGTTAAAGGACCACATGAAGTTCAGCATCCCAATCTACTGGATCATCAGCGTGTTTATGTTGTTGCTAGGCGTGATTTTCGGAATTATCTCGCTGTTCGCTTGAGTATCTGCACGCCCCGTCTCTGACGGGGCGTACAGCCAAAAATTTCAAGGAGGAACTATCCCATGTTAAAGCTCTATGATACTGGTGTTTACTATCTCAATGGTGAACTGTTCACTGATCCCCAGGCGGTCCAGGTCAAAACCGGCACCCTGCCCGACCAAGCAGAGTGCGCCAAAAACACCATGGCCTACGGCATTCTGAAAGCCCACAACCACGGAAGTGACATGGAGCATATGAACCTGAAGTTTGACTCCATGACCAGCCACGATATCACTTATGTGGGCATCATCCAGACCGCCCGGGCCTCCGGGATGAAGCAGTTCCCTCTGCCCTATGTTCTGACCAATTGCCACAACTCCCTGTGCGCCGTGGGCGGCACTATCAATGAGGACGACCACAAGTTTGCCCTGTCGGCGGCGAAGAAGTACGGCGGCATCTATGTGCCCACCAACATGGCGGTTATCCACAGCTACAACCGAGAGATGATGTCCGGCTGCGGACGCATGATCCTGGGCTCCGACTCCCACACCCGCTACGGCGCACTGGGTACCATGGCTGTGGGCGAGGGCGGCGGCGAGCTGGCCAAGCAACTGCTGGGCCGCACGTATGACTTCGCCCGCCCCGGCGTTATTGCCATCTACCTTACCGGCGAGCCCAAGCCCGGCATCGGCCCCCACGACGTAGCGCTGTCCATCTGCGGAGCAGTGTACGCCAACGGCTATGTGAAGAACAAGGTCATGGAGTTTGTGGGCCCCGGCATCCAGAAGCTGCCTATGGAGTTCCGCAACGCCATTGACGTGATGACCACCGAGACTACCTGTTGGTCCTCCATCTGGGAGACCGATGAGAAGACTGAGGAGTACTTTGCCATCCACGGTCGTCCCGAAGCCTATAAGAAACTCGCCCCCAACGGTGTAGCCTACTACGACGGCTGCGTGTACATCGACCTGTCCACCGTGGAATCCACCATCGCCATGCCCATGCACCCCAGCTACACCTACACCATCCATGAACTCCAGCAGAACGCCGGCGACATCCTCCGTGAGATTGAGAAGAACGCCAACGAGCAGATCGCCAAGACCGCCCATATGGACTTGGTGAGTAAACTCCGCAGCGACGGGAATATCTATGTGGATCAGGGCCTGGTGGCCGGCTGCTCCGGCGGAACCTTTGACAACCTCACTGCCTGTGCCGATGTTCTCCGGGGACGGAGCACCGGCAACGGAGCCTTTACCATGAGCGTCTACCCCGGCTCCATGCCCGCCTATCTGGAGCTGACCAAAAACGGTTGCTTGGCCGATCTGGCCTCCGCTGGCGTCATCATCCGGGAGTGCTTCTGCGGCCCCTGCTTCGGCGCGGGGGATACCCCGGCCAATGGGGAGTTCTCTGTCCGCCACACTACCCGCAACTTCCCCAATCGGGAGGGCTCCAAGCCCGGCGAGGGCCAGATGAGCGCTGTGGCCCTGATGGACGCCCGATCCATTGCCGCCACCGCCGCCAACGGTGGCAGACTCACCGCAGCTACCGATCTGATGGATGTGGAGTACCGTGCGCCAAAATATTTCTTTGACGGCAGCGTGTATGAAAAGCGTGTGTTCAATGGCTGGGGCAAGGCCGAACTGGATGCCGAACTGCGCTTCGGCCCCAACATTAAGGACTGGCCCGAAATGCCTGCCCTCACAGATGACCTGCTGGTGAAAGTGTGCTCCTACATCACCGATCCGGTCACCACCACCGATGAGCTGATCCCCTCCGGCGAGACCTCCTCCTACCGCTCCAACCCCGAGCGCCTGAGTGGGTTCGCCCTGTCCCGCAAGGACCCGGAGTATGTGGGCCGCTCCAAGGTCCTGCGTCAGACCGAGCGGGACCGCCGTGCCGGGAAGGGCCTCAGCGATGAGGTCAAGGCCGTGTACGCTGCACTCACCAGGGCGGGGGTGAAAAACGACCCGGAGAACACCGATATCGGCTCCACTATCTTCGCCAATATGCCAGGTGACGGCTCTGCCCGGGAACAGGCCGCCTCCTGCCAGCGAGTGATGGGCGGCAGCGCCAACTTCGCCAAGCAGTATGCCACTAAGCGTTACCGCTCCAACTGCATCAACTGGGGAATGACCCCCTTCCTGGTAGAGAACCCCGAAATCTTCCAGTTGGGCGACTACATCTTTGTTCCAGGCGTGCGCCAGGCGGTGCTGGAGAACAAGGAGAAGTTCTCTGCCTACGTGGTCAAACCGGATGGGACAGTGAAGGAGTTCCCGGTTTCCACCGGCACACTCACTGAGACAGAGCGGCAGATCATTGTGGACGGTTGTCTCATCAACTACTACCGCAAACATTAAAAAAGGGATTGATGCCCTATCCTGAATCTGATTTTTACTTTTAGCGTTGCTTTAGCGGGCGGATTCCTTCTACTCAGACTGCGTATTCCAGGTGGGATGATGGTGGGAGCAATTCTGTCTGTAACGGTGTTGAGCATTCTTACCGGGACAGCCTATATGCCATCCCCCGCTAAAGTAGCCGCCCAATCTATGGCTGGAGCGTTTATTGCCTGTGGGATTGAACAGGATGACGTGAAAAACATCCCAAAGCTGTGGAAGCCTCTGCTGGTGCTTTTGACATCGCTGCTGATTGCAAATCTGACAGTAGGGTTCGTAACCTGGAAGTTTACTCCGTTGACGTTTTTGACTGCTATGCTGGGAGCATTGCCGGGTGGAATGAGTGACTCGCCCATTATCGCAGCAGATATGGGTGCTGATGCCGGCAAGGTAGCAATCCTACAATTTATTCGTATGTCCACAGGTATTGGAGTGTTTCCGTCCCTGATTTTGCTTATGACAAAAAATCAGCCAGCGGATGTCCTCCAATATACTCAGAATCAGCGGCCTTTACACAGTAGACCAAAAGGCGCCAGGGCCATTATACTTACTTTGATAGTAGCTTTTTCCTGTGGAGCAATCGGAAAATTGTCTGGTATTCCAGCAGGTACTCTAATTTTTTCTATGTTCGGCATCATAACCCTCAAATTTCTCTCTTTTTCGGTTTACCTGCCCATGTGGATCAAGCGGTTGGCACAAGTGCTGGCCGGAGCTTATATCGGCTGCGGCATAACAAAAACTGATTTACTGGAATTACCGTATCTCATCCTTCCCGTATGCCTTATTTTGATTGGCTACTTTCTGAACAGCTTGCTTACTGGGCGGCTTTTGCGAAAATTATTTGGATTTCCGCTCCGTTCCGCCATGCTCATTGCTACACCAGCAGGAGCCAGCGATATGGCGCTAATCTCCTCTGATTTAGGTGTGGAGGATAAAACTGTCATTGAGCTGCAAATTATTCGTATGGTAGTAGTCATTTCGGTATTTCCGCAGATTATTTCTGTGATATCCGCCCTACTATAATGTGATTTTGATATGAAGGAGGCTTGCGTTATGGAAATTCTGAAACCCGCCATCGCCGGGACGCTGGAGTCCAGCGACGCCCAGGTGACGGTGGAGCCTGGGGAGGGCGGCATCGAGCTGGCCCTCACCAGCAGTGTGATGAACCAGTACGGCCGGCAGATCAAGGCCGCGGTGCTGGAGACCCTGGAGCGGCTGGAGGTCACCTCCGCCCGGGTAACCGTGGTGGACAAGGGGGCGCTGGACTGCACCCTCAAGGCCCGGGTGGAGTGCGCGGTGTTCCGCTCCTGCGGCCAGTCCGAGAAAAATATCCCCTGGGGAGGTGCTGTCAGATGATCCCTCGTCCCAAGCCCGAGCGGTTCCGGCTGCGCCGGACCATGATGTTCATGAACGCCCAGAAGCCCGGCCTCATCAAGGATGCCTACATCTACGGCTGTGACTCCATCATGCTGGACCTGGAGGACGCCGTTGCCGAGAACCAGAAGGACGCCGCCCGGTTCTCCCTGTATCACGCCTTGACCACCATCGACTACGGCGACACTGAGGTCATCGTCCGCATTAACGGCCTGGACACCCCCCACTGGCAGGAGGATATTCGCGTCTGCGTGGCCGGCGGGGCCGACGGCATTCGCATCGCCAAGTGTGAGTCCGCCCAGGACGTGCTCACCGTGGAGAAAGCGGTGGAAGAGGCCGAGCGGGAGTTCGGGGTCGAAGTGGGCCGCACCCTCCTCATGGCCGCCCTGGAGAGCCCCAAGGGCATTTTGAACG
>CANDCW010000103.1 GCA_947383275.1 uncultured Bacillota bacterium
CGAAGATCTGGGTCATGCCGATCTTTTTGCCGATGATCGCTTTCTCCATTGGGATTTTTCCTCCTAATAAAGGTTATTGGTTGGACGAGGTGACCATTGGACTGTCATTGCTCGGCCAACTTGACCCGCCTGTCTCTATTAAGCGACAGGCTGCGGGTACACAAAATTCAATGCGCGGGGTTTACAGCTTGATCTCAATTTCCACACCGGCGGGAAGTTCAAGCGACATCAGGGCCTCTACCGTCTTGGGGGAGGGCTTGATGACGTCGATGAGGCGCTTGTGGATGCGGCGTTCAAACTGCTCGCGGCTGTCCTTATACTTGTGGACGGCCCGCAGGATGGTGACCACCTCTTTCTTGGTGGGCAGGGGAATGGGGCCGGAGACGTTGGCGCCGGTGCGCTTGGCGGTCTCCACGATCTTCTCGGCGCTCTGGTCGATGAGCTGGTGATCATAGGCCTTGAGACGGATGCGGATCATTTCTTTCTGGGCTGCCATGTTGATGTTTCCTCCTTGATTCATACGAAGTTGAGTTTTGGGTCTTGCTTTGTCACGCCTCGCCTGTTCGCAATGCGCGGCTTCCCTCCGGCTCAGGCTCGAACCAGAACCTCTGTTGCCTGGGTTCTCGCCCTCGCTTCGGTCCATCCGCGCTGCTCACGACGGCTCAGCGCTTCTCAGTCCTCCGTACGGTGAGCGGTTTCAGTACACGCTTTCGTGCGTATCACTCCCGGCCACGAAAAAACCGGCGCAACAGGGCCGGTTTTCCCCGCACCGGGCGATATACGCCGTGTACGGACTCGCTCAGCCGCCCGATCTTCGGACATACTCCGCGGAAGTTACCTCGTTTCAGAGCAATCTCCCGCATCATCGCAGACTGCGCCTTTTCAGACGCTTCGTTATCATACAACACCCGCCCGTGTGTGTCAAGGGGTTTTTAAAAAAATTTTAGCGTATTTTCCAAGGTTTTGCCTATGTTCCTTTGTTTATTTTTCAGCCGGCAGGGCAAAAGCCCCCGAAGGGGCTTTTTACGCATCGGGCAGCTTCCCTTCCCGCTCCAGCAGCAGGGAGCCGTCCGGGCGATACAGCCGCAGGGTATAGTCCAGGCCGGGCATCCAGGGCTCGCCCAGGACCTGGCGGTTGTCGCTGACGTGGAAGCCCCCGGACAGGGTGGTCTGATCCGCCTCCCAGAACCAGAGGGTTCCCGGCTCCTGAAGGAGGCCGGCCAGCACGTGCTCATTCCCGCCTCGATCCACAACGCTCAGCTCGCCCCCCGCCGCCTCCTGAGGCATGCGGAGGGCCGCGGCCCCCCAGCCCAGGACGTCGCCCTTATCCGGACCGCAGACGGGAAACAGCAGCGGGATTACCGCCGGGCCGGGGGCCAGAGACCAGAGCTCCATCCAGGCGTCCTCCACCCACACCATGGTATAGGTTCCGGGGCCCAGCGGCTTCCAGTAGTCGTACTCCCCCCGGCCATCCAGATAGCCCACCGCAGCCCAATCCTCCCCCAGGCTGATATAGACCTCCTTGGCGAGCCGGTCGGCGCCGGGACCCAGGGACCGGCCCTGATGAAAGACGATCTCCCCCGGGGCCAGAAAGTTCTGCCGCTCCAGGCGGCGGAAGGCCGCCTCCCCGTACAGCGGGCAGCCGCACCCATACCAGGCGGCCCACGCTACGGTCAGAGCCAGGATAAGATCCAGGGCGATCCGCCGCTTCCGGGTAAGGATGTTGTCCGCCAATCGGGTCAGCCGGTCCCGCCGGGCGCGCAGTGCCTGGCGGGATTGCTCCCTCAGCCGGTCGATCCTGTCCCAGCGGACCGCATCGCTGTTCTTCACGACAGCTCCCCCTCTCCGTACCAGATGTCACCATGGCTGTAGTGGACTTTCTCCGGGATATCCGCCCGGAGGGCAAAGGACCGCCCTCCAAAGTCGTAGCGCAGCTCAATCCACCGGGCGCCGGGAGTAATGTCCCGCATATACAGCTCATACTCCTGCCAGCAGAGCCCTGACCTCACGCCCTGGATGGGCTGATTGTCAAATGGGTTGGCATGGTGGTCGCTGACAAAGGAAAACTCCCGCCCGGCGCTGTCCACTGCCCGCATCTGGGCCTCCAGGCCGATGTTAGTCGCAGGCGGGCGCTCCCAGGGCCAGGGGGCGGTCACCCGCAGGGTCATAGCCGCGCTCTCGCACTCCATCACAATTTTACCCCTCCCGCCGTCATCCCGAAAGCGCTCCTCCCACCGGGCGGCCCGGGTGACCTCCAGCGTCAGGTCCCCCACCCGCACCGGCCCGGGCGGCGACCACTCGTCCGGCTGAACGCCGTAGTACCAGGTATCGTAATACCCCGGATCTCTGCCGCTGCCGTCGTCCATCAGGGCGGGCAGGCCGGCCGCCAGCACCCAGGCCAGCACCGACAGGATCAGGAGCCCCCGGCAGGCGTACCACAGCCAGCCCAGCCAGGGCTTGTGGACCTTGGCCAACTGCGCGCCAACCTCCCCCGGGTCTCCCATGCCCGCCAAGGCCCGGTCCCGGGCCTCGTCGGGGGCGATGTCCGGAAAAATGCGGAGCAGGTCCAAGGTTCTGTCCTCCAGGTGGGCGTACAGCTCCGCCCGGACGGCCAGGCGGTCGGGCTTGAAGCGGATGCCGGACACCGCCCTATCCAGCCAGCACTCCAGAGATTCATATTCTATCAGCATAACCTTGCCTCCTCACGTTTACCCACGGTCAAACAGCATCAGGTTGGGCGGCAGGGTCCCGCATTGGGACGCCACCTCCTTCCCCTGGCTGTCTGTCAGGGTCAAGCGGTAGGGGTATTCGCCCACACAGCGGTACAGCATGCGGCAGTCCCACTCCCACAGGGCGCTTATTGCGCATATTTCCCGGCCCGGGTGGTCCGGGTGGGGGGCAAATCGGAAGAACACCCAGCCGTTTTCCTCCCGGCTCCCTTGGGCGGTGAAGGTCTCCTTGTCGGGGGTGGGAAACACGCCGCCGTCCACCCCGATCAGGTCCAGCTCCAGCGTGCCGGACACGGCCTCCGCCGGCGCGCCCCAGACGGCCACCGTTAGCGCGTCTCCCTCCCCAGGGCCGGGTAGGGCAACTGCCACAACACCTTCCTTGGGCAGGACGTGGTTCAGGCACGGAATCATTTGGGAGGAGACGGGCCAGTCCCCGGACTGCACCTTGGTGGCCTTGCCCACAGTGATCCAGCCCTCCCCCTCGGTAAGAAGGGTCACGCTGTCCTCCGTCCGGTGCTTGCAGACCACCTGGGTGGAGCCCATCAGGTATTCCCGCTCCAGCCGGCGGATTTCCAGCTCTCCAGGCAGGGGATAGCCCGCCAAGCCCCAGATCAGGGTGAGCAGCAGGGCCCCCAGAACCAGGTTCCGGAGGGTCCGCTGGCCCCGGGTCAGCTTCCAATGCAGCTTCACGGCTCCGCCACCTCCTCCGTCACCATGGCGGACAGGGCAAACCCGCCCTGGCGGGCCGCCATCTCCAGGGTCACCCAGTCGCCGCCGGTCCACTCCGCCGCCGGGATGTAAATGCCATACTCCTGATGGAACAGGCCCCACCGGGCTAGGTGCACCGTCCCGAAAATCTGTTCCGAATATACCCGCTGCATGGGACAGCGAGCCCCGTCCGGGGTGACGGCGGTGAGGCCGTTGTAGAGGGCCCCCACATTGAGCCGTTCCCAAAACCGGGGCGAGAACACCCGAAGGGTCAGCAAGTATTCCTCCCGGTCCTCCAACCAGACCGCCTCTACAATCTGAAAGGTAAAATCCCCCACCCGCGCCTTCTCCGGGGAGACCTCCGCCGGGGCGGCAAAACGAGCCGTCCAGTCCATCCACAGGGGAAAGCCGGCGCTGTGGTAGTGGTCGTTATTCAGGATGCAGACAGCCAGGAGCACCGCCAGCGCCCCCCACATCAGCCCCCGGCTGAATTGCCACAGCCAGCCCAACCAGGGACGGTGGATTTTCCCCAGCTTTTTCTTCAGCTCCTCCGCATCCCCCATTCCGGACAGGGCCCGGTCCCGGGCCTCGTCGGGGTCCATGTCCGGGAAAATGCGGAGCAGGTCCAAGGTTCTGTCCTCCAGGTGGGCGTACAGCTCCGCCCGGACGGCCAGGCGGTCGGGCTTGAAGCGGATGCCGGACACCGCCGTCTCCAGCCAGCGCAGCAGCGCCATGTTCTCTCTCATGGAAGCCTCTCCCTACGCCAGGGCGTTGGCCCCGCCGGACAGCACGCTGTCCACCCCCTGGTGGAACGCCGCCCACTCCGCCCGCTTGCCGTCCAGCAGCTTTCTGCCCTTCCGGGTGAGCTTGTAGTACTTCCGCATCCGCCCGGTGGGGGCCTCCTGCTGGTAGGAGGACAGGCACTTGTCCTTCTCCAGGGCGTGGAGGATGGGGTACAGCGTGCCCTCCTTCATCTGGAACAGGTCGTTGGAGCGCCGGGACAGCTCCTCAATGATCTGGTAGCCGTACATGTCGCCCCCCTCCAGCAGCGACAGCACCAGCATCGTCCCGCTCCCCGCCATCAGGCCCTTGTCAAATTTCATGTTTACCATCCTTTCTCCTTGTCCGGTTTTACCTTGTTGATCTAGGTATATTATACCTTGGCGGTCTAGGTATGTCAAGGACAAAAAGGCGGCCTGTCCAGCTGGACAGGCCGCGGGGCTCTCTATCTGCGGACCCACTTACCAAAGAGGGTCTTTTTAAATTTCAGCAGGGCCTCCTGGGCGGGGGCATAGTTTTGGCACTTCTGGAAATATTCCACGCCCTTTTTGATATCCGCCGGGACGCCCAGGCCCTCAGTGTAGATGGTGCCCAGGCCGTAGTTGAGCAGGTTGGTGCTGTAGTTCGCTTCCTGAAACAGCCGGAGGGCCTGGGCAGGGTCCTTCTGACAGCCGTAGCCGAAGAGGCGGCAGGTAGCCAGCATGTCGTTGGCCCAGGTATTGTTCTGGGCGTGGGCCCGCTCAAAGAGCTGGACCGCGCGGCCGTAGTCCTGGGGGACTCCGTCCCCGCCCAGGAACAGCAGCTCTCCGGCCCGGTTGTTGCAGCCCACGTCGTCGGGGTCCTGCAGCCCCAGCTCGTAGTACTCCATAGCCCGGGGGCAGTCTTTGGGCACCAGCTTGCCCTCCTGATACACCTTGCCGATGTAGAACCAGGCGTTCAGCTGCCCCTGCTTGGCCGCAGCCAGGTAGGCGTCCAGCGCCTCCTGGGTCCGCCCCTCCCGGCCCAGGATGAGGCCGGCATAGATCTTCTGCCAGTCGGGGTATCCCAGGCTGGCGCCCAGGCGGGCCACCTCCTCCGCCTTCTCGGGCTGGGGCGGGAGCCAGCCCTCCTCCCCCTTTTGGTATAGGTTGTAGAGGTTGCGCCCGGCCACCCCCATGCCGCCTTTGAAGGCGCTCTCGTACCAGGAGACGCACTTCAAGGTGCTCTCCCTCAGCCAGGCGCCGAAGCCCGCCTTGTCCGGGAAATCCTCAGGGCCCTTGTTTTCAATGCGCACCACGTCCAGCCAGTAGTAGCTGCCGCCGATCAGGTTCTGGCAGAACAGGCAGCCCCTCTGGGCTTTGTCGTAGACCACGCTCCAGGCGTCTTTCAGGGTGGCGAAGGGCATGGCTTCCTCCAGCTCCGGGGTGAGCATCCCGCAGCGCATGGCCCCCAGCACCGCCATGGCGCTGCCGCCGCGGACCGCCTGGTGGATCAGCCGCTCAGTGGCCTCATCGTCCGCGCGGAAGGGGTGGTACTCCCAGCTGTAGTCCGGGCCGGAGGTACAGCGGGAGAGAATATAGGCCGCGTCGGCGTCTCCGGCGTTGGCCGCGTCAGCCAGCGGCTGGAGTGCCGAAGCCGCCCGTTCCCGGTCGTAACAGTAATAAATGTCCTCAATGGCTTGGTCTACAACATCGCTGAAATACTTGCCCATGGTCGTCCGCTTCCTTTCCTTCATTACGGTTTCTTCTCCAGCTGTCTGGTGATGTCTTTCCACTGGGAGAAATCGGGATCAAAGATGCCTTCCCACATCTGGAGCAGCCACTCCCGCGCCTGACGGCCGGTGCATTTGGTCTCAAACACCCGGAGCTTATCCGGGTCGGGGCGGCTGGCGTTTACGGTCACCCGGCCGTCCGCCTGCCCGCCCGCCTTTAAGTACAGATATCTGGGCCCGGCGAAGAGGGCCACCACCGTATACTTCCCGCTGTCCAGCCCCTCTCCGGCCAGCTCCACGTCCCGGCGGGTGAAGCTGCTGTAATCACGGGTGGCGCCGGTCCGGTCGCTGAGGGACAGGCGGGCGTGGGCGCGGGGACGGGGCTGTTCCCCCACCTGGAGGGGTTCCCAGCCCGACTCCCGGTCAAAGGCCGGGGGCCGCTTCCGCTCCAGCAGGTCGAAGAGGGCCTGCCACGCCTCCTGCTCGCTCACCGGCTTGGCCAGCACAGGGCAGACAGCCTCCTGCGCACAGGGCTCTGCGGAGGCTTTCAGGGTGATAATCAGGCTCAGGCCCCGGCCGGTTATGCCGGCGGCCAGCCGGGAGAGCGCCACCCCCGCTAGCCCCGGCATGGGGATGGCCTCCACCGGCTCCAGCTCCAACCTCTGGCCAGGCTGCTTCAGCTTGGTGAGCTGGTCCTCCACTGTACGGCGGTCAAAGCGGGAGGTCCGGTTCCCCTTTTCGTCCATAAGGACAAAGTCGGGATTATTCCCGGCGTTCCGCCGGGACTCGTCCTCCTGCCGGGCCAGGCGCTGGTCCCGCCGGCGCACATGGGAACGGTCGGTGGCCAGCCACTCCTCGTCAGACTGGCTGGTAAAGTCGGACATATTTTTGTAGCTGTCAAAAAAGGCCTCCGGGGCCCGCAGGCGGATGCAGGCCACCGCCGCTTTCAGGTCATCGGGCTTGTGCAGGGTGGTGGCCTGGATCTGCCGGCGGTCGTCCACAATCCAAAGCTCCATAATCCGGTGGCTCTGCCGGCGCCCTCCGGCGTGGCGGGTGACAATCTCATCCCGGGGAAACACCCCCCGGATGCGTGAGATGGCGGTCACCTCATCCCCAAACACCCACTCCCTGCCGACGGCCACCCGGCCAAACCACTGTCCGTTGGCCTCAATGTCCCGGTCCACCATGGCAAAGAGCTCCTCCACCGGCGGGG